>NZ_SCOC01000018.1:0-102319 GCF_005502615.1 Gordonia sp. ALPHA1B1 | reverse complement strand
CCCCCCACAGACCATGGGGTTGATAGGCCAGAACTGTACGCACAGCAATGTGTTCAGGTGACTGGTACTAATCGGCCGAGGACTTACCAACAACACCCACAACATCACCAAACACGGTTTTGGTGTGTTCGCATCCACTATGTACTTCTGAAACAACACACAACAAACAAATAAACACTGTTGTGTGACAGTTGTTTCACAAAGTTACGGCGGCTATAGCGGAGGGGAAACGCCCGGCCCCATTCCGAACCCGGAAGCTAAGCCCTCCAGCGCCAATGGTACTGCACCCTAATCAGTGTGGGAGAGTAGGACACCGCCGAACACAATTTCAGAAAGGCCCCGTATTCGATGATTTCTTTCGTCGGATACGGGGTCTTTCTCGTGCGTCGGTCGCCTGATGCGTCATCGCCGGGCGGCACAACTCAGCAAGGTTCGAGGGCATAGATTGGCAGCTATGAGTGATCGTGATCGTCCGCGCCGCGACGGGCGCGGCCAGCGGGACACACGTGGACAGCGGGATGGCGGTCGAGGTGGCCGGAATGATCGTCCGGGGCGTGACCGCGGATCTGATCGCGGCAGCCGGCAGCCCGCGCCACCGCTACCCGAGGACATCGCGGCGTCGGATCTCGATCCCGAGGTGCGCCGTGATCTGCTGACGCTCGACAAGGCCAACGCCGAGATCGTCGCGCGGCACCTGGTGATGGTGTCGCGCATCCTGCTCGAGGATCCCGTCCAGGCGCTGGAACATGCACGTGCCGCTCGCGCCCGTGCTTCCCGGGTCGGCGTCGTTCGCGAGACCGTCGGCATCGCTGCCTACAACGCGGGCGAGTGGCAGGAGTCGGCGACCGAACTCCGCGCAGCCAAGCGCATCACCGGCAACCCGGCCCTGCTGCCGCTCATCGCCGACTGCGAACGCGGACTCGGGCGCCCCGAACGTGCCGTCGAGATCGCGCGCGGTGACGAGGGACGGTCACTGACCGGCGACGATGCCACCGAGATGCGGATCGTCGAAGCCGGTGCCCGCATGGACCTCGGTGAACCGGAGAAAGCGGTCGTCACGCTGCAGGCCGAGAACCTCAAGCCCGGGCAGCTCGGTACCGGACCGGCCCGTCTCTTCTATGCATATGCGTCTGCCCTGGAAGCTGCCGGTCGTCGCGACGACGCGATCACCTGGTTCATGAACGCGGCGGCCGCCGACGTCGACGACGTCACCGATGCCGAGTTCCGGCTGACCGAGCTGGCCAACGACGACCAGCCGTCCGAGAGTGTGGGAGTGAACGGCGCTGCGCCAGGCGAGCTCGACAGCCCGCTGTCGGTGCCGGCTGTCGATAGGGACATCGACTCCGATGCGGACCCGATCCCGCCCGCCTCGGCGCCTGCGCCCGATGTCACTCCCGCAATCGATTCACCTGCTGCGTCCGGTGCCATCGAGAACGACACCATCGAGAAGGACACCATCGAGGCCGTTCCGGGTACGGCCGACCTGTCACAGACCTCGAATTCGGTGGCGGTGTCAGCCGTTGCCGAGGAAGAGGGAGATGCCGGCGATGACGTGATCGCCGAGTCGACCATCGTGGAAGGGGTGCCCAATCCCCTCGCCACCCTGGACGAGTCGTCGGGAACCGAGTCTGCGGCCGAACCCGCCATCACATCGCCGTCCGATTCCGTGACCCTTGTCGATCGTCACGACGCACTGCTCCTCGACCTCGACGGCACGGTGTTCGCCGGGCACCACGCGCTGCCGAATGCGCTCGATGCCCTCGCCCGGCTGAACATCCCGCGGTTCTTCGTGACCAACAACGCGAGCCGGCGGCCGTCCGAGGTGGCCGCGCACCTGCGTGAGCTGGGGTTCGAGGCGACCGACGACCTCGTCGTCACGAGTGCACAGTCGGGCGCGCGGCTGCTGTCCGAACATCTCGAGCCGGGTTCGCGTGCACTGGTGATCGGTACCGACGGACTCGCGCAGGAAGTCCGCGAAGTCGGTGTCGGGGTGACGCGTAGTGCCGACGACCGACCGGCCGCGGTGATCCAGGGACACTCGCCGGACACCGGTTGGGCGCAACTGTCGGAGGCGGCGCTCGCGATCCGGGCCGGCGCGCTGTGGATCGCGACGAACATCGACGCCACCCTGCCGTCCGAACGGGGCCTGCTCGTGGGGAATGGTTCGATGGTCGCCGCGCTGCGCAACGCGACGGGCAAGGAGCCCATGGTGGCCGGCAAGCCCGCCGCACCGTTGATGGCCGACGCGATCGCGCGTGCTCGGGCGAGTGCGCCGCTCGTGGTCGGGGACCGGCTGGACACCGACATCGAGGGCGGCCATGCCGTCGGTATCGAGAGCGCTCTGGTCCTGACCGGTGTGAGCACGGTCGACGATCTGCTGTCGGCGCCCCCGGAGCAGCGGCCCACCTACGTTCTCGACGACCTCGCCGGCCTGTTCGTCGACATCGACGCCGTGCGCGTGTCCGACCGGCCCGATTGGGACATCACAGTCGAGGGTTCGACCGTGCGGGTCGCCGGTTCCGGCGCGGAGGCGGGACTGGTGCCCGCGCTCGCCGCCGCGACCTGGGCCGCGGTCGATGCCGGGTCCGCGGATCCGGACGACTTGCGGGTGATCGCAGAGGGAACCGCGAGGACCAAGCTCGAGTCCCTCGGTGTCACAGTCGTCGGCTAGCGTGGTCCACGATGACTCACCCGACCGCCTCCCCGGCTGACCCAGGACCGTCCCGGCCCACACCGGGAGCGATGCCGCGTCGACAGTTCGACCCCGTCGCCGACGCATTCGCCATTGCCGATGGGGCCGGGGAGCTGCCCGACGTGGAGGCCGAGGTCACCGAGATCCTCGCGCAGGTCGACGAGATCCGTGAATCGGCGGGTGACGCCTTCTCGCTGGCGGCGCTCGAACGTCAGGCGGCGCTTCTCGAACAGGCCCATGACTCGCTGACCGCGGCCCTCGACGCCGTGGACCGACGATGAGACCGGCCTCGGTGCGGACGCCGGAGTCGTCCACGAGGGAGCGGTTCTGACCATGGTCGCCAGAGCACGACTCGATGCCGAACTCGTCCGCCGAGGTCTCGCCCGATCGCGCGAACAGGCGCGTGAGCTCGTCGATGCCGGGTCGGTCCGGGTCAACGGGACCATCGCGTCGAAGGCGGCCACCGGGGTCACCCGGGACACCCCGATCGTCGTCGACGAGGGTCCGCGAGACGACTGGGCGTCACGAGGCGCGCACAAGCTCCTCGGTGCGCTCGAGGCGTTCGAGCCGGGTGGCCTGACGGTGGAGGGGCGTCGGTGCCTCGACGCCGGCGCATCGACCGGGGGATTCACCGATGTGCTGCTGCGCCGCGGGGCCCGCGAGGTGGTCGCCGCGGACGTCGGATACGGACAACTCATCTGGCGGTTGCAGAACGACGAGCGCGTCGTGGTCCATGACCGGACGAACGTCCGGCACCTCGAGCCCGGGTCCATCGGCGGCCCGGTCGACGTCGTGGTCGCCGACCTGTCGTTCATCTCGTTGGGCCTGGTGCTGCCCGCGCTGGCCCGTTGTTGCGCGCCGGGCGCCGACCTGCTGCCGATGGTCAAACCGCAGTTCGAGGTCGGCAAGGACCGGGTCGGATCGGGCGGCGTGGTCCGCGATCCCGCGCTACGCGCCGAGGCGGTACTCGGAGTCGCGACCGAGGCCGCCGCGCACGGACTGCGGACGCGCGGTGTGGTGGCGAGCCCGCTGCCCGGGCCGTCGGGGAACGTCGAGTACTTCCTGTGGTTGCACAACGAGCTCGCCGACCGGACGGGCGAGGAGTCGGGGTGGAGCGATAGGGTCGACCGGGCGGACTCGACCGACGCGGATCGCCCCCTCGGGTCCCCGGACGAACTACGGGCCATGATCGAACAGGCGGTCGCCGCGGGACCGCGCTGACCCGCTGGGCCCGCGTCTCCGTACCGACACCGCACTTGTCCCAGACCGCACTTCGATGGAGGGGATCACCAGTGACCGACGATCCGGCACCGGACCACACCGGTGCCCGCGAGTTCTTGGTGGTCGCCCACACCGGACGCGAGAACGTGCTCGAGACCATCGAGGCGATCGCGCGCCACTGCGCGGCCGCCGACGTCGCGCTGCGCGTGGTCGACCACGACACCCTCGACCGCGACGCCCCCGATCACGATGTGCTGTACCGGAACAACGAGGGCGAGTCGCCCCGTCCCCGCAACGTACCGGTCGACCCCGAATACCTGCGGTCGCTCGGCGCGGTCGTCGAGGTCACGACGGCCGAGTCCGCGACGGCAGAGGGCTGCGAACTCGTCATCGTCCTGGGCGGGGACGGCACCTTCCTCCGGGCCGCCGAGCTGGCCTATCCCGCCGAGGTCCCGGTCCTGGGTATCAATCTCGGACACATCGGCTTCCTCGCCGAGGCCGAGGCGCATCGCGTCGACGAGGTCATGATCCAGCTGATCGCCCGGGACTACCGCATCGAACCGCGGATGACCCTCGACATCGCCATCGTGGACCCGGCCGACCCGGATCCGCCGACCGCGTGCAGCTGGGCGCTCAACGAGGTCGCGGTCCTGAACACGAGCAACAACGGTGTCCTCGAGCTCGTGACCGAGGTCGACGGCCGGCCGGTCTCGGCCTTCGGCGCCGACGGAGTGCTGGTGTCGTCACCGACCGGGTCGACGGCCTACGCGTTCTCCGCCGGCGGGCCGGTGATGTGGCCCGACCTCGAGGCCATCCTGGTCGTGCCGAACAACGCCCACGCCCTGTTCGCCCGGCCGATGGTGACGAGTCCGCGATCGCGGATCGCGGTGGAGGTGGACAAGAACGGGCGGTCCGCGCTGGCGCTGTGCGACGGCCGACGCGCACTCGACGTGCCCGCGGGAGCGCGGGTCGAGGTGGTGCGCAGCGAACGGTCGGTGCGTTGGATCCGGATCGATTCCGACCCCTTCGCCGACCGACTGGTCACCAAGTTCGCCCTCCCGGTCACGGGATGGCGAGGGAGGCAGGCATAGTCGTGCTCGAAGAGATCTCGATCTCCGGTCTCGGTGTCATCGAGGAGGCGCAGGCGCGCTTCCATCCGGGATTCACGGTGCTCACCGGCGAGACCGGAGCGGGCAAGACGATGATCGTCACCAGCCTGCACCTGCTGTCCGGTGCCCGTGCCGACGCGACGCGCGTCCGGACCGGCAGCCCCAAGGCAGTCGTCGAGGGCCGGTTCCGGCTCGCGAACAACGGCGGAGCGCACCGGGATCCGGTCGTCGCCGACATCCTGGACTCCACCGGAGCCGAACTCGACGACGACGACACCGTCATCGCGGTCCGGTCGGTCAGCGCCGACGGACGATCCCGCGCCCATCTGGGCGGCCGGTCCGTTCCGGTGGGCGTCATGGGCCAACTCACCACGGCGGTCCTGGCCATCCACGGCCAGAACGACCAGTTGCGGCTCCTCCGCCCCGAACACCAGCGCGCGGCACTCGACACGTTCGCCGGCCCGAAGGCGGCTGCGGCGCTGGACTCATACCGGAAGGCACGAACGGCCTGGGTCGAGGTCCTCGACGAACTCGACGCCCGGCGCTCCAACTACCGGGAACTCGCGCAGGAAGCCGACCGGCTGCGGTTCGGCATCGACGAGATCGCCGCGGTCGATCCGGTGCCCGGCGAGGACGAGGAGCTGACCGCGACGATCCGTCGGCTCTCCGACCTGGAGTCCATCCGTGGTGCCGCCGACCAGGCGCACGCCATCGTCGCCGGGGATTCGGGATCGTCGGTCATCGAAGGACTCGGAACAGTGCGCACGCTGCTGGAGACCGCGGCCGACGACACGCTGCGTGATCTCGTCCCGCGCGTCGCCGAGGCGCTCACCGTCATCACCGATGTCGGCGCCGAACTGACCGCCTTCACGTCGGGCCTACCCGCCGACGCCGAGGAGCTCGACAAGTTGCTCGCCCGTCAGGCCGAGCTGAAGACGCTCGTCCGCAAGTACGCGCCGGATGTCGACGGAGTGATCGACTGGCGCCACAAGGCCGAGGCCAGGCTCGCGGAGATCGAGGACCCACGGGCCTCCATCGAGGAGCTCGAGGTCGCCGCGACGGCGGCCCGGGACAAGGTGCAGGCCGCGGCGGACAAGTTGCACACGCTGCGGTCGAAGGCCGCGAAGTCGATGGCCGACAAGGTGTCTCGCGAGCTCAAGGGACTGGCCATGGGGGACTCGGCGCTGGCGGTCGCGGTCAGCCCGGATGCGGCGACGCCCGACGACCGGCTGGCCGTCAGCGTCGCGGGCACCGCCGCCCACGCCGGCGCCGACGGAGCGGACAAGGTCGAGTTCGCACTTCTCGCCCATCCCGGCGCCACGCCGCTGCCCATCGCGAAATCGGCGTCGGGCGGCGAACTCTCGCGGGTCATGCTCGCCCTCGAAGTCGTCCTCGCCGCACCCACCTCGGGATCGGTGATGGTCTTCGACGAGGTCGACGCCGGGGTCGGTGGTCGCGCGGCCGTGGAGATCGGGAAGCGGTTGTCGAGGCTGGCACGAGCACACCAGGTGATCGTGGTGACCCACCTCCCTCAGGTCGCGGCGTTCGCCGACAACCACCTGGTCATCGGCAAGAGCAAGAAGGGGGCGCTCGTCACCAGCAGTGTGCGCACGCTCGATCGCAGCGAGCGAGTGGCGGAGTTGGCCCGCATGCTCGCGGGCTTGGGGGAGTCCGACACCGGGCGCGCCCATGCCGAGGAACTGCTGGCCACCGCGGAGGCGGAGCGCGCCGCCGACTGAGCACCGCGGACGGTGAAACACATGATGCGTGTGTGACAAAAGTTGCTGCTGTTACGGCGCGCCTCCCCGGCTGAGGCGTGCCTTCGGCCGATCATGGCCGTCATGAAGATGCCTGCACTGCTCGCGCGTAACACCGAAGAACTGCCTGGCGTGACCGGTATCGCCAGAATCGACAAGAACACGAAACGGCTGCTCAACCGCGTCGGGCCGGGCGACATCGCCATCCTCGACGAGGTCGACCTCGACCGGGTGACCGCCGACGCGCTCGTCGAGGCCAACGTCGTGGCCGTGGTCAACGCCTCGCGGTCGATCACCGGCCGCTACCCCAACCTCGGACCCGAGGTCCTGGTGGCCTCCGGCATCGTGCTGCTCGACGATGTGGGTCCGGAGATCTTCAAGCGGGTCAAGGACGGTGCCAAGGTGCGGGTCCACAACGACCGGCTCCTCGTCGGCGAACGGCGACTCGCCCTCGGTACCGAACTCGAGGAGCGCGACATCGCCGACATCATGATCGGTGCCAAGGCGGGCCTCGTCGATCATCTCGAGGCGTTCTCGGGCAACACGATCGAGTTCATCCGCAGCGAGTCGCCGCTGCTGATCGACGGGGTCGGTGTGCCGGAGATCGACGTCGACGTCGCAGGCCGTCACGTCGTCATCGTCGGCGAAGGTGCCGACCGGGCTGCCGACCTCCGCTCGCTGAAGCCGTTCATCAAGGAGTACCAGCCCGTCATGGTGGGCGTCGGAGCCGGTGCGGACACGCTGATGAAGGCCGGGTACAAGCCGTCGATCATCGTCGGCGATCCCGAGACCATGAAGACTCCGACGCTGAAATCCGGTGCACAGCTGGTGCTTCCGGCCGACACCGACGGACATGCGACCGGGCTCGAACGCATTCAGGACCTCGGCATCGGGGCCACCACGTTCCCGGCCGCCGGGTCGGCCGGCGACCTCGCGTTGCTGCTCACCGACTACCACGGCGCCGACCTGATCGTCACCGTCGGCTACCCGGGATCGCTCGACGACTTCTTCGACCGGTCGCGCCGGGAGAGCAATCCGTCGATGTTCCTGACCCGACTGAAGGTGGGCCAGAAGCTCGTCGACGCGAAGGCGGTCGCCACGCTCTACCGCAGTCGGGTGTCCGGTGCCGCGATCGCGTGTGTCGTGCTCGCGGCACTCGTCGCCGTCATCGCCGCCGTGCTGCTGTCGAACGCGGGCACCGACATCACCGACTGGATCGTCGTGCAGTGGAATGCGCTGCTCGACTGGGCTCGAGAGGTCTGGAACCGGTAGCCGATGATCTCGCTACGACAGCATGCGATCTCGCTGGTCGCGGTCTTCCTCGCGCTCGCCCTGGGACTGTTCCTGGGTTCGGGATTCGTCGGGGACCGCGTCAACTCGATGACCGGCACGAGTCGTGACCGCATCGGCGACCTGGAGAGCGAGCGCGACGATCTCAACGCAAAGCTCAACGCCTCCAACAGCTTCGACCTCGCCATCACACCCCGGCTGATCGCGAACAAGCTCAAGGGGCAGTCCGTGCTGGTGGTCACCGCACCGAACGCGGCGGATGCCGATGTCGATGCGGTCAAAGAATCGATCTCGGGTGCCGGTGCCCGATTCGGCGGACAGATCGGTTTGACCGACGCACTGCTCACCGACGGCAAGTCCGAGGAACTGCGGACGATCGTCGACCAGACCATTCCGCCGGGCACGATGCTGCGCGCGGAACTGACCGATTCCGGGGGCCGGGTCGGGGACCTGCTCGGGGCCCTCGTGCTGTCGAACGAGACAGCGCGACCGGCGTCGTCCGGGGACCGTCGGACCGGGCTGGCGACACTGCGCGACGGTGGGTTCATCGACTACGCCGACAACGCGATCACCCCGACCGATCTGGTGGTGGTGGTGACCGGTGACGAGTTCGGTCCGGACTCCGGTGCGCAGGGCACGCTGGTCGGCCGCCTGGCCGCCACGCTGTCGGCACGCGGGGTCGGCGGGGTACTGGTCGGACGCACCGGCTCCGCGGCGGGCGGGTCGCCGATCGCCATCGTCCGCTCGGATCCGTCGCTGGCCAACGCGGTCTCGACCGTCGACAACATCGACCAGCCGACGGGTCTCATCACGACGATCCTCGCCCTGGCCGCCGAGGCCGACGGGACGACCGGCTCCTACGGCACCGGCCCGGGCGCGACCGCGATCACCGTCGGTGCCGACGGACGACCGGCCGCCTGAGATCGAGTCCGCCACCGCACGCGAGCACCGCCACACCCGTCGACGGTGTGGCGGTGCGGCGTCGGGCGTCGGTGGTGTTACCCTGGAGTCCCGTAGGTAATCAGGGCATCGGCCCCGATTCGGCCGACGGGAGACACTTCTTTTGCGACCACTTCGCCATGTACACGACACCAAGCACATCTTTGTGACCGGTGGCGTCGCCTCTTCGCTGGGCAAGGGCCTGACGGCCTCCAGCCTGGGTCAGCTTCTCACCTCGCGGGGCCTGCGGGTCACCATGCAGAAGCTCGATCCGTATCTGAACGTCGATCCGGGCACCATGAATCCGTTCCAGCACGGTGAGGTGTTCGTGACCGAGGACGGCGCCGAGACCGATCTCGACGTCGGACATTACGAGCGTTTCCTCGACCGCAATCTCTCGCAGTCGGCGAATGTGACCACCGGACAGGTGTATTCGTCGGTCATCGCCAAGGAGCGCCGCGGCGAGTACCTCGGTGAAACCGTTCAGGTCATCCCGCACATCACCGACGAGCTCAAGTCGCGCGTGCTGGCCATGGCCGAACCCGACGCCGACGGTGAAGTGCCCGATGTGGTCATCACCGAGATCGGTGGCACGGTCGGCGACATCGAGTCGCTGCCGTTCATCGAGGCCGCGCGCCAGGTGCGCCACGACGTCGGCCGCGACAATGTCTTCTTCCTGCACGTCTCGCTCGTGCCCTACCTCGCGCCGTCGGGGGAACTCAAGACCAAGCCGACCCAGCACTCGGTCGCCGCGCTGCGCAACGTCGGCATCCAGCCCGACGCGCTGATCCTGCGCTGCGACCGCGATGTGCCCGAAGGGCTCAAGAAGAAGATCGCGCTCATGTGCGACGTCGAACTCGACGGCGTGATCTCCACCCCCGACGCCCCGTCGATCTACGACATCCCGAAGGTGCTCCACAGCGAGCACCTCGACGCCTACGTCGTCCGCAAGCTCGGTCTGCCGTTCCGCGACGTCGACTGGACGGTGTGGGGCGAGCTCCTCCGCCGTGTGCACGAGCCGCGCGAGACAGTGCGTGTCGCGCTGGTCGGCAAGTACGTCGATCTCCCCGACGCCTACCTGTCGGTGACCGAGGCCATCCGCGCCGGTGGCTTCGCCTGGAAGGCGCGCACCGAGATCAAGTGGGTGCCGTCGGATGAGTGCGCCACCCAAGCCGGCGCGCAGGCCGCCCTCGGCGACGTCGACGCGATCCTGATCCCCGGCGGTTTCGGCATCCGCGGCATCGAGGGCAAGGTCGGTGCCATCTCGTACGCACGGCGGCGCGGGATCCCGCTGCTGGGCTTGTGCCTCGGGCTGCAATGTGTGGTCATCGAGGCGGCCCGCTCGGTCGGCCTCGACGAGGCCAGCTCGACCGAGTTCGACCCAGGAACCCCGCACCCGGTGATCTCGACGATGGCCGATCAGGCCGACGCGGTGGCCGGCGACGCCGACCTGGGCGGCACCATGCGACTCGGTGCCTACGACGCCGTGCTGAAGGCCGGGTCCGTCGTCGCCGAGGCGTACGGGACGCGGGAAGTGTCCGAACGTCACCGTCATCGCTTCGAGGTCAACAACGCCTACCGCGACAAGATCGCCGACTCCGGGCTCGTGTTCTCGGGTACCTCGCCCGATGGGCACCTCGTCGAATTCGTCGAGTACCCCAAGTCGGTGCACCCGTACCTGGTTGCCACGCAGGCACACCCGGAGCTCAAGAGCCGGCCGACCCGGCCGCATCCGCTGTTCCGGTCGTTCATCGAGGCGGCCCTGAAGTACAAGGCGGCCGAACGTCTTCCGGTCGACCTCGGCGACGACTACGAGTCGAACGACGCTCCCGCGGACGCGGTGGCCGCCGTCAACGCGGTCACGGTGGAACCGGTCGCCGGGCTGGGCGAGGCAGTCCTCGACGACCCTGCCGGCAGGGACTGACCGCATTGGGCCACGACTTCGAGGTCAAGGACAGCCGCACCGTCTACGACGGCGCGATCATCACCCTCCGGGTCGACGACGTCGAGATGCCGGGCGGGCGCGTCGCCGAGCGTGAGGTCGTCGAACACTTCGGCGCCGTCGCGATTCTGGCGCGCGACGACGCCGGCCGGGTGGCGATGGTGCGGCAGTACCGTCACCCCATCGGCCGACGTCTGCTCGAGTTGCCCGCCGGGTTGCTCGATCAGGCCGACGAAGAACCCCTGGCCGCCGCGCAGCGCGAGTTGGCCGAGGAGGCCGACCTCGCCGCCGACTCGTGGCACGTCCTGGTCGACCTCGCGTTGTCACCCGGCTTCACCGACGAGGCGCTGCGGTTGTATCTCGCCGAGGGGCTGCACCATCTCGACGCGGCCGAACGCGTCGACGAGGAAGCCGACATGTCGATCGAGTGGGTGCCGCTCGACGACGCCGTCGCGAAGGTGTTGTCGGGGGAGATCGTCAACGCGACGAGCGTGGCCGGCATCCTGGCCGCGGCCGCATCCGGCGGGTCGACGGCCGGCCTCCGCGGCGTCGACGCCCCGTGGCCGGACGAGCCGACCGCGTTACGGAACCGACGTGCCGACGATCGGGGCCGCCGGTCGTGACCCTGGCCGCCGACATCGCGCGCTACCTCGATCACCTGACGGTGGAGCGGGGTGCGGCGGCCAACACGGTGTCGTCCTACCGGCGCGATCTAGAGAGGTATCGCGGGTATCTCGACCGGCGGGGGATCCCGTCACTCGACGCCGTGACCGAAGAAGACATCCGCGAATTCCTCGTCGAACTCCGTCGCGGTGACGCCGAGGCGGGCTTCGCCCCGCTCGCGGACAGTTCGATCGCGCGAACTCTCGTCGCCACCAGGCGTTTTCACAAGTTCGCGGTGGACGAGGGGATCGTGCCGACCGACGTCGCACACGATGTCCGGCCGCCGCGCGCGGCGCGGCGCCTGCCGAAATCCCTGCCGGTCGACGAGGTGCTGGCCATTCTCGATTCGGCCGGCGTCGAGGACCATCCGCGCGGGTTACGGGACCGCGCGCTGCTGGAGTTCCTCTACAGCTGCGGGGCGCGGATCTCCGAGGCCACCTCCCTCGATCTCGACGATCTCGATCTCGACGACATGCGCGCGGTTCGCCTCCGGGGCAAGGGCGGCAAAGAGCGTCTCGTGCCGCTCGGCGGGCCCGCCGTCCAGGCACTCGAGGCGTACCTCGTCCGCGGGCGACCCGCGCTGGTGTCACGGGCGACGCCCGCGGTGTTCCTGAACGCGCGCGGCGGGCGGCTCTCGCGGCAGAGCGCCTGGCAGGTGCTCGTCACCGCGGCCGAGCGCGCCGGCCTCGACAAGGCGGTCTCGCCGCACACCCTCCGGCACAGCTTCGCGACCCATCTGCTCGACGGCGGCGCCGACGTCCGCGTCGTGCAGGAACTCCTGGGCCACGCCTCGGTCACCACCACGCAGGTGTACACGCTCGTGACGGTCAACACGATGCGGGAGGTCTATGCCGTCGCCCATCCGAGGGCGCGTTGACCCCGCGGATCCCCCGGGCGCGCCGACGCCGGGATGACCGGGGAGATGTCCTAGGCTGATACGAGGCTCGGCCGTGGACGGACAACTGAACCACCGAGAAGCGGCATCGAACAGCGAAGGGAGCGGCGGACACGTGACCACTCCGAGCGCACCCCTGTCTGGCGCCCGTCCGGGAGGGTCTGGCGCCCGTCCGGGAGATCAGTACAGCATCCAGGTGTCGCCCGGAAACGACACCGAAGAGGCCGAGCACGATGCCGACGAGATCGGCCCCACCGGGCGGCCGTATCGCGACGTGCCCGAGCCCGCTCCGCTGGACCGTCACGGACCCGCCACGGTCATCGCGGTCTGCAATCAGAAGGGCGGCGTCGGCAAGACGACGTCGACCATCAATCTCGGTGCGGCGCTTGCCGAATACGGTCGTCGGGTCCTGCTCGTCGACCTCGACCCGCAGGGTGCGCTGTCCGCGGGACTCGGTGTGCCGCATCACGAGCTGGAACAGACCGTATACAACCTGCTCGTACCGCCGCAGGTGGCCACCGACGAGGTCCTGATGCGGACCCGCGTCGACGGTCTCGACCTGCTGCCCAGCAACATCGACCTGTCGGCCGCGGAGATCCAGCTGGTGACCGAGGTGGGTCGCGAGCAGTCGCTCGGCCGGGCACTGCATCCCGTGCTCGACCGCTACGACGTCGTCCTCATCGACTGCCAGCCGTCGCTGGGGCTGCTCACCGTCAACGCGCTGGCCTGCGCCGACACCGTGCTCATCCCGATGGAGTGCGAGTACTTCAGCCTGCGCGGGCTGGCTCTGCTCACCGACACGATCAACAAGGTGCGCGACCGGCTCAACCCTCGCCTGGACCTCGGCGGCATCCTGGTGACCATGTTCGACGCCCGCACACTGCACTCCCGTGAGGTGATGGCCCGCGTCGTCGAGGTGTTCGGCGACGCGGTCTACGACACCGTCATCGCCCGCACCGTCCGGTTCCCGGAGACCAGCGTCGCCGGGGAACCGATCACCTCCTGGGCGCCGAGGTCGGCCGGCGCCAAGGCGTACCGGGCGCTCGCACGCGAGGTGATCGCCCGCAACGTCACACCCGCATGACGACCGGCACCGACCAGGCAGTCCCCGAACCCGCCGTGTCCGAAACCGCCTTCTCCGAACCCGTCGCGTCCGATTCGGTTGTGCCCGAAGCCGCTTCGAGCTCGACGGAAGCGTCGTCCGACGTCGGTGCCGAGGAGTCCGGTTTCCGGGTCAAGCTGCGCAACTTCGAGGGTCCGTTCGACCTGTTGCTGAACCTGATCTCGCAGCACCGCCTCGATGTGACCGAGGTGGCGTTGCACGAGGTGACCGACGACTTCATCGCCTACACCCGCGAACTCGGCCCGGAGATGGGGCTCGACCAGACCACCGAATTCCTCGTCGTAGCCGCGACGCTGCTGGATCTCAAGGCGGCTCGCCTGCTGCCCTCCGGCGAGGTGGATGATCCGGAGGACCTCGCACTCCTCGAAGCCCGGGACCTGCTGTTCGCGCGGTTGCTGCAATACCGCGCCTACAAGCAGGTCGCCGCCCTGTTCGGCGAGCTCGAGGCCGCCGCCCTGCAGCGCTACCCACGCGCGGTGTCGCTCGAGAAGCGCTTCGAGGATCTGCTGCCGGAGGTCACCCTCGGTGTCGACGCCGACGGCTTCGCGCAGGTCGCCGCGGCGGGGCTGACGCCGCGTCCGGTGCCGACCGTCGGCCTCGACCATCTGCACGACGTCCAGAAGGTGTCGGTTCCGGGCCAGGCACGTCGGATGGCGTCGCTGCTCAGTGCCGTACCGGGCACATGGCTGACCTTCGGCGAGCTGACCGCGGACTGCGAGAACGTGCTGGAGATCGTCGGTAGCTTCCTCGGCCTGCTCGAGTTGTTCCGGGAGCAGGCCATCACCTTCGAACAACCCGAGGCACTCGGCGATCTCGCGGTGATGTGGACGGGGGAGCGCGGTGCCGACGACCTGCGCATCGACAAGGCAGAGGACTACGGATGACTGATCACGCCCCCGAGGTCGACCACCTCGACCCGACCGGCGCAGCCGAGGGAGAGGACCCGGGACCGGCCGAACCCGAGCAGACCGCTCTGCACGGAGACGGGGAGTACCTCGATGACGCGCGACTCCGTTCCGCCCTGGAGGCGGTGCTGCTCGTCGTGGACACACCGGTCACCACCGAAGAACTAGCGAACGCCGTCGACCAGGACCGCACGCGGGTCCGGGAGACACTCAACGCCATGTCGTCGGAGCTCACGGCGTCGGGCAGCGGCATCGATCTGCGCTTCGCCGGCGACGGCTGGCGCTACTACACCCGGGCGGAGTACGCCCCCTACGTGGAGCGGCTGCTGCTCGACGGCGCGCGGTCGAAGCTCACGCGGGCGGCGCTCGAGACGCTGGCGGTCATCGCCTACCGGCAACCGGTCACCCGGGCACGGGTGAGCGCCATCCGCGGCGTCAACGTCGACGGCGTGATCCGCACCCTCGTCGCTCGCGGACTGATCAACGAGGTCGGCAGCGAACCGACCACGAACGCGACGACCTATGCCACCACCGAACTCTTCCTGGAACGGCTCGGGCTGGCGTCACTGTCGGAACTGCCCGATCTGGCGCCCCTGCTGCCGGACGTCGACCTGATCGACGACCTCGACGAGGAGCTGCTCTCGGATCCCCGATTCGCCAAACTGTCCACCCAACCGTCAGACTCGAATGAACTGATCATCGACGGTGGCACCACCACCGACTCACAGGACTGAGAGAACATGGCATCCGCTGGCCGAGATGGCTCACCGGGAAAACGCCGCAAGGGCGCGCCCGCACAACAGCCGCGAACCAAGAAGACCCACCGCAAGGGGTCGTCGAAGCCGAACGCCGAAGTGGGCCGGATCCGGCTGAACAACGCCCGACCGGCGCGGCACCAGACACCTGAGCACGGCGAGGGTGCCGGCGCCAACTACGTCGAAGACGGCGTCCGCCTGCAGAAGGTGCTCGCCCAGGCGGGGGTGGCCTCGCGCCGCGGCGCCGAAGAGCTGATCGCGGCGGGTCGTGTCGAGGTCGACGGGGAGATCGTCACCGAGCAGGGGCTGCGCATCGACCCGGACACCGCGATCATCCGCGTCGACGGTGCCCGCGTGATCATGGACGAGACCCGGCAGTACCTGGCGTTCAACAAACCCAAGGGCTGGCAGTCGACGATGTCCGACGACCAGGGCCGTCCCTGCGTCGGTGATGTGGTCGCCGAGCGGGTCATGGCCGGTCAGCGTCTGTTCCACGTCGGCCGCCTCGACGCCGACACCGAGGGTCTGCTGCTGCTGACCAACGACGGTGAACTCGCGCACCGGTTGATGCACCCGTCCTTCGAGGTGCCCAAGACCTACCTCGCCACGCTCAAGGGCGAGGTGCCCCGCGGGATCGGACGTCGCATGCGCGAGGGCGTCGAACTCGACGACGGCCCGGTGACGGTCGACAAGTTCACCGTGATCGAGGTCCACGAGGGCCAGTCGCTGGTGCGGATCACCCTCCACGAGGGTCGCAACCGCGTGGTGCGGCGCATGATGGACGAGGTCGGCTTCCCTGTCGTCAAACTGGTTCGCACCCATGTCGGTTCGGTCGCGTTGGGTGAGCAGCGCCCGGGCAGCCTGCGCGTCCTCGGCAACGACGAGGTCGGTGGACTGTACAAGGCGGTCGGCCTGTGAGCGACGGAGCATCGGAGTCCGCCGGCGGGACGACGCATGTCGTTGCCATCGACGGTCCGGCCGGCACGGGCAAGTCCTCGGTGTCCAAACTCCTGGCCGCCGAGGTCGGCGCCAGCTATCTCGACACCGGCGCGATGTACCGCGCAGTGACCCTCGCCGTTCTCGATGCCGGTGTCGCGCTGGATGATCCAGCCGGAATCGCCCGCGTGGTCGCCGACGTCGCCATCGAGTTGGTCCCCGATGGGGACGGCGCCAAGGTCTTCCTCGACGGGCGCGACGTCTCCGGGCCGATCCGCACCGACCACGTCACCAGCGCCGTCTCCGCGGTGTCGGCGGTACCCGAGGTGCGCACCAAACTGGTTGCACTACAACAGCAGAACGCGCAGGGCCGGTTCGTGGTCGTGGAGGGGCGCGACATCGGGACCGTGGTGTTCCCCGACGCCGACGTCAAGATCTTCCTCACCGCGACACCCGAGGCGCGGGCCGAGCGCCGGCACAAGCAGAATCTCGCCGGCGGTCGCGACAGCGACTACGACGCGGTGCTGGCGAGCGTGAACCGGCGCGACCATCTCGACTCGACACGCAAGGTCTCGCCGTTGCGCGCGGCCGACGACGCGACCGTCGTCGACACCAGCGACAAGACCCTCGACGAGGTGCTCGCGGAACTGAGCGGCCTCGTCGCGACCCGGATCGGAGCAGTGGAACGGTGAGTGACGACTACTCGAACGACCTCGCGGCGCTACCCGGCGACGGCACCTGGTCGGACGAATCCGACTGGCAACTGACCGATGTCGGGGGAGCCGACGACGCGTCCGGTGTCGAACACATGCCGGTGGTCGCGATCGTCGGGCGGCCGAACGTCGGCAAGTCGACGCTCGTCAACCGCATCCTGGGGCGTCGTGAAGCCGTGGTCGAGGACATCCCCGGCGTCACCCGGGACCGGGTGTCGTACGCGGCGTCGTGGTCGGGCCGGCGGTTCACCGTCGTCGACACCGGTGGTTGGGAACCCGACGCGAAGGGCCTGCAGCAGGCCGTCGCCGCGCAGGCCGAGCTGGCGATGCGCACCGCCGACGCGATCGTCGTCGTCGTCGACGCCACGGTCGGCGCGACCGCGACCGACGAGGCTGTCGCACGGGTCCTGCGACGCTCGAAGACCCCGGTCATCCTGTGTGCCAACAAGGTCGACAGCGAGCGACTCGAGTCCGACACCGCGTCGCTGTGGTCGCTGGGACTCGGTGAGCCGTATCCGGTGTCGGCCGCACACGGCCGCGGCGCCGGTGATCTGCTCGACATCATCCTGGACAAGCTGCCCGAGACCCCGCGGGAGGCACCGACTCTCGGTGGCCCGCGTCGCGTCGCCCTGGTGGGCAAGCCGAACGTCGGCAAGAGTTCGCTGCTGAACAAGCTCACCGGCACCGAGCGGTCGGTGGTCGACAATGTCGCCGGGACAACCGTGGATCCGGTCGACGAACTCGTCGAACTGGGCGGCAAGACCTGGAATTTCGTCGACACCGCCGGTCTGCGCCGCAAGGTGCGGACCGCGAGCGGCCACGAGTACTACGCGTCGTTGCGGACGCGGTCGGCGCTCGACGCGGCCGAGGTGGCGATCCTGCTGATCGACGCGTCGGAACCGATCACCGAACAGGATCTGCGGGTGCTGTCGCTCATCATCGAGAGCGGCCGCGCCCTCGTGATCGCGTTCAACAAATGGGATCTCGTCGACGAGGACCGCCGGTACCAGCTGGACAAGGAGATCGACCGCGAGCTGGCCCGCGTGCCATGGGCGCGTCGGGTGAACATCTCGGCGTCGACCGGCCGGGCCGTCCAGAAGTTGGTCCCCGCACTGGAATCCGCGCTCGACTCATGGGACAAGCGCATCTCGACCGGCCCGCTGAACAACTGGCTCAAGGACGTCATCGCCGCCAATCCGCCGCCGCTGCGCGGTGGCCGGCAGCCGCGCGTGATGTTCGCGACCCAGGCCTCGGTGCGGCCGCCGACCTTCGTGCTGTTCACCACCGGCTTCCTCGAGGCGGGCTATCGCCGGTTCCTGGAGCGGCGCTTGCGCGAGGAATTCAACTTCGACGGTTCGCCCGTCCGGATCAACGTCCGCGTCCGCGACAAGCGGGAGCAGCGCCGCAAACGCTGATCACCGTCCGGCGACTCCACCACCGTTGGGCAGGTCCGCCACCGCGCAGGTGGCGGACCTGCCCATCTCCGGTGGACGTGTCGCGTGCCGGTGGCGCACGACACCTGCTGTGAGATACTGCGTCTCGTGCTCATCCTGGCAATCATCGTTTTCGGCATGGTCATCGGCGCCCTGGCGCAGATCCTCCTCGGCGGCAAGAACCTGCGCACCGTCGACTGGGGTCTCGCCCTGGTGGCCGGCATCGTCGGCTCCTTCGTCGGCGGACTGCTCATCAGCCTGCTCTCGGGCGACGGCCTCGAGCTCCGCCCGAGTGGCATCATCGGCTCCCTTGTGGGTGCCGTTCTGGTGACCGCCGGGTGGATCTTCTTCAAGAAGCGTTCGACCGTCTAGCAGCCGGTGTCAGATGTAGCGCTTCGTGGCGGCAGAAGCAACGACGCACTACATCTGGCCACCGGCCCGAAATGAGGCCTGACCAGGCGATTGGTTCGGAACCGTGCTCGTCGGCTAGGCTTTACATCGCTCCGCTTCTCCAGGGAGCAACGGGCTGTGGCGCAGTTTGGTAGCGCACTTGACTGGGGGTCAAGTGGTCGCAGGTTCAAATCCTGTCAGCCCGACGCTATGACCAGCACTTATGTGCTGGTCATTCGTGTTTGTGCAATAGGTGTGCGATAACGATTCCGCGTCTCCGGCCTGCCAAGGCCCGGGCCGCCCTCACCGAAATACGCACGACGACTGGAGGATGAGACCCGTGGCAGAGTCCGAGACCGAAGCCCTCGGGGCCGTCCGTGTGGAAGTGCTGGGTCGGACCGACCGCCTGACGCCCGAACAGGCCGCGATGATTGACGAACTGCCGGGATACCTACGCGCCGAGGGCATCGGGACCGAGGCCCTCTACTTCCGCGAACCCGGAGGGATGGGGTTCGGTCTCGAAACCATCGCGCTGTTCGCCGCGAGTGGGGTGGTCGGAGGCGCCGCGTGGGCCGGCACCCAGGCGGCCGCGAAGGCGGCAATCGAGTGGTCTCGGGAACGTATTCGGCGATACCGCGAGGGGCGCGCCGACGACCTTCCAGAGGACGACGACCCGCCCGTCCGGGTGACGATATTCGGGCCGAACGGCGCGATGCTCCGCTCGATTGAGGTTCGGCATAGCGGCGTCGATGACCCGTTCGGGGACAACGACCCGCTGGACTGACCGACGACGGAACCCCCGCCCCGATGAGGGGACGAGGGTTTCCGAGGTCCGAATAGTGTTGTCAGAGAACGGGGATGGTGAAGCCGGCCGCGCAGGACGGGCACGGTATACCCGGCGCGCACTCGTGTTTCTTCCGGAGGCCCTGACCTCCTGGCCCACCCATGCCGATCCCCGGCGTGAGCAGTAGGCCGGCGCCGATGCCGTGCCCGCCACTACCTCGTTGGTGGGTAGGCGCGGCCGGCCTCGGTGAGGAGGACGAACCGCGCGTCGGTGCCGAGGCCCGACCACCCGGGCGCCGACGTCGGGCGCGGGCCTGGAGTGCGGCCAGCTTGGCCCGCGGGTCCTCCGCCGAGGCCTGGCCGACGACACCCCCGTTCGCGAACCCAGGGACCTGGACGTCCACGAGGTTCACGTCCCCCACCACAGGGAGATCCTTCACGCCGGCCCGGATGCGGGCGCCCGACCCCGAGGAGGTCATCTCCCCGTCCAGCCGGCCGCCACCGAAGTCCATCACCGACTCCCAGAGACCCATGGTGTTCCTTCTCTCGTTGCGGATACGGGTCCGTCCCCGAGGCCCCACCTCGGGGGGCGGGACCTCGGGGACGGGACGGGGTCAGGCGGCGGTGGCCACCCGATAGATCGCGGCGGGCTGGTAGACCGAGACGCCGATCCGGGTCTCCACGCGGGCCTGGACCTGGTTGCGCTGGAACAGTTCGCCGGCCTCGGCGGTCCATTCGACGTCGATGCCGCCGAGGTTGTCGATGGACACCGCCGACGGGTCCAGGACCAGTCCTGTCTTGGCGGGGAGGGCGGTGTTCAGCACCACCCGCAGGCCCCAGAGCTTGCGCTCCAGGAGGTCGATGGGGACCCCGCGGAAGGCCACCGCGTCGTCGGAGGTGGCGGTCAGTTCGATGGCCTCCCAGTCCTCCGGGCGCAGGACCGCGACACCGGGGGCGTACCCGAGGGACTCGGCCTTGGTCATGGCCTTGCGAATCGAGACGATGGCCGACGTGTCGAAAGCTTGCACTTGGACCCCGGAGGTGGCCAGGATGCCGGTCTGATTCGCTCCGACGCCCGTGCCGGTGAGGACCTGGGCCTGAATGGCGACGTCGAGGCCGTAGAGCAACTCATCGGCCACGAACCGCTGAAGCTGGGGCGCGTCGGTGAGGACGAACTTATCCAGTGGCTCCGAGAGGTGGGCCACGACGGTCACGTTCCCGTCCACCGTCTCAGTGCCCATTGTGGACACCGGCTTCTCGGCGCCCTCGGCCACCGCGGCCGCGTTCAGCGCGCGTGAGATCTGGCGAATGTAGCGGTACTGCGGGGTGGTACGCCGCACGGTGGGGATGACGTCCAGGAGAGACACCGCGGGGCGCCCGGTGGGGATGACCGTCGGAGCCACCGGGACGTCGGTGGTGATCTGGCCCGAGGTGGTCAGGGCCTTGGTCCCGGTGCCCAGGTCGCCACCCTGGAAGGCGTTCGCGGAGCCGGAGCCGGCCATCTTGTTAGCGACGGTCGAGGCGGCGGCCTTGCGTCCGCTGCCGAGGGTGAGGAACTTGTCGGTGGTGTCCACGGTGGGGGCCTCCTTGGCCTTGGTCTTGGTGGTGATGCCGACGCCCGAGGCGTCGAAATGGCGGAACTTCTCGATGGCGGTTTCCCGTGTGCCCCAACGGTCCTCGAACTCGGCGTCCGTCAGAGCCTTGGAACCGATGACGTCGTGGTGGTACTGGGTGCCGTGGCGTTGCTCGGGGGGCATGTCCGCCCACGCCTGGATCTCGGCCTTGGTGAGGGCGAGGTAGTCCAGGCGCTTGGTGACCTCGGCCTCCTCGTCCTCGGTGAGATCACGGCCCTCGTCCTCGGCTTCCCTGATGAGAGCCTCAGCCGATGCCGTCGCGGCGGCCAGAGCATCGAGGAGGCGTTCCCCGTGCGTCTTGTCGGTCGCCTGGTCGTCGTAGAACGGTTCGGGCTTGTCCTCGGTCTCGGTGGTGCCCGTGGCCTTGGCCAGGGCGGCCCGGGCCGCGACGATGGCCGCGTTACGGGTCCCCGAGTCGTCGGACTTCACTGCGCCGATGAGGGCGCGGTCGTTGGCCGGCCGGCTCACGATGGAGATCTCGGCCAGGTCCAAGTCCAGTAGCTCGTTGGCGCCGTCGGCGCTCTTGCGCTGGTTTCGGACCGCGTAGCCGATGGACAGCGCACCCACGCGGCGCGCCTTCACCTGGCGGTAGGCGGCCTGGCCGGCCTCGGTGTCCATGTCGAACTGGCCGACGATGCGGAGGCCCTCGGCGGTCTCCTCCGCGGACTTGACCTCACCGACGAACGCGCGGGGATCCTTGCTCTGGTGTTCCCAGATGAGTGGGGTCACGCGGCCGGCGTCGAGCGACTTCGCGAACGCGCCACGGCGCACGACGTCGCCCTGACTGTCCAGGTAGTCGAATACCGAGGCGAACCCCTCGAACTGGCCATCGGCCAGGCCGGCGGTCTTGACGCCCGAGAGCGTCAGAGTCTTGTGCTTCAGCACGGTTCACCCTCCTAGGGTGTGAGAAATGGAGTAATCAACGAACACGAAATAAGAACTCCCCCTGGGAGTTTCGTGTCGGATGACGTTCGCGGTCGGACTTCGCGGGCCTCACCGCTGGTGAGGATGGCGGCCGAACTGGCGACGTGCGCTCCGACGCCCACTATACCGGCGCGGTCACCTCCAGCCGGTAATCGACGGCCGCGAGTAACCACCGGTCGTCGCCGGCGTTGGACTCTCGGAACTCCCGCCGAGAACCGTCAGTGAACACAGTCACGCGGGCCGTGCGGTCGGCGTAGCGGGTCACGACGATGCGGGCGCCGTCCTCGGCCGCGAACTCGGTATGGCGGTGGCGCCGAGGCCCACGCCCCGTGTGCGCGCTCTCCTGGACCCGACGCACAGTCGGGCGGTCGTCGGTCATCGGTCCAGCCGCTCGTCGTCGCGGGGATCTCCGGGTGACCCGGCCGGCGGGCCTCCCGCGGCCGCGTCGGCCTGCTGGACGGCCAAGGCGATGAGCTTGTCCGGAGGTAGGCGGTCAGCCAACGCCCGCGCAAGCTGCCAGACAAGGCGGGCACCGTGGCCGTGTCGGTCGGCTTCGGTGACGATGCGGTCCACCTGGGCGCGGTCACCGGCGCCGGCCGCGAGTAGTGCCCGCGTCACGAGGGCGCCGAGCGGGTCGGATCGGGAGATGTCAGTCATGGCGTGTGCCCTTCGTCGGGGGTGAGAGGTGGCGGTCAGGAATGGGGCGGGGAAACGGACCGCGGTCCGGTCCGGGTTTGAAACGCCAGGAACCGGGCGGTCCTGGGGTCGGGGTCCGTGCCGCT
Source organism: Gordonia sp. ALPHA1B1 (assembly GCF_005502615.1). Taxonomy (NCBI): domain Bacteria; kingdom Bacillati; phylum Actinomycetota; class Actinomycetes; order Mycobacteriales; family Gordoniaceae; genus Gordonia; species Gordonia sp. ALPHA1B1. The sequence goes on along the minus strand of NZ_SCOC01000018.1, from coordinate 79,433 downwards.
AGGCCTCGACCCCCTACCGCCTCGTGTCGGCGCCAGGACGGCCGCTGGCCGCGTGGTGGTGGCCGCAGGATCGAACGGCGCCGGCGGTCAGGCGTCCACCGCGGACCAGGCGCACACGGCCGCAGTCGCACCGGCATGACCAACGCCGGCGGACGCCATCCCAGGACTCGGCCACGAGGTCCCCGAAACGCCGGCCGTGGAGGGCGGCCCAGGGTTCGGTGGTCGGCGGCGTCGAGGTGGGCCGGCCAGTCCTCCAGTTGTGGAGGTAGTGCCGTCGGCACCACCCACGGGCATGGACCGGGCGCCCGCAGTCCACGACGGAACAGGCGGTCATCGAGGAGACCTCCTCGGGGTGCCTCGTCGGTGGACCGACGGCCGGCCGCGTCGTCGCGCTCCTGGGCGCCGAGGTGGACGAGGACGGGCGGGTTCGGGGTCCGGGTCCTCCGATGCCGGCGACCGCTGTCCCGAGGCCGTGGCGGGGCGGCCCCGGCGTGGCCGCATGGAGCCGGCCACCCCCATGGTTGCCGCGGTAGGCCCGACGATGCGCTGAGCACTGAGACCAGACGCCCACGCCCAACACGCCCCCCGTGCGGGACACCGCTGGCAGGTGGCCTCCACGGCCCGCTCGCGGTCGCGGTCACTTCCGTAGCCGAGACTCTCGGCTAGGACGTCAGGATCGAACAGGCGCGCGTTGGCGGTACACGCGGCGCCGCGGAGGTCAGCGGAGCCGGTGAGGATGGCCACCGCCAACGCCACACTTCCGTCCTTGCCTTGGACTGAACGCGCCCGGTTCCGTTTCGTGACGGTCATCGTTGCCTCCTTGGTTCGGCGACCCATGCCGCCCGTGATGGGTTGGTTTGATCGGGTGGTGTGGTTCTGGTTGTCGGCCTCACGCCAGTTCGCCCACCTCGCGACGATTGGCCCCACCTACTACGTAGGGGTGGGGGACCTATCGCGAGGTCGTCCCGCGAGGTCATCGCGAGGTCCCGCGAGGTGGACGGGTTTTGGTCCGTTTGTGCTGGTGGGCCTGGGTTTTGACCTCGCGGCGTGACCTCGCGGCCCACCTCGCGGCTGACCTCGCGGCTGACCTCGCGGCTGGACCCCTTCCCGCGAGGTCGTCCCGCGAGGTCAGAACCCCTCATTCCGCGACCTCGTATAGCTCGGCGCCGCGGGCGCCAGTCGAGACCGTGAACGTGCCGTCGTCGCTCATCGCCTTGCGGAGTTCGCGGGCGCGATCCCGCGGGATACCCGCCTTCACCGCGGCCGCGTCCAGCTTCGCCCCGCTGAGTGGAACCCCGGCGGTGGTGGCCTGGGTGACGATCTCCACCAACGTGTTCCGGGCCTTGTCCAACTCGGCGGTGGCGGCCTCGGCCGTCCTCTCCTGGCGCCGTGCGGCACGCTCCGCGGCCTTCTCGTCGTCGGCGGCCTCATGGACCACGACCGAGGCCGTATCGAACACCGCGTGGTCCACGGACACCTCCTTGGAGGTGAACACCCACCGACCGCGGCCGGCGAAGTGGCGTTGCTTGTCCTCGGTGAGGGTGATCTGGTCACCCTTGCGCGTGGCCAAGAACCGCGTGTCGGCGGCGTTGGACCACGAGGTGTTCCCACGCCCGGTGGTGCCCTTGGCGCCCGGGTGATGCAACACCAACGTGGTGGCGCCTCCGCAGTTGCGGCGCAGTTCCGCCAGTGCCCCGAGGGCGGCGGTGGCCACCGAGGTGGCGTTCTCGTCGGCCCCGGGCAACAGGTGCGCGGTCCGGGTGTCGATGACGACGAGGGCCGGCCGAACCGCGGCGACGTCGGCGGCCAACGTCGCCCAGTCCGACCCACCGATGGGCGCGGACGGGTCCGCGACGACGAACCACCCGTCGATGGCATCGCGGCCCAGGCCGTGCCAGGTCAACCAGGCGTCCACGCGGGCGTCGAACGCCTCTCCGCCACCTTCGCCCACCATGTAGACCACCCGGCCGCGGGTGACGCTCTGGCCGGCCCACGGCGTCCCGGTGGCGATGGACAACGCGAGGTCCACCGCCACGCCTGTCTTACCCGTGGTCTCCGGCGCGATGAGTTCGGCATGGGAGTTGGTCACGAGGTGGTGGGGGATGAGGGCCGCGACCGTGACGCCGGAGGACTGACCGACCGACCGCAGACCGGGCGACACCGCGCCTGACCGCTTCGCCTGTTCGGCGGCGTGTTGGTGAGTGACCACGGTGGCGGTGCGCTTCGCAACCAAGGCCCTCCGCTCCCGGGCCTCGGCCGCGGTGCGGAGGCGAAACAGGCGCCCGCCCTCGGGCCACTCGCGGAGAGTTCCGGTCCACTCACCCTCCAGGCCGTACCCGCCGGCCCCGAGGTAGACGGTCAGATCCAGGTTGTGTTCCATCGCGGCGGAGACTTCGGCCGGGATGGCGGGGGCATCCTCGTCGTGGTCGTCGGCGTCGAGGACGACTACGCGGACCTCGTGGTCCTTCCACCGGTCCCATCGAATCTCGTCCGCCGACTTCTGGCCGTTCTCGTTCACGACTATCCGGCCGTTTCCGTGCTGGCTCCCACTCGACAAGGCGACGGGGTGGCCGGTCAGGTTCACCCACACGAGTGGGTCCGGATCCTCGGCGGCGGGGTCGGGTAGCGGGCGGACCCGAGGCCGGCACGGCCCGCTCTCCGGCGGAGGCGTACTCGGTCCGGACGGTGGGGTGTACCCACGCCGTGGGTCGGCATTGCTGACGAGGTCACCGAGGCCCAGGGGTTCGCGCTCGTCACCTTCAGGTCCGAACGTGATGATGTTAGACACGCGGGGTCTCCTTCGTATGAATGTGGTTGTGCCGGAGTGGCATTGGCGTGTCCGATGGGTTGGCAACATCTCGGTGTCCTATGGGTTGGTATCGGCCGAGTGGGGTATTCTGGAATAGACACGTCTCCTTCCGTGGCGGTGTCGAAATGGGTTGGCGTGAGGCGCCCTCGGTTGGTTGGCCGGGGGCGCCTTCCCATGTGCGCGGCCGGCCACCGGTCACCGCCGGCGGCGTTGGCGGTCCGGGTGGTGGGGGCATGACTTCTGGTGACGGACCGTGACCGAGGCCGCCCCGCCCACGAGGTGGCGGACCATCCCAGGCCGGCCGCACACTTCACACCGCATGGCGTCGGGGCGCTCCTGGAGGTCCTGGCCGTCGCTCATGGCGTCCACCGCCGGCCGAGGGTGCCGAGGCCCAACCCGACCGTGAAGGAGACGAGGCCGAGGGCGGCGTGGACGAGGGCCACCACGAGGGCGGTCATGCCACGCCCTGGGCGATGAAGCGATCCGCCTCGTCGCGGTGAATCCGGATGACTCTGGGGGACAGGCGGATCGCGGGGAGTTTGCCCTCAGCGATCCATCGGCGAACGGTTCGGTCGGAAATACCCAGTTCGTCCGCGAACTGGGTGAGGGAAACGAAGGTGTCGGACTTGCGGGCTGGTCGTGAGGCCATCGTGGCGAACTCCTGAGTGGGCGCGAACAGGACGAGGTTCTCGTTCACATTCACGCGTCTCAGGGCGCCCCGGCCCTCGGCACGCCTGCCGGGGGCCTTCGCATACTTGCGTGGTGAGAACGTTAGTCCCCAATGTCCGTTCGTGTCAACGCAAGAGTGCCGAGTACTGTTGTGTCACAAAGGGTTTGTGACATGTCGTGTCAAATTGCAATCCTCTGACTGGGGCACTTGTCAGACATAGAACGCCCCAGACCTCGTGAAAGTCTGGGGCGTTTGGGGTGTCGCGGTGAGGCTACGTCCACAATCCCTGGACGAGGCCGCGGGTCCGAGACTCGGTGGAATGGGTGTAGCGCGCCGACATAGCGGCCGAGGTGTGGCCCATGAGGACCATGTGGTCCGCCAGGGTGGCGCCGGCCTGGGCGAACAGGGTGGCCGCCGAGTGGCGCAACATGTGCGGGGTCAGAGCCGGCTTACCGATCTTCTCCGCGGCCCGGGTGAACGAGTATTTGAAGGTGGCCGCGAACACGATGGCGCCCCCGCTGGTAGGGAACAGGAGGCCGTCCTGGCCGGGGAGGGCGTAGGTCTCGAGATGTTCCACGAGGGCGGGCCGGAGGCCCTCGGGGAGGGGGACGGTCCGGAGGGCGGCCCTGGACTTGGGGCGGTCCACGACGAACTCCCCATCCACGCGGACCACGGCCCGCCTCACCGTGACCGCCAGGCCGTCCTCGGACATGTCCAGGTCCGACCGACGTAGCGCGGTGAGTTCTCCGAACCGGAGACCGGAGAACCCGCCGAGGAGGACCAGGGCCTTGTATCGCGCCGTGATGGCCGCGGCCAACGCCCGGATCTCCGCGGGGGATAGCGCGATGGGTTCGGACTTCCGATGCTTCACCGCGGCGCGCTTCACCCGGGCGGGGTTGGCGTCCAGAATCTCGTCGTCCACGGCCTGGTTCAGGATGGTCCGGAGGAGGGAGTAGGCGTTGGCGTTGCGAGTGGGGTAGTCCTCCAGGCCGGCGTGCCACTCTCGAATGTCGCTCACGGTCAGCGACTTTAGGGCGCGGTCTCCCAGGCCGGGAAAGATCACGTTGTCCAGGTAGCCGCGGTTCAGGACCCGAGTCCGCGGTTTGTGGCGGTTGACGGTCTCGGCGTGCCATCGGTCGGCGTAGGTCCGCAACGTGAGGCCCTTGGTGGCCTGGGCCTCGGCGCGATGGGCCGGAGGTGTCCAGTCGCCGGTCTCGATGAGTCTGCGCTCCGAGGCCAGCCATCCCTCGGCGTCAATCTTCGCGGTGAACGTGTGCGGGGCGGTGTACCGGGTGAGGCCGGCGCCGTGGACATAGCTGGCCTGGAACCGCTTGGACGGAAGTTTGCGGATCGCGCCGAATGAGCGCCGGGTCTTTCCTGCCATGGCCGTCCGTGCCCCTATCGCGTGTAATTAGCGTGCAATAGGAGCCTACATCTATGTCGGCCAAGTGCAGTTATGTCCGATCGCTAATTGCCTGGAAGAGGGCCGATTAGGGGAGTGTTTGCAGGTCAGGCCACAAATCTGACGCGCCGAACTGTACAGGTTCAAATCCTGTCAGCCCGACAGAAAACCCCGGTGAGCGTCGCTCACCGGGGTTTTGTTCTCGGAACCATCGACCGCTCACACGACCAGCGGCACCGCGACGTCGGCGCCGCCCTCCTCGGTGATCCGGGCACCCATCTGCGTGTACGTGGGCGCGGTGATGAACCCACCGGCGAGGAGTGCCTCACCCTGGCGGAACCCGGGCGACTCCGCCAGGAGGTGTTCGGGTACGAAGCCGAAGGTGTCGGCCAGCTCGGCGAGATCGCGTGGGGCGTTCATCCGCATCAGGCACAGGTTGTCGCACTGGGACAGGACATTGGGGTGGATCTTGGTCGGCCGCTGGGTCGACAGCAGCAGCCAGAGGCCGAATTTGCGGCCCTCGGCGGCGATCTGCACGACCCGGTCGATCAGCGCCTGCTCGACCGCGCTGGTGGCCTGCGGTGGGCAGATGTTGTGGGCCTCGTCGATCACGATGAGTATCGGGCGCCGCTCGTCGCGGTGGGCCCAGAGGTGTTCGAGCACACTGAGGGCGGCGACCTTCGGTTCCGCTGGGTGGGCGAACCCACCCAGGTCGAGCACGGTCGCCTGGGGTCGCTCGTCGATGACGTCGGTCGCCGCGAGGTCACCCCGCGCCCAGAGTGCCCAGTCGAGGACCTGCAGATTCTCGATACGCTTGGCCAGCCGCTGATGTCCGGGGTCGGCGGAACTGCGTAGCGCGTCGAGGTAGGTGGTCTGGTCCGATGTTTCGGTGAGTGTGGCGTCGGCGTGCAGCAGGACGTTGTACTCGTCGGCGTCGGCGATCGGATCCAGCTGCAGGACCGCGGCCTTCGCGGCCAGGGGCAGGGTCAGGAATCGCGTCCGCAATTGCGGTCCGTCACGTCGCGTCGAATGCAGGACCCGGATGTCGGATGCCGCGATCGCATCCGCGGCGGCGGGGTCCGCGGTACCCCGTGTCTCGGGCAACCGGGTGAAATCCGCGTTCGGATCGAGGATCAGCAACGGGAGTCGGGTCCGGAGCAGCAGCTGTTCGAGAACCACCCCGAGCGCGTAGGTCTTCCCGGAGCCGCTCTGGCCGCACCAGAAGGTGTGCCGATTGAACTTCTCCGCGGTGAGGAGGACGTCGGTCGTCGCGTTGTCGCGATGGCTTCCCACTGTCAGCTGAACCACGCCCGTACCTTACTGGCACGGGCGGGATTCCATCGGATTACGGAGCGGTCAGCTCCTTGCGGAGAACGAACGCCCGATCGCCGGTCTCGGGGTCGCGCAGCGGGAATTCGTGCCGGGCATAGAAGCGGTGCGCGTCGACGTCGGGTTCGTCGACCTCGATCTCGAATTCCCCGGCGCCCCGTCGCGCCGCCTCGGCAACCGCGGCGGTGAGGACGGCACCACCGAGTCCGCGGCTGCGTTGGGCGGGCGTGGTGTACATCTCGTCGAGCAGGGCGATGCCGCCGTCGACCCAGACGTTTGTCCGGATGGTCACCAGGCCCAGCGAGGTGATCGGGTCGCCGGCCACGATCGCGAAAGTCGAACTGCGCGAGAGTAAATCGGTCAGTCGATCGGCCAGGGCGGCCGGTCCGGGAGACGGTTCGCCGTACTCGCGGTTGAAGGCGTCGAGCAGTTCGGCCATGGTCGCCGCGTCGGCCGGTGTCGCCACTCGCGGGCTGTCGGGCTCGTTCACGGTCACCACCGTAGCCGCCCACCCGACGATCACCGGCGCAGGTCAACCCAGGGCGCCGAACCGGGCGAGTAGCCGGTCGACCGCACTGCAATCCTGCAGGACTCGTCGTCTATCGGGATCCTCTGCGGACTCGCGCAGCATCGTGGCGCCGTCCGGGATCCGCTCGGCGGCGAGGATGGCCGACCAGGCGGCGCTGTCGGTCGCCGTGAACGCGTCGACGCCGTCGCGCAGCGCATGCGCCAGGACGAGCCGGTCGTCCGGGCCGAGCCGGTCGTGGACCATCGCGATCATCTCGCCGGCGACCGAGCCGTGCGCGCGCTCGTCGCGGCGATGCAGGGCGACGGTGGCTTGGTGAACCGGTTGGATCGTCCGATCCTCGGCGATCAACGTGAGGTAGTCCCCGATGGAGGTCTCGGCGACCGTCGCGTATGCCAGGGTCGTGAGCGCCGCGGCTCGTGCCGACTCCGCACGTGCGAGCGCAGCCCGATGGCGGCGCACCATCAACGACTCGGGCAGTGTGGCATCCGGGAGCGTCCAGGCACGCCGGCGGCGGGTCAGCGCGGAAGCGTTCAGATGCATCAGCGTGTGGTACTCCTCGTCGACCATCGACTGGACGACCGCCGCCCTCCCGGCGTCGGAGAACCCAGTGCCGAAGGCATCCCGGAACAGCAAGCCGAAACCGGGTGTGACCACGTCTTGTTCGATGTCGACGACGTTCTTGTTGTAGGCGATCCACCCCCACGCCCGGACCCGGGACCGGCGGTCCTCGTCGAGCCCGTTCCATCCCGGATGTCCGGCGAAGGGGAGCAGTGTCTCGGGATAGTCGACGCAATCGTCGTCGTAGAGATCGTCCATGGTCGGGCCGTCGAGTTCGGGCTCGGTGCGGCGCACCGTGGCCCGCCGCGACCAGCTGCGCACCAGCCCACGGATCACCGCCGTCTCCACCGGGTCGGCGGCGTCGTGGTCGGGCAGCGTGCCGGTCACGACGCCAACCCGGCGAACAGTTGCGCGCACAGCCCGGCATACTCGCTGCCGCGATCGCCCAGCGGCGCTCCGGCCCGGGCGAGCAGCGCCGTGAACTCGTCGGTGTCGCTGTCGCAGGTGGCGGAGACCCGGGACACCGCACGCGCCAACGCATCCCGGGCCGTCGACGCGCACGGGTTCGACGACTGCACGTCCCGGTACACCTCCGGTGTCCCACCGGCGACGCGCGCCAGCATCGCCGACATCGTCATGAACGGCGGGGTGGCCAGTGTCGCCGCCTCGTCGGCCTCGACGCCGAGATCGGCGAGCGCGACCCCGAACGACAGGATGGTCGCATGGGTGAGGGCCTGCACCGCGGCGCACAGGCGGTCGTGCCGATCGGCGGTGGTGACCTGCACGCGAGCGCCCCACCTCGCCAGGTCGTCGATCAGGCGGTCCACGCCGGGTCCGTCGCGATGGACGACCACCGCAATCGCGCGGCCGGGCAGACCGAGGGACGGGGCGAACATCGGGTTCACGCCGACGGCCGGGCCCGTTGTGGCGCAACGGCTCTCGTCCAGTCCGCCGACGGCCGCCGCGAACCGGGTCTTCACCGACAGCGTCTCCACCAGCATCGCGGTCGGGCGCATCAGTGATCGCACCGTCCCCAGCGAGGCGACGGCGACATTCTCCGGCACCGCGAGGACCACGATGTCCGCCGCGCGCACCCGCGCGGTCGCCTCTGGGCCGGGGGCACGGATGTCGTCGCCGGAGGTGGCGTCCAGGATGTGTACGAGGTCGCCGCCGCTGCGCCACCGGTCCGCGAACATGGATCCCACCGCCCCTGCTCCGCCGGCCACGACCACCGACCGCGCACCGGGGCCGGCCGATTCGGTCACGAGTCGCTCTCCTCGGCGACGGACAGGCAGCGTCGCATGGTCAGGGCCTTGACCATCGTCTCCTCGAACTCCTCGTCCGGATGCGACAGCGCGACGATCGCACCGCCGACGCCGAAGGTCACCTCGGAACCGGTCGCCACCATCGTGCGGATCACGATCGACAGGTCAGCGGTTCCGGTGAGCGAGAAGAAGCCGATCGCCCCCGAGTACACGCCCCGCGGACCCGCCTCGAGTTTGTCGATGATCTCCATCGTGCGGATCTTCGGTGCGCCGGTCATCGAACCGCCGGGAAAGGCCGCCCGCACACAGTCGACCGCCGACACCCCGTTCCGCAGCGTCCCCCGCACGGTCGACACCATTTGATGCACGGGTGCGTAGGTCTCGATGTCGAACAGTGACGGCACATGCACCGACCCCGGGACGCAGACACGCGACAGGTCGTTGCGGACGAGGTCCACGATCATCAGGTTCTCCGACCGGTCCTTCTCGCTCGCCCGTAGCGCGGATCGCAAGTGGTGGTCCTCGGTGGGATCGGCCGACCGCGGCCGTGTCCCCTTGATCGGCTTCGACTCGACCGTCCCGTCGGCACCGATCTTCAAGAACCGTTCCGGCGACGCGCTGAGCACCGACATCCCGGCGAACTGCAGCAGGGCGTTGTAGGGCATCGGGCTGATCTCCCGCAGACACGAATACCCGGACACGGGGTCGAGGCTGCGGTGCACGGTCGCCGAGTTCGTCAGACACACCTCGTACGACTCCCCGGACCGGATCTCCGCCAGACAGTCCTCGATGAGCCTCAGGTACGTCTGGCGGTTGTGGCGGAACACGATCGGCACCTCGTGGGGCGCCGGGACCAGCGGGGGAGTCGTCGCCGGAGCGGGTGTGGCGGTTCGCATCTCCCGAATGGTCGACGCCGTCTCGTCCAACCACGTCGCGACATCGGGATCCGGGCTCTCGACTGCTTCTAGTGCGAGCACATACGCACACCCGTGTCCGTGGTCGATCACCACCGCGCGGTCGGCGAACACGAGCGCCGCGTCGGCCTGCTCGGAGGCATGCGCCAGCTGGCCGCCGGTGTCCGCTTTGAGCTCGTAGCCGAGATAGCCGACGTACCCCAGACAGAACGCGAACGGCAGCTCAGGTTGCGCAGCCACCGCACGCGCCCGCAGCTGGGCGTCGAGGTAGTCGAAGAAGGTGCTGCGGACCTCCTCCGCTGTACCGTCCGAATGTTCGACTCGCACAGTCATTTCCGGGACCCGGTAGGTCACATACTCGGCGTGGGGGCCCGAGCAGTCTCCCATGACGGAGTAGCGACCGTCGGTCTCCTCGGCCGCCGACCGGTCGAGCCAATAGCTGTTCGGGCCACCGGCGAACAGTCGTTCATAGACGCTGTTCGGGTCCACCACGTGGTCCACCCGAACCGATCGGACCCGGTATTCCTCGTGCCGATTCCCCGTCGGTTCACTCCCCGCCGATTCACTCGTCGACGCCTCACTGGCCGGGCGCTCCGTCGTCGCCGACGCCCGACTCGCCCCGACCGAGACCCCGCGGTGCGCTCGCACCCGTGTGGCCGCCGCGAAGTTGGCCAACAGCTCCCGGCCGTACTCGCTGCAGATCGACTCCGGATGGAACTGCACCCCCCACATCGGCAACACCCGGTGGCGCACCGCCATCAGGACGCCGTCGTCGGACCACGCCTGATCCTCCAACTCGTCGGGGACATCCACCACCGCCAGCGAGTGATACCTGACCGCCCGGAACGGGGAGGGCAGTCCCGCGAACAAGCCGCGGCCGTCGTGGTGGACGGCGCTGAGTCGTCCGTGCCGCGGTTCGGGGGCCCGTACCACCGGGCTGCCGAACACATGGCACAGGCCCTGGTGGCCCAGGCACACCCCGAGCACGGGTAGTCCGCTGTCGGTCAGCGCCCGTGCGCTGATCCCGAAGTCGCGGGGGTGATCCGGACGGCCCGGGCCGGGGGAGACCACCACGTTGTCGAAAGCTGTCAGGTCCACCGACGTCCAGGGCACATCGTTGGCGACGACGACCGGCTCCCGGCGGTTGACCTGGGTCAACAACGCGTACAGGTTGTACGTGAACGAGTCGTAGTTGTCGATCAGCAGTGTGCGCACCGGGTCCACCTCAGTCCGCGCTCGCGACGGCGGACGGGTGTCGGGCGGGGTCACGATCCGGCCCCGCTCGCTGCGACTTCTCGGTCCCGACGATCAGATCCTCGACCCGACAGGTCTCCGAGATCATGAGGTCGTAGAGGGCATGCAGGAAATCGGTGGAGAGGTCGTGATCGATGGCGAACCGGTGGGCGTGTTCGTGTACAGCGCCGACCCGGCGCGGCTGCATCACCGGGATGGCGTGCCGTCGTTTGAGTTCCGCGATGCGTGTGCAGACCTCGATCCGGGCCCGCACGTCTTCGAGCAGACGGTCGTCGATCCCGTCCAATTCCGTTCGCAGGGCTTCCAGTTCGCGTGCGGTGGGGTCGTCTCCACCCGGCGCACGGCTGTTGATGTTCGTCGATCGGGTCATGGCGCGACCACCTAGCAGTGTCCGAAAGTGCGGCCCGCCGACTTGACCCGCCCGACATGCGGCGCCTGCCCCCGTCCGGCATTGCGCCCGGCCCGCGTTCGCGAACCGCATCCCCCGACTCGGTCCATGGTCGCACCGAGCATGCGTGTCGCGAGGGGCGTTGACGTCACCAGGTGATCACGATTCGCCAACGACCAGTACGTCAGTGCACGAGATCCGTTGCCGGGGCGGCGGTTCGATTGCGGCAAGTCCGACCTTCCGGGCGTCGTTGCCGAGACCCTTTGCCGCGCTTACTTTCCGGCGTGTCGGAGGTGTCCGTAGAGGGCGGCGCGATAGCCGCGTGTGTAACTCGGTTCCTCGTCGTCGGGGTCGGGCGGGCACGCGAGCGTCGACGACGCCAGTTGTCGCGCCCACGGCGCGGGAAGCGCACCGAGATCGGCCGCGGCATCGACGAAACCCTGCTGGAACAGGTCCGGATCGAGGTGCTCGTCGAGTTCGGCGTCGAAGATCGGGAACGAGGTGGGCAGGCGCGTGACGACGCCGTACTCGGTGACGATGTCCAGTTCGGGGAGGTCGGAGTCGGGATTCTTCAACGGACCGAACGCCTCTCGGCCAGGGTGCGATACAGGGTCGCGCGGCTCACCCCGAGCTCTTGCGCGATCCTGGGTACGGAAACCCCCTGCGCGCGCATCTGTTCGGCGCGCACCACCTGATCGGCGTCGAGCGCCCGCGGCCGGCCGATCGCCGACGTGGACCCCCGCAGGGTTCTCGGCGTGGAACGGCCCGATCGTCTCGGCGCGTCGTCGTCGAGTTCGGCCAGCGACGCCAGCACCGCGACGATCATCGCTCCGGCCGGGTCGGCGGTGTCGATTCCCTCGCGGAGCGAGCGCAGTCCGATGCGGCGCCCGGCCATCTGGTTCGCGACCTCCATGACTTCGCGAACGTTCCGGCCGAGGCGGTCGATGCCGACGACCACCGTGGTGTCGCCGGCTCGCGCGTAGTCGAGGAGGGCGGCCATCCCGGGCCGCTGACCCGCGGGCGCGGAGCGATCGGTCGCATCGGTGTAGATCCGCGCGGGGTCCACCCCGGCATCGGTGAGCGCGTCGATCTGGGGCGCGAGCGCGTGGGCACCGGGGGAGTCGCGTGCGTAACCGAGGGCCATCCCCGACGGCTGTGTTGCGTCTGCTGTCACCGCGACAGCGTATCTCAGAAGTATCGAGACAGACTCAAAAGACGCGCCGATGTTTCGAGACCGTATTGATAAGTTGCGGTCAGGAGTCTTGATAGTCGCAAAATGAGTCTCGAAATAGGTGGGATGACTCAGGTGCGACCGCGTTCGGGGTTCACCCGTTCGCACCGTTTCACCGCGTTGTGCCGCGCGGGCGCCGCGCCGGCGTTACCGTCGCACCACGGTCGTCGGAGGAGGTACATCCATGGGGCTCGCTCACTCGGACAGTCACTCGACGAAACCGCGCCTCGTCGAGACGCCGACCGGGCCGGTCGAATATGTCGACGTCGGGTCCGGGCCGCCGCTGGTGTTCGTGCACGGGTCCCCGGGTGGCTGCGACCAGGGAGTCCTGATGACGCGCTTCCTGGCCGGGACGCATCGCGTCATCGCGGTCTCTCGACCGGGCTACCTGGGTACGCCCCTGGGCGGCGACAATAGAGATCCGGCCGCGCAGGCGGCACTGGTCAGGGCGGTGCTGGACTCGGTGGGGATCGATCGTTTCGCGCTGATGTGCTGGTCCGGTGGCGGTCCCGTCGCCTACTCGTTGGCGGCTTCCGTACCCGAGCGGGTGTCCGCGATCGTCGCGGTCGCTGCGGTCAGCACTCGCTTCGATCCGCGGAGCAGCCTGCGCGGACGACTCGAACTGTCCGAGGAGAAGCTTCTCTTCAGTCGTGTCGGACATTGGGTGGCCACGACGCTCGCGTCACATGCGCCGTCCACGGCCATCTCGACACTCCTGTCCGGTGAGGGAGACCTGTCGCGTGTACAGATCAGGGCGCTCACCGCGGAGATCATCGCCGATGACGACCAGCGCACGCTGGCAATCGATCTGTTCGACACCGTGTCGGGGTCGCGAAAAGCCGGCTTCGACAATGACTTCGACCAATTTCGCGATCTCGACCTACCGCTCGCGGAGGTGACCGCACCCGTGCTGGCGATACACTCCCGAACCGACGCCGACGTCCCGTTCGATCAGAGTGTCCATGCCGCGCAGACGCTGCCCGATGCTCGCCTCGAAGCCGTCGACGAGGGAACGCACCTGTCGTTGTGGCTCGGCTCGGACGCTCCGAGGCTGCAGTCGCTGGTCGTCGAACATCTGTCCGGGGCGTCGCGCACATGACGCTCGACGCTCGAGGGTGCCGGATCACGAACTCACGTCGCGTGCGACATCGGTCCGCTGATGCGACTTCGATCGAGGTCGCGTAGACGGATTGATGTCGCATGCGACATCGATCCCAGGGTCGGCGTAGTCGGCTGGGCTCCTGATCAGAACAGTGTCGGCGGGAGAGCGCCCTCGAACTCGAGCAGCCAGCGTTTGGTCGCCAGACCCTGACGGTCCGCGCCGCCCGAGTAGCCGCCGAGTCCGTCGCCGGCGACGACGCGATGACACGGGATGATCAACGGCAGGGGATTGATCCCCATGATCGTGCCGACGCCGCGCGCAGAGACCCGCGTGCCGCTCATCGCCGCGAGTTCGCCGTAGGTGACCGTGTCGCCGTGGGCGACCGTCCGGTGCAGCGTCGACAGGACCGCCCGGGCGGCGTCCGACATCCGATCGAGATCGACAGGCAGGTCGAACTCGGTCAGGTCACCGGCGAAATAGGCGCGGATCTGTCGAATCGCCTCTGCGAGAACGGGATCGATGGTCTTGTCGTCGGTCGGTACGTCGGTGGTCACTCGCCAGGCCACGCGCACGACGGCCGATCCATTGCTGTCGACGGCCACGGTGCCGACCGGCGTCGGTACGAGAGCACGGCATGGTGTGGTCATCGGTGAGATCTCACGGTCGAGGTCAGGTCCGGCCACACAGTATCGGAGAGTCACGACACAGACGGCGCTGCGGGGAATACCCGGCCGAGCTGTGGTGTTCCGCCCACCATGAGTGCTAACGCAGAGTTGAGTCCTGAAGGCTGGGTCCGCGAGCAGACCGAGAAGATCCTGGAGCAGGGCACGACCGACGGTGTGACCGTGATGGACCGTCCGATCGTCCTGTTCACCACGACCGGCGCGAAGTCGGGCAAGAAGCGCTACGTCCCGCTGATGCGCGTGGAAGAGAACGGCAAGTACCTCATGGTCGCCTCGAAGGGCGGCGCGCCCGAGCATCCGGCGTGGTACCACAACGTGAAGGCGAACCCCCAGGTCACCGCGCAGGACGGTACCGAGGTGAAGGAATTGACCGCGCGCGAGCTGAGTGACGGCGAGGAGCGCGATCACTGGTGGGAGCTGGCCGTCGCCGCCTTCCCGCCCTACGCCGAGTACCAGACGAAGACCGATCGGCAGATCCCGGTGTTCGTCCTCGAGTGAGCGTCGCGCTGCATCGATAAAGCCCCCGACCGCGGTCGGGGGCTTTACGCTGTCTGAGGCAACCTGCCGGAGGGAGAGTCATGGGTGACGTGATCGACTTCAAGCAGGTCTCCACCGCGGGACTCGAGAGTTCACCGGTTGCGGAGGCGCTGGCGGGACTCCGGGCAAACGAGGCCCGGTACTACAAGACGAAGTACGGGCACGACTTCACCGTCGTCCCGGCGTCGGACGCGCCCGACATCCTCGACCGGGTGACCGCGATCCTGGCCGACGAGCGCGACATCACCATCGCCTCACCCGCGCTCGAGGTCAGCGACTTCGAGGTGGGCCCGGACGACGGAAGGCTGCACATGTCGTACGTGTTCTACGAGTCCGGCCTCGCGGTGAACGTCATGTACAGCATCGATCCCGGTGGGAAGCGTGCCGTCGGGTTCAAGCTCTCCGACGGCATGGACGTCCCGACCGAGTTGGAGTCGAAGTTCAAGTTCGCGCGTCAGAAATCGAAACTCGCCGGCGTGATCCGCGGGTCGTACTTCGTCATCGAAGGGGAGTACTGACCCCCCGGGGTCACGAGAAGCGGATATTCAGTGTGGCGAGACCGAAGATCTTGCGGCCGCCCGACTTGGCCACCACGATCACGACGCCCGTCCGGGTCGCCGGATCGAGCGACTTGATCCGCCCGCTGTACTCGATCTCGCCGCCCTCGGCGCCGGACACGACAGCGGGCTGGGACAGGCGCACCGCGTAGCGGGTGACGGCACCCGGGTCGCCCGACCACGACGACACGAAAGCGGCCCCGAGCCCCATGGTCAGCATGCCGTGCGCGATGACATCAGGCAGGCCGGCCAGTTTTGCGCTCGTCTCGTCCCAATGGATGGGGTTCGCGTCGCCCGCGACACCGCCGTAGTTGACCAGATCGCCGCGCGACAACCTGATCGTGTGCAGAGGCAGTTCGTCGCCGACGTTCAGCTCGTCGAAGTTCCGTGCGCCCGATGTCCGCCCGCTGTCGTCAGCGGTGCGGACGTCAGCGTCGGGACGGACCGTCCGCACGTATCGTTCCGCCGCTTCGTCGTGGCTGAAGATGTTGACGTCGTGCATCATCACCTTGCGAACCGCACTGCTCAACTCGGGGTCGACCTCGTCGGCGGTGACCCCGACGACCGTCGTGTGCATGGTGTGCACACGCTCGCCCGAGGCATCGGTCATGGTGTTGGTCACGGTGATCAGGTCTTTGCCCGCGATCCGACGGACACTCGTCAGCTCCACGTCCGTCGTCAGTTCGTCGCCGGCGACGATCGGGCGGTGCTGCTCGAAGACCTGCTCGGTCTGGACGTAGGTGTCGTATCCGACGATGACCTTCTCGAACAGCTCCCGGTTCGCCGCCATCGCCGGGATGGAGGTGAAGGTGAGCGGCGCGACGAGACCGGAATAGCCAAGGGCTGCTGCGGCTTCGGGCTCCCAGTGGGCGCCGTGGTAGTCCTGGACCGCGCGTGCGTACTCACGCACCTTCTCGCGGCCGACCTGATACGAGCCGTCGAGCACGTAGTAGTGGCCGACGCGGGATCCGATCCCGGAGGGATCGTCGGTGGTCGTGGCGGTGGTCGTCGGGGTGTGCGTCACCCCGAACACGCTAACGGTGTGCGCATTCGAGTCCAACTCCGGAGTAACTCTCCGACGCCGCGGTCAGCGCCGGAGACCTTTCCCGTGGGCGTACTCGGCCGGGCGACCCGAGGTCTGCCAGTCGTGCCAGTTCTCCCGATGGCGGCACATCCACTTCTCGTGAAGTCGACGGAATCGAGGTGAGAGTCGACGGGTGGTTTCGACGACGATCACCACCGGTAGTCGGAGCACGATGACGAGCATCCCCGGAACCGGACTGGGCATCCGGTAGCGCAGCCGCGTCGTGGGCAGCATGTAGATGCTCGAGTACGCCGCGTACATCGCCGCGTTGTATGTGCCGCGCAACCGCTGCAAGCCGGTCGACCCGCTCTTCGCGAACGCGGCCGGGAACGACTCGATGAGCTCGGCGCCGTCGGTCCCGGCGTCGTAGGTGCGGGTGGACGTGACGAAGGCCAGCAATCGCAACGAGTCGGCGATCGTCTCCGGATACCACTGCGTGCGCACCCCGAGTAGGTGGCCGAGGTAGCGCTGGTAGTGCAGCAGGACGCGGATCTCGCGGGGTGTCGTCTGAACTCCGGTCAGCCACAGCGCCATCGCGGGCACCACGCTGCCGCCCAGCAGGGTCAGTAGTTGGAAGGACTGACTGATCGGCTCGCCCCAGCGTTGGCGATCCCATTCCGGGTGTTCGGCGGCGGTGCGCCGGACCCACACGTGCATGATGCGTACCTGCATCGCCGTCGCACGACCCTCCGACCCCGGCGTGAGCAACGCGTCGGGTTGCGAGACGTCGATCCAGAAACGCGAGGTCTCCAGGAACCGGCGCAGAGCGTTGTCGCCCGCATAGCCCCCGGCCAGCGAGAGCGGTTTCGCGACCGCGGCCTCGGTGTACATCTCCAGGGTGATCCCCCCGGCGACGCTGAACAGCCCGGTACCCCACCGGCGCCAGATGGCCTCGCCCTCCGCGATCAGCTCGGGGTCGACCCAGTCGGGCACCATCTCGAACTCCTCGAACAGGTCGACCAGTGCCGGCGGGGGATCGTCGATGCTGTCCAGGCCGTCGGTGAGTGCCTGATCGAGCAGGGCCCGGGCCGCCTCGCCGCCCAGCGTGCCGTAGACCTCGTCGACGAAACGTTCGGCCACGGGATCGGTGCGGAACATGTCCTCGGCGAAGGTGCGGAGGTTCTCCGGCTCCGGGAAGAGGTCTTTGCGGGTGAACTGCCGTACCAGCGCCCGCACGCCTCGCAGACGCTGGTTGGTCATCGCGGACTCGTAGGCGACCGCCGCCGGAAAGGCAGGAGTATCGGGTGGCAGCGAGGTGGACACAGGACTCCTGACGTGAGACGGATTCCTAGATGTGTATCACCCGCGGTGCTCTGCTGACCAGTCGGCAACGGCGTCTTGACTTCAAGTGAACTCGAAGTTGCACCGTGGTGGGACATCCAACCAACTCGTGGAGGTATCGATGCGCCGCGTATTCGCCGACCTGTGGGAGACCAGCTCCGACAACCCGTTCCCGGGACTGACCACGCATGCCTACCTGTGGAGGTCGACTCGAAATGTCCTCTTCTACTCGGTTGCGTCGGACTCCGAGTTCGATGAGCTCTACCGCCTGGGTGGGATCGACGAGCAATATCTGTCGCATCAGGATGAGGCCGGGCCGCTGCTGGCTGCGATCCACGGACGATTCGGGACGACACTGCACGCTCCTTTCGCCGAAGCGGACCGGATCGGCCGCTACGCGCGGATCGGGGTGGGGCTCGCGGACCGGCACACGGACGGCAACGGGGTCGAGGTGATCCCGACACCCGGCCATTCCCCGGGTAGCACGAGCTACCTGGTGCACGGCGCCGACGGCGACCGCTACCTGTTCACCGGGGACACCCTCTATCGCAGCGAGTCGGGGCGGTGGACCGCCGGGTATCTCCCGGGCATCAGTGACCCCGTCCAGCTCGCGGGGAGCCTCGAACTGCTGGCCACTCTTGCCCCGGACGTCGTCATATCGAGCGCGTATGCGGGGGAGTCAGCCGTTCACCGTGTCGACACGTCCACCTGGACAGCCGGTGTCACCGAAGCGATTCTCGGCCTGCGGGTGGCTGCGGACCGAAACGCCTAGTCGAACAGCCGCCGGAAGAGATTGGTCTCGGCGAGGTCGACCAGTTCGTCGCCGCGTCCGGACAGTACGGTGCGGAGCGCGTACAGCGTGAAGCCCTTGGCCTGGGCGGCGGTGATCGTCGGCGGGATGGACAGCTCCTGCCGAGCGGTGACGACATCGAGAAGCGCCGGACCATCGTGGGCGAGGAGCTCGTCGACCGCACCGGCCAGGTCGTCCGGCCGCTCGACGCGCCGACCGTGGATACCGAGCGACTCCGCCAGCGCGGCGAAGTCCGGATTCTCCAGATCGGTTCCGTAGTTGACGAATCCGGCCGCCTTCATCTCGACCTCGACGAAGTTCAGCGACGAGTTGTCGAAGACGACGATCTTCACCGGCAGGTTGTTCTGCGTGATGGTCAGCAGCTCGCCGAGCAGCATCGCGAGCCCGCCGTCGCCGGCGAGCGCAACGATCTGGCGGTCCGGGAAGGCGGTCTGTGCGCCGATCGCCTGGGACACGGCATTGGCCATCGAGCCGTGGGTGAACGAGCCGATCAGGCGACGGGCCCCGTTCATCTCGAGGTAGCGCGCCGCCCAC
Organism: Gordonia sp. ALPHA1B1; assembly: GCF_005502615.1. NCBI lineage: Bacteria > Bacillati > Actinomycetota > Actinomycetes > Mycobacteriales > Gordoniaceae > Gordonia > Gordonia sp. ALPHA1B1. Next base: position 60,495 of record NZ_SCOC01000018.1, on the reverse strand, counting down.
ACCACCGGTGAGCCGACGTCGGGGATGAACACCGCGTCGCGGTCGGCTTTCTCGCTGATCAGGCGAGTCAGGTACTGCGGGTGGATCGGTGCCCGGTTGCGGTCGTTGTCGGCGAGGTCGTCGAGGCGGCGACGTGCCGTGGCGTAGTGGGCCAACGAGGTCGACAGGTGTTCGGAGTCGCGGCCGGTGGAGATCTTCGGCAGGAGCGCACGGGCGGTGTCGCCGACATCGCCGACGAGTGGCAGGTCGACGGGGCAGCGTCGACCGATCTGCTCGCCACGGATGTCGACCTGGATGATGGTCGCCTTCGACGGATAGAACTGTTCATAGGGGAAGTCGGTGCCCAGCATGAGCAGTGTGTCGCACTTCTCGATCGCCCGGTATCCGGACGAGAAGCCGAGCAGCCCGGTCATTCCCACGTCGTAGGGGTTGTCGTACTCGATGAATTCCTTGCCCCGCAACGCGTGCACGACGGGGGCCTGCAGGGCACGGGCGAGCTCGACGACCTCGTCGTGAGACCCCTGCACCCCCGCCCCGGCGAGAAAAGTCACGCGCTCGGAGGCGTTGAGAGTGTCTGCGGCGCGGTCGATCTCGGCATCGGTGGGCCGGGTGACCCGCGGGATACGGCGGATGGGGGCGCCGGCGCGCCGTTTCGGGCACGGCGCCAGGAAGGTCTCGCCCGGGATGACGAGGACCGCCACATCCTGTTTCTCGACCGCGGTGCGCAGGGCGATGTCGAGCAGGCGCGGCATCTGGTCGGGCGTGCCGACCATCTCGCAGAAGGCGCTGCATTCCCGGAACAGCTGCTCGGGGTGGGTCTCCTGGAAGTAGCCGGTGCCGATCTCCGTCGCCGGGATGTGCGCGGCGATCGCGAGGACCGGGACACGACTGCGGTGTGCGTCGAACAGTCCGTTGATCAGGTGCAGGTTGCCGGGCCCGCAACTTCCCACGCACACCGCCAGTTCACCGGTGAGCGCGGCTTCGGCGGACGCGGCGAACGCCGCCGACTCCTCGTGTCGCACATGTCGCCACGAGATGGTGTCGTTTCTCCGCAGGGCATCGGTGAAACCGTTGAGTGAATCACCGGGCAACCCGTGGACGTGCCGGACTCCGGCGCGCTCGAGTTCCTCGACGATCCTCTCCGCGACAGTGGGCGGCATGGCGATCCGTTCGGTCGGCGGCGGTGTGCCCCGACTATAGACGCGGCGCGCCGGTGTGACTTTCGAAGAATTCGACCCACCCTGATTCGCCGACATGTCTCCGCTGCCAGACGGTGTGAAAATCGATTGCATGCCACGACGCGGTGAACCACTCCGGAAGCTCGGTTTCCTGACGATCGGACGCTTCGACGGTGACGACCCGCGCCCCGGTCACCTCGAGACGCTCCGGATGATCGAGCTGGCCGAGCAACTCGGCTTCGACAGCGTGTGGGTGCGCAACCGGCATCTGCAGTACGGCATCTCCTCGCCGGTGGCCCTGCTGGCGGCCGCGGCGGTGCGCACCAGTCGCATCGAGCTCGGTACCGCGGTGATCCCGCTCGGTCTGGAGAATCCGCTGCGGCTGGCCGAAGACCTGGCGACGGTCGACATCCTCAGCGGGGGACGGCTCAACCCGGGGGTCTCCGTCGGTGTGCCGATGCGCTACGACGACTTCAAGACCGCGCTGTATCCCGAAACCCATGCGCTGGAGAACTTCTCGAAGGACCGGGTGGTGAGGCTCCTGGACAACCTGCGGGGCGAACCCGTCAGCGACTTCGAGGGCACCGTCGGGATAGAGACGTTCTCCCGACGGGTGCAACCGCATTCGCCGGGTCTCGCCGATCGGGTCTGGTACGGAGGTGGATTGAGCTCGGCGATCTGGGCGGGCCGGCAAGGCATCAACTATCTGACGTCCTCGGTGGTGACCACCGAGGGCACGGAGTCGCGCGACTTCGCGACCATCCAGGCCGAACACATCGACGCCTACCGTGCCCATCACGTTAACCCCGACCGTGCGCGCGTGTCCCAAGGGCTCGTGGTGATCCCCACGGATTCCGCGACCGCGGACCAGATCCGCAAGTACCGGGCGTATGCCGACAGTCGGTTCGAGCGCACGCTCACCCCGCAGGGTCCGCGAGGCCTCCTGTTCTCGCCGGATCTCGTCGGACCGTCCGATGAACTCGCCGAGAGACTGTATGAGCACGCGGGATTCCAACGCGCCACCGAGGTGGCCTTCGCGTTGCCGTTCTCCTTCGACGAGCCGGACTACCTGCAGATCGTGGGTGATCTCGCCGGGCAGCTCGGACCGGCACTCGGATGGACGCCGGCCGGCGGGACTTCGTAACGAGATACACTGCGATGAACCATCTTTCGCTACGGGATGATGGAGGACTCGACCGGTTGACGCAGCAGGGTCCGAAGTTTCTCCGGAGCTACTCGGCGGAAGTCGCTGAAGTAGATCTCATGGTGACGGCCCGACATGCGTAAGCCGTTGTCGGGTATGAACCGATCGTGCATCTCGGCCAGCACCGGCCCCTCGTCGTCGAACGGCCCGTGGTGCAGCGTCTGAACACACGACCCCTCGTCCAGCGACTCCGTGCGTAGATCGGCGAGACGCGGCGGCGGCTTCGTCGCGCCGGCCTCGAGAACAGCGGCGTCGAGCAGGTCCTCGCCGATCCAGTCGGGAACCATCAGCATGAGCGTCCAACTCCAGCGGCCCTTGTCCCGGGCGCCGGTGAAGGTGCTCATGTCGTCGGCCCACCAGAGCCCCTCGAGTGGCGGGACGACGTAGTCACGGCCGAGTTCACGACTGCTTGCGAACTTCAGCTTGTACGCAACCGGATACAGCGTCTCGATCGACGCCGCGAACTGTGGTGTCGAGTTGGGGTCGCCCGATCCGTCGATCATCAGGTAGCGCATGGCCGGAACGTCGAGAATGCGGAACTGGCCGCGCCGCGCCTTGTACGAGTCCAGCGTCTTCTTGAAGTCCACCTTCTCGGGCACGCCCTCGACACTATCCGGGAATGCGTCGCCGCTCATAGGTTCGCAGCGCGAGAAAGAATGCGGCCCCGCCGATGGCGAGACTCCAGGCGAGCGAGGCGACAACACTCGCGGTGTGGACCGGAGCGTCGGTGAGGGTTCCGCGCAGGACCTCGATGACGGGGGTGAAGGGCTGATACTCGGCGAATTGCCGCAACCCGGTGGGTAGGGATTCGGCCGGTACAAACCCCGTACTGAGGAACGGCAGGATCGTGAGGAACATCGGTGTGTTGCTGGCGGTCTCGACGCTCTTGGCCGCCAGCCCGAGGTAGACCGAGAGCCAGATCAGCGCGACGGAGAACACGGAAGTCACGCCGAGCGCGCCCAGCCAGTCGAGCGGACCGGCCGACGGCCGGAATCCGATACCGACCGCGACGGCGAGGACCACGACGATGCTGAACAGCGCCTGCAGGAGGCTGGCGAGTACGTGACCGGTGAGGACAGCGGAGCGAGCGATGTCCATGGTGCGGAAACGGTTGATGATCCCCGAGGTCATGTCCATGGCAACGACGATGGCGGTGCCCTGAACCGCCGACGCGACAGTGACCAGCACGATCCCGGGCACCACATAGTCGAGGTAGGCGGCCCGCCCGCTGTCGCCGGACTGCGTGGTCATCCCGGCGCCGAGCTGGCCCCCGAACACGAAGACGAACAGCAGCAGGAAGACCACCGGGATGCCGACCAGCATCACGGTGAGCACCGGGAACTTGATGAGCCGCCGAACGTTGCGGCGGACCATGACCCGCGAATCCGACACCGTGTGTGCCAGGGTCGTCATGAGGCGGCTCCGGACGGATCCGGGTCGGTGGCACCGGGTTCGCCGGTGTCGGCATCGGCGGCCGCGGAAGCGGGATTGCCGGTGAGCGCGAAGAACACATCGTCGAGGGTCGGGGCGTGGACACCGACGTCGGTGACCGTGATGCCGGCGGCCTCCAGCTGGTTCAAGGTGGTCCGGACAGTGGTGACGGTGTCGTCGGTCGCGATGTCGAGGCGTCGTGCTTCGGGAACCGGACGCGCATCCGGCAGAAGCGATGCCGCCTTGTCGAAGGAGTCGCGGTCGGCGAAGGTCAGGCGCACCTCGGAGTCGTGCACCCGGCTCTTCAATTCGGCGGCGGTGCCCTCGGCCACGATGTGGCCGTGGTCCAGGACGGCGATGCGGTCGGCGAGCTGGTCGGCCTCCTCGAGGTACTGCGTGGTGAGGAAGATCGTGACGCCTTCGGCGGCGAGCCGGGAGATGGTCTCCCACAGCATCCGTCGACTCCTGGGGTCGAGACCCGTGGTCGGTTCGTCGAGGAAGATCACTCGCGGAATGGACACCAGAGTCATGGCGAGATCGAGGCGCCGACGCATGCCGCCGGAGTAGGTCGACACCGCGCGGTCGGCGGCCGCGACCAGATCGAACTGCTCGATCAACTCCTGGGCGCGGGCCTGTCCGTTGCGTCGGCCCAGCCGTCGTAGGTCGGCCATGAGCACCAGATTGTCCCGCCCGCTGAACAATTCGTCGACCGCGACCGACTGGCCGGTGACACCGATCATCGCGCGCACCGCACGCGTCTGCGCGAACGTGTCGTATCCGCCGATCGTCACCGTCCCCGAGTCGGCGGGGAACAGGGTCGACGCGATGCCGACGGTCGTGGTCTTGCCGGAACCGTTCGGCCCCAGCAGGGCGGTCACGCTGCCGGCGGGTATCTCGAGATCGATGCCGTCGAGAACGCGGTGTCCGCCATAGCTTTTCGTCAACCCGCGGATCTCGATGTCGGCGCCGGTGGTCAACCGATCGGGTCCGTCCGGCGGGCCGGTGCGCTCATCGGTCCTGCGCGTCGAGCCGGGCCGCGACCTCGGCGGGGAATCCGCCGGTGGCCACCGGACCCCACCTCGTCGGCGTGATGCGGATCAGCGACTTGCCCTGTGTTCGCATCGCCGCTCGGTACTCGTCCCAATCGGGGTGCTCACCGGAGATGCTGCGGAAGTAGTCGACGAGCGCGTCCTCGGCCTCGGGCATGTCGAGGACCTCGGCATCACCGTCGACCTGGACCCAGGCGCCGTTGAAGTCGTCGGAGAGCACCACGACACTGGCCACCGGCGTGTGCCGGAGGTTCGCCGCCTTCGCCCGGCCGGGATAGGTCGAGATGACGATGCGGCCCTGCTCGTCGACCCCACCGGTGACCGGCGACATCTGCGGGCTGCCGTTGGAGCGGACGGTGCTGAGGATCATGTGGTGGCGCGGCCGGATGAACTCCAGCAGTTCGGCACGGTCGACACCATCGGCTTTCGCGACTGTTCTGGCCATGCGCCGACCTTACGCCGGGACCGGGGTCTCAGGGCAGCGCGGCGATGAGGCCGGCCTGGACGGCGCCGACCGGGGTCGTCGACTTGCCGTCGACCGTCATCGCGTCGTCGGTGTTGATCACGATGATGATCGTCGTGTCCGAATCGTAGTTGTGGAACAACGAGGTGTTGTATCCGGGGAAATCCCCGTCGTGACCCCACCATCCGTCGCGGTTGCCGATACCGATTCCGTATCCGGAGGTGGCGGTGTTCGGTGGCGGCGAGGTGAGAATCGAATCCCGGCGCAGTTGCTGGGTCGCCGGATTCAGGACGCCCTGCCCGGTGAACAAGGCCTCACCCCAGCTCTGCAGGTCGTCGACGGTCGAGATGACGGCACCGGCGGTGGACGCGAAGGACGGATTCCAGCGCGTCGAGTCGACCGTCTGCCCGTCGGGCTGACCCTGATCGGTGAGGCCGTCGAGATGCGGATCGGGGATCTCGACCGACCCGCCGGGCCACGTGGACTCGTCCATGCCCAAGGGGGTGAAGATCCGGTCGGCGAAGACCTCGCCGATGGGTTTCGCCAGCACCTTCTCGATGACCAGGCCCAGCAGGACGTAATTCGTGTTGGAGTACTCCCAGCCCTGCCCCGGCGGAAAGCTCGGTGGCAGCGCCTTCGCGGTGTCCACCAGTTCGGTGGGCGTCCAGACGGATTCGGGGTCGGCGAAGAACTTCCGGTCGAAGGACTCGGACGCGGTGTACGACGGGATGCCGCTGGTCATGTCGGCGACCTGGCGCAGCGTCGCGCTGCCGTTGGGGGCGTCCGGGACGAACCTGTCGATGCGGTCGTCGAGCGAGACGCGGCCCTCCTGGACGAGCTGCAGCAGCAGGGTGGCCGTCATCGTCTTGGTGAGCGAGCCGATGCGGGTGTGATCCGCCGCCTGGATGGGATCGTCCCCGCCGGCCGCCCGGACCCCGGACGTCCCCGTCCAGGTTCCGGCCGGTGAGATGACCCGGGCGATGACGCCGGGGAGATTCCCGGCGGCCCGGGTGTCGTCGATCGCCTTCTGGAACGCCGCCGCGGTGTCGGCCGGCACCGAGGTCGTCTGACCCGAGCCGGGCGCTGCACTCGACGATCCCGCACCGGATGCCGTCTCCGAGGGTGAGCATGCGACGAGGCCGAGTACGGCCGCTGCACCGATCGTCACCATGCGGAGGAGGGCCGTGGCGCGCACGGGGTTTCGGCTCATGTGGTCACTCTAACGGCAGGTCGGCGCACCGAGGCGACTTGGCGCAAATGGGACAACGTCCGGGGCGGGTATGTCAGATGCGGTGCGCCAGCGCCGGCGAGACCGGGTAGATGTCGACGGCCGTGGCGAGCTTCGCGGCGACGGCCCGCTCCCGCGCCACCGGGTCGAAACCCCGCCCGTACGGCCGGTCCGGGACGGACGTACCGGAATCCACCACCGTCCAGTCCGAGCCGGCCTCGACCAGTGACCAATGTTTGGTGGTGTAGTAACCCGGCATCGCCGCGACCGCGATCCCGGGATCGCCCGCGGCCGCGGCCATCAGGTGCGGGTGGAACCGCGTGCTGATCCAGGTGTTGTGGTGACCGGCGGGCAACCCGTCGTTCCAGACGTCGCGGAAGGTGCGCACGGTGGCACCGGCCAGACGTGTTCCGAGCCGGTAGGGAACCTCGTAATCGTGTCCCGGGATTCCCTCGACGACGGTGACCGCCGAACCGGGCACGTCCCAGGAGTCGAGCGTTGCCCGCACGAAGTCGGCCAGGGCCTCGACGCCGGTCGCCCGCGGTCCGGCGAACTTCTCGGTGAGGTCGGACTGCAGGCACAGCACGACGCCGTTCTCGGCCGGTGTGTCCATCTCTCGATACAGCGGAGGCCGGGGCCGGTGGAGGGTCAGCCACGCGTCGTCCCCGGAATGACGTGCGCCGATGATGCCGTCGAGTACGTCGTACGACGCGGTGTCGCGCACGTCCACGACGTCGAATGCGGCGAACGCCTCGGTCAACGCCGCCCACGCGGCGCCCTGCAGCGCGGGAACGAGTCCCTGACCCGTCGCGGCGAGGCGCGCCCCGGAGCGCCGGGCCACCGCAGCAGCTGCGACGAACAACGAGACATGGTGTGGCCACACGGTATTGAGGTAGCCGCCGCCCAGGAGGTGGATGGTGGTCGCCGACTCCAGGAGGTCGATCCCGGCGGTCAGTCGCGGCGCCAGACCTGAGTCGAGGGCGGCGGCGCCGACCCACTCCCAGGGCGCGGGTTGTTCGGCCTCCGCGGCGTAAGTGGTCAATTGCCAGAGGGTGTCGACGACGAGCATGTTCGGGTGGGCATCGCGCAGCAGCGTCGTGGCCGTGCCCGGGCTGTGGCAGTCCAGCACGATCGTGGCATTCGGACGCACCCGGGTCAGGTGCCGCAACCAGGTTCTTGCGATCAGTTCGTCGCCGTAGTTCGGGTGGCCGGCCGGTGCCACCAGGTAGATCACCTCGCCGGCACCCATCGCGCGGCCGAGACGTGACTCGGCGGAGCGCTGCCGGACCGAGGTGCCGATGCGGTCGGCGAGCACGCCCGCGGCCCGGAACAGGGGGCGGTTGAGTGCCGGTCTGCTGGTCACGATCCCCAAGGTTACGGCGTGCGCGGCCGGTGGCCCCGGTCGGACAGAGATCGGACGACACGGCGCGCGCTGGTACGAGGTGTCGCCGCTACCCGAAGGTGCCCTCGAGGTGACGCAGCGCGGCCTTGCCGTCGGTGGTCGGCCCGCGGTACCCGACGTACCCGTCGGGACGGATGACGAACACCGTCGAACCGTCGGGGCGGTAGCCATCGGCGAAGCGGCCGTCGGTGTCCCGGAGCAGCGGTAGTTCGGTGCTGCCGACCTGCGCGGTCGGCGCGGCGATCACATGGATGTCGAGGTGGCCGTGCGCCCTCGTCGACATCTCGTCGGCGAGTGATTCGAGTACCGCGACCTCGTCGGCGCCGGCGGTGGGGTCGGCGTAGAGGACGAGCGAATGGTCGACGCCGCCGATCACGTCGAACAGTCGCAGCGGGAAATTGACGGAATCGCGGCTGAGGCCGGCGGCATCCGGTGCGCGTTCACCGGCACGCGGCGCGGCCGGCGCCGTGGGCACCGCCGACCCGGCGACGAGCGGACTGTCGGCGTAGGAGATCAGCAATTGGCCCTCGCGCCGCATGATGAAGTCCAAGTCGTTGGAATCGGCGCCGATGCCCTCGCGGGCGTCCCGGACCGTGCGTCCCACGACCTCCTCGCCGATGGGCCGACGTTCGAGGTCGTAGCTGTCGAGAAGCCCGTCGGAGCCGACACCCGCGACGGCGAGGGCGAGCTTCCAGGCGAGGTTGTGTGCATCCTGCACGCCGGTGTTCATCCCCTGCGCACCTGTGGGCGGGTGGATATGGGCGGCGTCGCCGGCGACGAACACGCGTCCACGACCGTAGGAATCGACGATGCGGTGACTGATCCGGAACACCGAGGACCAGCGCAGGTTCGACACCGTCGCGGGTTCCGGTGCGAGGCGGTCGACCACGGCCTGGATGTGGGACAGTTCCGGCGCCCGGGTTCCCTCGAAACCGTGCGCCACACCGTCTCCGCCGGTGGTCGGTGCGACCGCGAGTTCGTCGGGGACGAGCATCGACATCCGGTAGCGGCCGCGGCCGGGAAGGGGGATGCACACCAGCTGGTCGTCGGTCGTGCCGTCCGCGGTCTGGTGCATCGAGCGGATCGCGTACCCCTGGGGCATCGACCAGTCCGCCACGACGTCGCCGAGCATGTACTGCTCGGTGAAGGCGGCCCCTTCGAAGGACAGCCCGAGTCCCTTGCGCACCACGCTGTGGGCGCCGTCGGCGCCGAGCAGATAGCCCGCACGGACGGTGGTGTCCCCGTCCGGACCCGTGAGCGTCACGGTCACCCCGTCCGCGTCCTGGTCGAACGCGGACACGGCGGTGCCCCGGTCGACCTCGGTACCCAGATCGGTCAGGCGCGCACGCAGGATGCGCTCGGTCGCGTACTGGGGGAGCAGGTGGAATCGGTAGGGCACATCCGGTGGCGTCGACAGATCGACCCGCGAGACCTGACTTCCGTTGACGTAGACGAGTTGTCCGCGCATCTCGAGCCCGGCGTCGAGCACCTGTTTCACGACGCCCATGCTCTCGAAGACCTCGAGCGTCCGCGGTTGGATCCCGACCGCCTTGGCGTACTGCGGGGGTTCGAGGAGCGGATCGACGATCCGCACGCGAACTCCGCGCCTGCGCAGCTCGATGGCGGCGGTCAAGCCGATGGGGCCCGCGCCGGCGATCAGGACATCGACTTCGGTCATGGAATCCTCCCGTTGTCGGCAGTCGCCGACGCTCTGAGGATTATCGGGCGGGTGGCATCCCACCGCCACCAGAACGGAAAAATAGGACGTCAAACGGACGGTCGACTCCGGCCCGGTCACCTCGGGATGGCGGCGGGGCCGATCGTCCGGGCGCCCAGTTGCGCGACTCTGGCCCGCAATTCACGGTCGGCGGTGACGACGATGCGCTCGCGACGAGGATCCGAATCCGCGACGACGCCGACGATCGTGTCGTCCCCCGAACCCGGCGCGTCGACGATTCGGACCTGTTCGCTCGCCACGACACCGCGGGCCCGACCCTCGACGACGAGCACCACCTCGAGTGGCCCCGGCAGTCCTTCGAGTCCGCCGACGGCGACGGAATCGAGACGCGTCCGCAACCGTTCGGTGGCTCCGCGGCGATCGCGCCACCACCCGTCGGGCACCGAACCCACGACGTTGGCGGCGTCGACGACGAGCAGGGGCCGGTCGTTTGGGGTGCGATCGTGCCGGGGTTCGGACGGTTCAGACATGCCGACCATCAGTCCACATCCGGCCACCCGGGGCAAGTGCGCCGTCCGGTTGGCCGATCACAGGTCGCCGTGACAGAAGCGATTCGCCGGGTCGAGGGCGGCCTTGATCTCGTCGAGCCGGCGACGGTTGTCCGCGCTGAACGCGTCCGCGGCCCGGGCGACGCGTTCGGAGCCGGAGGTGAAGTTGAGGTAGGCGGCGCCGGTCACGTAGGGCTCGAGCTCGGCGCGGGTCACCCGCAACGTCGACTCGACGGCCAATGCGACGTGCGGATCAGCCACCGCCGCAACGAGTTCGAGTAGGAACCGGCCCTGTCGCCCCCGATCGTTGGGCGCGTTGTCCGCGCTGCGAGCGATCGCTCCACCGGCGTGGCGGATCTCGCCGCACACGATGAGCGGCGCCGACGCCGGGGCCGGTCGGACCCGCTCGGCGACGATGTCGACGGCCTCGTCGGGGAGATCGTCGAACAATTCGGTGGTGACCATCACCGGCATCGGCTCGGTCGGGTCCATGCTGACGGCGTCGATCGCCGAGAACGGCAGCGCACCCCACATGTCTACGACCGGCGTCCGCCACTCGCGCCATTCGTCGACGACCGCGCGACCGGCGTCGAGATCCCCGGACCAGCAGCCGCGCACGACGGCGAAGCTCCGGCCGCGGAGCGGCGCCGGGACGTCGTCCGTGGGCGGGAGGTTGAGAATCGCGACGGCCGACGTCAGCTCCTCGGACTGGGCGGGCGCCCAGTCGCGGAACCGGCGGATGATCTCCTCGGCGTCGGCGGCCGGATAGAAGAGATTGCCGGCGTACACGGTCGACACCTCGACGAGCGCGATCTCCATGGACGTCACGACACCGAGACCGCCGGCGCCGGCGCCGCGCAACGCCCAGAAGAGGTGCGGGAAACTGGTATCGGTGACCCGGATCGGTGTCCCGTCCGGAGTCACCAGGTCGAACGAGAGCACGCGGTCCGACGAGAGGCCGTGGCGTCGACCGAGCCAGCCGAAACCGCCCCCGAGCGTGTAACCGACCGCCCCGACCCCGCCGGCCGAGCCCATCAGTGGCGCGAGACCGTACGGCGCCGCCGCGTCGACGACCGTTCGCCATGGGGCGCCGGCGCCGACCCGGGCGGTCCGGGTGACGGGGTCGACGCTCACCGACGAGAGCCGGGAGGTGTTGATCAGCAGTCCGCCGTCGGCCGGTCTCCCCGTGCCGTGACCGGTCGCCTGGACGGCGACGCGTAGATCTTCCTCGACGGCGAAGCGGACCGCCTCGACCACGTCGAAATGATTGTCGGGCACGGCGATCACGGCCGGGCGGTGCACGTCGAGCCGGTTGAAGCCGGATCGCGCGTCGAGGTAGCCGGCATCGCCGGGGCCGAAGACGTCGCCGGCGATCCGGTCGCGTAGTTGCGCGAGGACCGAGGTACGGGTCCGGACGGTGAGGCGCTCGGCGTGCTCGGGCAGGGAGGAGGCGGGTGTTGCGGGCATCGGCAGGTCCTCGGTCGCGGCCGGAACGATCCGGCGGAATTCGTCGGGCTCCGGACGACGCCGGAGTCCTGACCAGGGTCGCCGACGGCGCTTGAAGGCGACTTGAGGCGGACTTGGCGACTCAGGTCGGGGACGTCAGACCCCAGGTCGTGGCCAGCGAATCGATCCGTCGGATCAACCCGGCCGCCTCCTGCGCGCGGGCGGTGTCGCGCGCGGTCGCCAGCGTGGCGCCGACCACGGACGCCGGACGCCCGTTGGCGTACTCGTAACGTGCGCGGACGAGGAGGCGGTGGGCGTCGGCATAACGTTCACCGGTGCGGTCGGCGAAGTCGTCGGCCCGGTCGAGCAGTGTGGCGGCGTCGGTGAGCTTGCCGGCGACGACGAGGACCTCGGCGTGCAGACCCAGCCAGTAGCCCTCACCCGTCCGCGGGTGATCCTCCACACCGACCTCGTCGGCACCCAGTCGCTCGATGTGCTCCAGGGCGTCGTCGAGGTCGCCGGTGAGGGCGCGCGCCCACCAGTACATGCGTTCGCCGCCGCGACGGAGGTAGGCGAGGGGCCCGACGCCGTCGGACGTGATGGCCGGGCCCGCGTCCAGAACCCACCTCGTGTCGCCGAGCATCGACGCCCCGCCGACGGCGAAGATGGCCATGGCGAGCCGGGACCGTGGATCGGGATGGGCATCGGCCATCGCGGCGAAGAGGTCTCGGCCGGCGTCGACACCGCGATGCACGGTCGCCGCCCAGGCGCGGAAACCGCGGGCCATCGCGAGCTGATCGTCGCGGAGACCGTCGACGACGACGTCGATCGGCGCATAGTCCTCCAGGATGCGATGCGCCGCACCGAAATTGCCGCGTGTGAACTCGTCGATGCCGGCGGCGTGCATGCCCAGATGGGTGACGACCGGGTCGTCGGATCTCTCGGCGCGCCGACGCAGATCCTCCGCGAGGCGGTGCCCGGTGTGTGCATCCGCGATCTGGATGTGGGCCGCACAGCGGGCGTAGTCGAGGGTGGCTAGGAGCCGGGCGTCGCCGAGGGCGGAGGCGAGTACACGGGCGCGGTCCTGCAGCTCGGGATCGGCGGCGAAGTACCCGTGCGCCGCGACGTCTCCGGCCAGTTGGGTGGTGATCGCGACGAGCTCCGCCTGCTGGTCACCGGTCGCGCGGGCGAGCGTCGCCGCATCCCCGAGATGCCGGCGCGCCCCGTCGAAATCGTAGGTGCGCAGCGCGATGTTCCCCGCCGCGAGGAGGGCGGTCGTGGTGCGCTCACGGTCGGCCAGCGGCCCGGCGGACCACAGATGCCGCGCGACTCTCGCCACGGCATGCGGCGACGAGTTGCCGGCGAGGGCGTCGGCGATCGCGAGATGCAGTCGCCGTGCGCGCATGGCGGCGATGCCGTCCGCGATCGCCTCCCGGATGATGTCGTGACTGAAGCCGAATCCGAACGGATCCTCCGGTCCGAGATCGATGACACCCGCCTCGCCCGCGGGTTCGAGGAGGTCGAGCGCCTCGTCGACCGGGCGCTTCGCGGCGGTCGCCAGCAGGACCAGGTCCACGCGGGTCCCGATGAGGGACGCGAGTTCGAGTAGTTCGGTCGTCGCCGCGGACATGCCGACCAGTCGCTGGCGCACCACATCACGGATGCCGGACGGGACGGCGCTGCCCGCGATGGACCCCCGGTCGGCCAGGATGCGGGCGAGTTCGCGCACGAAGAAGGCGTTGCCTCCGGTGCGTCGCTGGATCGACGACACGGTGGCGACCTCCGGCCACTGCCGGGTCTCGCGCCGGATGAGCTCGGAGATGTCGTCGCCGCCGAGCGGGCCGACGTGGAGGCGGCGATGCTCCGGCAACCGGGCCAGCGTCGCCAGGGTGGTGGCGACGACGGGCCGGTTCGACGGCGAACGCAACGAGGCGAAGAACGTGACCCCGGCGGTGCGTCGGGCGGCCATGTGCGCGAACAACTCCAGAGACGCACCGTCGGCCCACTGCAGATCGTCGAGCACGATGATCAGCTTCGACGTCGCGGCCACCCCCTCGAGGAGATCGGCGGCCTGGTCGTAGAACTGGAATCGAGCGGCCGCGTCCGGCATCTGCCGGGGCGGCGGGATCACGTTGACGCCCTCGGTCACCATCCGGCCGAGTGAACTGTCGAGGAGTCGTTCCCGATCGGCGGGGTCGAGCCGGGGGAGGACCGCACCGAGGATCTGCACCCACGGCCACATCGAGGGTGCGGCCGGGTCGTCGACGCAGCGCCCCCACAGCACCCGGAGGTCGGCGGCGCCCGCGGCCCGACGGCCGGCTTCGTCGATGAGCGCCGTCTTGCCCGCGCCCGGTTCGCCCTCGACCACGACCACGCCGCCGTGTCCTGTCATCGAGGCGAGCACCGCCCGATGCAATGCGGCGAGTTCGTCGGTCCGGCCGACCACCGACGGGGCGTCGTCGAGGTCGGCGTCGTCGACCGATTCGTCCGTCATCGACTGCGCCGACGTCCGCGGGCCCGGTGCCGGGACGTCCGGCGCAAGCGTCACCTTGCCCGCGGCGGTGGCGGCCGGGGCGTCGAGATGCGGAGCGTGGTCGAGGATGTCGCGTTCGAGGGTGCGGAGACGGGGTCCCGGGTCGACGCCGATCTCCTCGGCGAGGGTCCGGCGGGCGGTGGCGATCGCCCCGAGTGCGTCGGACTGACGGCCGAGTCGGTAGAGGGCGGTGGCGAACAGCACCCACAAGCCCTCGTCGAGCGGCGCGCGTTCGACCTCGGTCTCCAGTTCGGTGACGAGCAGGCGGTGGTCGCCGTCGGCCATGCGGGCCTCGAAGGACATCTCCCGCGCCGCCTGCAGCATGCGGTCGAGGTGATCGGCGGCCTCGTCCCGGAAGGCGAGGCCCTCGAACTCGGGGAGCAGGGGACGATAGTCGGCGAGCACCTGGTGCAGCAGCGGTGCGGCACCCGCCGCGTCGCCCTGTTGCATCAATGCACGAGCATCGCCGACCCGGGCGGTCAGCCGGCGCACGTCGACGTTGTCGGCGGCCGTCGGGAGGCTGTACCCCGTCCCGTGGGTGAGCAGGACCGTGGAGGGAGTCCGAGGCTTTCGATGCGGCTCGAGGACTTTGCGCAGGCCCGAGATGTAGGACTGGAGCGACACCTCTGCGCGCTCCGGAGGCGAATCGCCCCAGATGCCCTCGATCAGACTGTCGGCGCGCACCGGAACACCCTCGGCAAGGATCAGCTGGGCGAGTGTCGCCCGCTGCTTGCGCGTGCCGAGTTCGACGGGGTCGGAACCGATCTGAGCCCCGAGGCCGCCCAAGACCGTATAGGAGATTTCGAGCATCAGCGTGAGTGTAAGTGGTGATCGGGTCCTTCCGGGCGGCTAGCGGCGAACGTGCCGACGATCTGCCCGCGACCGCCCGGGGATGTCGGTGGCCGGGAGTAGCTTGGCAGGCATGAGTCTCGCACTGGGCATGATCACCGTCGACGCACTCGCGCCCGCGCCCCTGGCGACGTGGTGGGCCGAGCAGCTCGGCGGCCGCATCGTCGAGGACAACGACGGTTACTTCGTCGTCGTCGCGGTCGGGGAGGGCGGGCCGCTGTTCGCGTTCCAGCAGGTCGAGGACCCCACGCCCGGCAAGAACCGCATCCATCTGGACCTGACCACCGACGATCTCGAGACGGAGGTGGATCGACTCGTGGCGGCGGGCGCGAGCCGGATCGCCGATCGTGAGATGCCCGGCTTCGTGTGGGTGACGCTCGCCGACCCCGACGGCAACCAGTTCTGCGTGTCGGCCCGACACGGTGCGGAGACGGCATCCTGACGCGTTCCCGCATCGCCCGGCCGGATACCCGGTGTGCCTGATGGGATTCACCCGGGCCGACCTGCTCGCCTACCGAGACCGCACCGTCGACGACCTCGTGGGCGAGGGCTGCAAGCTGCTGTTCGTCGGCATCAACCCCGGCCTGTGGACCGCGGCCACCGGTGCGCATTTCGCCCGGCCCGGCAATCGGTTCTACCCGGCGCTCGCCCGGGCCGGCATCGTCGACCACGTGATCGACGCATCGACGGGCATGTCCGACGCCGACCGGACGATGCTGCTCGACCGCGGCGTGGGGATCACCAACGTCGTGCCACGCGCCACCGCGACCGCCGCCGAACTGACCGTCGACGAGTTCCGCGAGGGGGGACGCCGCCTGCGCGAACGGGTTCGTGAGATCCGCCCACGGGTTGTCGCGGTCGCCGGGATCACCGCGTATCGCAGCGCGTTCGGGCGCCGCGATGCCGTGCCGGGGCGGCAGGACGAGACGTGGGACGGGGCCGAACTCTGGGTGGTCCCCAACCCGAGCGGACTGAACGCGCACGAGACGGTGGACTCCCTCGCGGCAGCCTACCGCCGGGCCGCGGTTGCCGCCGGGGTCGTCGACGACCTCAGAAGTCCTCCGAGCTGACGACCCGGCATCGCACCGACAGCAACTCGACTTCGGGATGGGCTGCCGCAGAACGTTCGACGGCGTCGAGCACGTCGACGACATGTCCGCGGTCGGCGGCCACCGCACTGACCCCGATGACGGTTCGCCGATGGACGTCGAGGTGTCCGACCTCGGCAGCCGAGACCGTGTACCGCTTGCGCAGGTCGGCGACGATCGGTCGCACCACGGACCGCTTCTGTTTCAGCGAGTGCACGTCACCGAGCAGATAGTCGAACTCGCAGAACCCGATCCACATCAGTGGTCGGTGCGGATCAGCGTCGCCACGTGGTCGGGTACGTACTTGGACAGCGAGCGCGGCGGGCGGTGATAGTTGCCCGACTCGATCGGATGCTTGGGCAGGGACACGCGGGGGCGGGGGACCTCGGCGTACTCGATGGTCGACAGCAGATGCGAGATCATGTTCAGGCGAGCATGCTTCTTCACGTCGGATTCGACGACGTACCAGGGACTCAGCGCGGTGTCGGTGTGGACCATCATCTCGTCCTTGGCGCGCGAGTAGTCCTCCCACCGGTACACCGACTCGAGATCCATCGGGCTCAGCTTCCATTGCCGCACTGGGTCGTTCATGCGTGACCGGAACCGCTTGAGCTGTTCGTCGTCGGACACCGAGAACCAGTACTTGCGCAGCAGGATGCCGTCGTCGATGAGCATCTGCTCGAAGATCGGGGTCTGCCGCAGGAACCGCGAGTGCTCCTCGGGGGTGCAGAAACCCATGACCTTCTCCACGCCGGCGCGGTTGTACCAGGACCGGTCGAACAAGACGATCTCGCCGGGCGCGGGCAGATGCGCGACGTAACGCTGGTAATACCACTGTCCGCGTTCACGATCCGTCGGCGCCGGGAGCGCGGCGACCCGTGCGATCCGTGGGCTCAGATACTCGGTGATGCGCTTGATCGTTCCGCCCTTGCCGGCAGCGTCACGCCCCTCGAAGATGACCACGACGCGGGTGCCGCTGTCACGGACCCATTCCTGGAGCTTCACGAGTTCGGTCTGCAACCGGAACAACTCCGCCTCGTAGACCTTGTTCCCGATCTTGGCCTTTTTCGCCTTGTCCTTCTTCGACATGAGCAGAAACACTACGGGGTGGACACGGCCTCGCGCTCGGATTGGAGTTCGGCGACCGACGCGTCGATCCGCGCCCGCGAGAATTCGTTGATGTCGAGACCCTCGACGATCTGCCACCGGCCGTCGATCGAGCGCACCGGAAACGAGCACACGAGTCCCTCGGGGACTCCATAGGCTCCCGGGGACGGCAGCGCCACCGACGTCCAGTCGTCGGGCGGTGTCCCGAGCACCCAGTCGTGGACATGGTCGATGGTGGCGTTCGCCGCCGAGGCCGCCGACGACGATCCGCGAGCCTCGATGATCGCGGTGCCACGGCGGGCGACGGTCGGGATGAAGTCGTCGACGAGCCAGTCACGGTCGGCGGCGATGTCCGCGCCGCTTCGGTTGCCGACCCGGGCGTGGAAGATGTCGGGGTACTGCGTGGCGGAGTGGTTGCCCCACACCGTGACCCGGCTGATCTCGGCGACGCTCGCGCCGGTCCGGCGAGCGAGCTGGGCAATCGCGCGGTTGTGGTCCAACCGGGTCAGCGCGGTGAACCGTTCAGGCGGGACCTCGGGTGCGTTCGCGGCGGCGACCGCCGCATTGGTGTTGGCGGGATTCCCTACGACGATCACCCGGATGTCATCCGCGGCAACGTCGTTGATGACCGACCCCTGGGCGGCGAAGATGTCGGAGTTGGCGGCGAGAAGATCGGCGCGCTCCATTCCCTTGGTGCGGGGTCGCGCCCCGACGAGCAGGCCGAAGCTCGCTCCGTCGAACGCCTTGCGCGGATCGTCGAGGACGTCGACGGACTTCAGGAGGGGGAACGCGCCGTCGTCGAGTTCCATCGCGGTGCCCACTGCGCCGGAGACCGCCTGCGGCAACTCGAGAAGGCGCAGGGCGATGGGCTGATCCTTGCCGAGCATCGCCCCGGCGGCGATCCGGAAGACGCTGGCGTACCCGATACTGCCGGCCGCGCCGGTCACGGTCACGGTGACCGGTCGGCGGTTCACGAGGGCTTCTCGGTGAGCAGGACCTGCGCCGCGGGGCCGACGAGGACGAGCGCGTGGCCCACCGAATACCAGGTCAGCGGTTCCTTGGTGAACGCGGTCACCCAGGCGTCGGCGCCGGCGTGCGGACCGGGGCAGGCCATCATCGTCGAGGCGAGGGAGCCGAGACGCAACAGTGAGTCGTCGACGCGGAGATCCCCGATGTGCCGGTTGCAACCGGCCGACAGCGCGATCCGATTGGCGGCCGGGAAACTGACCTCCAGCGGTCCACCGCCGGGGATCTGTTCACCGGTCACCGCGGTCGAGGTGTAGGTCTTGCCGACGAAGCCGGGGGCGGGGGGAGCGGCGACCGCGGACCCGGGGCCGACGAGCATCGTGCCGACCGCGGCGATCACCGCGCTGAGCAGTAAGGCCATGCGTAAGCTGATGCGGTGTTCGCGGGCCGGGGATCGGTCGCGCGCGGGTAGACGTCCCGCCTCGGATTGACGTCGCTGCGCCGGTTGACGGCGTTCGCCGGAACTCACGTGCACAACGGTAGCCGACCGGACAGGGGATGGATATGACGAATGTGGGGGATCCATGGTCCCGGTGACGTGTCGGACCGAGTACCTGACCGGCCGCCACCATCGTTCGGCCACCGCCGCCTGGGTCCTCATGGTCGCCGGGATGGTCGCACTCGTGACCCTCAACATCGCCGGGGTCGACGGTCTGATCACGTCGGCGGTGGTCGGTGGGGCCATCGTGGCATCGCTGCTCGGAGCGGCCTACGGCCGACTCGGTGAACGAGGCGCGGTCCTACTGACCGTCGACGACGACACGGTCTACTTCGGGAACGAGGACCGCACACTCGTCAGCTACCCGCTCGACTCGCTCGTCACGGTGGCCGTGGGCGGGCCGGCGGACGCGACTTCGGAGATGGCCGGCGAGCGTGCGCGTCACCTGACTGTCGTCGGACAGAAGTACCTGAAACTCACCTTCGCGAGCCGGGACGGTGAGCCCGTTCCCGCCGACCGGACGCCACCGGACGGGTCCGAGGACGCGCCCGAGACGGAGTTCTGGCGGGTCGCCGTCGTCGAGGGGGATCCGGCGGTCGCGGAGATCCTGGCCCGACTCCGCCGGCACGCGCCCGAACGCATCGCCACGAAGAAGAAGGGCGCCCCGACGCCGGCCGGGTCGCGGGCGGCAGCGGCGAGCGCCCCGCCGGACGAAACGGTCGACCTGACCCGACCCGCATCCGGCGGGCCCCGGATCGCCGACGCGGGTTCTGACGAAGCGGCGCAACGGTTGTGGGAGGAAGCGGCGCGTCGCCACGACGAGGTCCTCGGCGCCTACGGAACCTACGAACTCGATCCCGCCATGCTGCTGAGGTATCCGGCCGTGACCGACGTGACGGTCGAACAGACGCAGACCTTCCATCTCGCGCTCGACGAGGCGATGGCTCTGCGGACCGACGACTACCCGGACAACCGATCGCGCGCCGACGCCTACCAGCAGTCCGTCGCCAGACTGCGGCGGGCCTGGATCGCCTGCGAGAAGAACGGCCGGCGGGTGGGCGCAAGCTACCTGGAGCAGACCGATCAGGACGACCTCGATCGCGCGCTCAAGCTCTACAACCACGCCGCCGCCAGCAGCACGCCGGCCGAGCAGGCGACGTACTACGGCCGCGTCCGCGACATCGTCACCACGATGACCGATCGCGGGGTGCTGCATCCGCCCGAAGCGGCGGTGGCCGAACTGCAGGCCGTCACGCGGAGGGCGCTGGAAGCGGGGACGCCGAAGGTGTGACCGACTGGGCGCCGCGATCGTCAGGCGCCCAGTCGGATGAAGCGTCCGTCCAGTGTGTACAGACCCTCGGCGTCATCCGTGTGGGCGATGTCCATCCGGATGACGAACTGCCGAGCCTCGTCGATGTAGTTGCGTTCGACTTCGGCGGCCACGGCGTGCCGGTCGTACTCCGGGACAGACGTGCGCTCCATCAGGTCGGTGCGAACCCGATCGAACACCTCGGCGGAGATTCTGTCGAAGCGGAACCCGTCGGATCGATACCGGCCGGACGAGATGCTCGCGAGGGGAAAATGCCCTGGCGCCACGGAGACCTCGCCGCCGCGGTCGCCGATGCGGTATCTGACCAGGACCCCGCCCGAATTCTGGATCTCGCTCGCGCTGATCGGATGAACCCCGTCCGCGATTCCCTGGATGATCACTTCCTCGATGACGGGCGCGTTCAGTGGAACGCGCGCCGCGATCAGCAGGTCGCGCGCCAGCTGGAAGGACTTCTGGAAATCGGCCGGGTCGAAGAACTCGGCGACGGTGCCGTCGGGGCGCGCCTGGACCTCGAAGTCGCGCGTGATGTCGTCGCCGCCATCGATCTTCCCGGTGATCAGCACCGGCTCGCCGGGATCCGGGCGCTCGATCGTCACGGTCTCGACCTCGGCCTCGGGCGCGTACGTCCGCACCGAGGACTCCATCGGCCCGACAATCGAGCCCAGCACCTCCGCGTCGATGGTCGCGGCATCGAATTCGAGGTTGCGCTTGAAATCGGGCACCGTCGACTCGCTCGAATAGTCGTCGCTCACGTTGATGCTCGTGGAACGGCCGGTCGAGGGGTCGACGACGATCGCCTGATCGGAATCGGAGTCCAGGCTGTAGGTGAGACGCAGGATGTTCCGCAAGCCCTGCGCACCCTGGTATTCGACGATCGCGTCCATCATCCGGCGATGACGGTCGGCGAGAGTCGGACCGTCGTCGTCGCCGTCCGGGCCATCGTCGGAATCGATCGCGGAATCGAACCCGGAGAGCGACGGCCCCTCGACGTGCCACCCGCCGGCGACACCGAACAGCAAGGCACCGGCCACGAGCAGGGTGACCGCGGGATAGACGAGCGCCCAGCGGCCGGGCTGGTCGTCGAATTCGGGGGTCTCCGGCTGGTCGCGGGGCGGGAGAGCATCCGGCGGCAGTGTCGTGAACGGGGTGTCGGTCAGCGACTGGAAATTCCCCTTGGTCATCGAGGTGATCCAGCGCGCCCGGTACGCGGTGTCGTTCGGTGGGTTGATCGTCGCGGTGACCATGGTCGGTTGCGAGTCGTCGGCGGTCAGGCTGCTGCGGGTGAGCGCCTCGACCTCCACCTGCGGGGCGTCCGGCGACGTGGCGCGCCGGAACTCCGGCAGTTCCGACACCCGGGAAGCGCGGGGACTGACCGCGATGCCGGCGAAGACCAGGGGGATCCCGAAGAACAGCGCGACCCACCAGTCGTTGAATGCACCGAGGCCGACCCCGACCGCGATGAGCGACCCGGCGATCGTCGCGCGCAGGAGACGGAGTCGAACCCTGGTCCGGCGAGTCCTGGTCATGGGCCGTCCTTAGTCCTCGAGCCGAATCGGGTGGACTGATCATAATGTCGGCGCCCTCGGTCGACCAGCGGCCGCGTACCGTTGTTGCTGACCTGACCGCCCGGAGGGGGTGGGTCGCGACGGAACCGGGAACGATCAGGAGAAATGTTTCGGTGGGAAAGCTGAGCAACAGCATGTGGCGCCTTCTGGGCGCCCAGTCGACTCGCAACCAGTCGAAGTCGTTGGGTGTGATCAAGGACGCCGAAGCCCACACCGACTGGGCCGCCGAACTCGCCGACGACGCGTTCGGCGCGGAGGCCGAGAAACTCGACATCGCCGAGAAGCCCGCGGACCGCGCGAAGTTCCTCGCCCTGGTCCGGGAAGCCGCCGACCGCACCATCGACCTGCGGCCGTTCGACGTCCAGTTGCAGGGCGCCCTCCGACTCCTGGAGGGCGACATCGTCGAGATGGCCACCGGTGAGGGCAAGACGCTCGCCGGCGCCATCGCCGCGATCGGCCATGTGCTGCAGGGACATCAGGTCCACGTGATCTCGGTCAACGACTACCTGGCGACCCGCGACGCGGAGTGGATGAAGCCGCTGTTCGACGTCTTCGGCATCACCGTCCACGCGGTCTCGGAGAACTCGAGCCGCGAGGAACGGCGACGCGCCTACACCGGGGACGTCACCTACGGGTCGGTCAACGAGATCGGCTTCGACGTCCTGCGTGATCAGCTCGCCCTGTCCGAAGCGGACCTCGTCTCGCCGACACCCGACGTGGCCATCATCGACGAGGCGGATTCGGTGCTCGTCGACGAGGCGCTCGTGCCGCTGGTGCTCGCCGGTTCGACCGAGACCGAGGTACCGGACGCGGCGATCCACGACGTCGTGTCGCGGATGAAGAACAAGCACTACGAGGTCGACGCGGAGGGCCGCAACGTCACCCTGACCGACGAGGGTGCGGTGTTCGTCGAGGAAGAACTCTGCGGCATCGACCTCTACAGCGAGGAACACGTCGGCACGACGCTCGTACACGTCAGCATCGCCATGCACGCCCACTATCTCCTCGAACGCGACATCCACTACATCGTCCGCGACGGCGGCGTGCACCTCATCAACGCCTCGCGCGGCCGCGTCGCGCAGCTCCAGCGCTGGCCCGACGGGGTCCAGGCCGCGGTCGAGCTCAAGGAAGGGCTGACCCAGACCGATTCGGGAGAGGTCATCGACACCATCACGGTGCAGGCCCTGATCGGCCGCTACCCGAAGGTCTGCGGCATGACCGGCACCGCGCTCGCCGCCGGCGAGCAGTTCCGCCAGTTCTACGAACTGCGCGTCTCGCAGATCCCGCCGAACACCCCCAACGTCCGGACCGACCTGCCCGACCGGGTCTACGACACCAAGGCCAACAAGGTCGAGGCGATCGTCGCCTACGTCAAGGAGATCCACGAGACCGGACAACCCGTCCTCATCGGTACCCACGACGTGGCCGAGTCCGAGGAACTCGCGTACTTCCTCGACAAGGCCGGGGTGTCGTCGGTCGTGCTCAACGCGAAGAACGACGCCGAAGAGGCGAAGATCATCGCCGAGGCCGGCGCCCGGGACGCCGTCACCGTGTCCACCCAGATGGCCGGACGGGGCACCGACATCCGCCTGGGCGGTTCGAAGGACGACGCGGACGCCCACGACGACGTCATCGAACTCGGCGGGTTGTGCGTCGTCGGAACGGGCCGCCACGACACCGAACGTCTCGACAGTCAGCTGCGCGGACGCGCGGGGCGTCAGGGCGATCCCGGTACGTCGGTGTTCTTCTCCAGCCTCGAGGACCCGGTCGTCACCAAGAACCTCGCGTTCAAACGAGATCCCGTGTCGCCCAACGAGGACGGTTCGATGGGCAGCAAGGGTGTCGACCTCATCGAGCAGGCCCAGCGGATCGCCGAGGGCGTGATGCTCGAACTCCACGCGAATACCTGGCGTTACAACAAGCTGGTCAATCAGCAGCGGGACATCATCGTCGAACGTCGTATGCAGATCCTGACCACCGACGCCGCGCTCGAAGAGCTGGCGGATCTGGAACCGGACCGCTACGCGCAGTTGACCGGGAGCACGACGACGGTGGAGACCACCACCGACGAGGCTGACGCCGACAAGGCCGACGCCGACAAGGCCGACGCCGACAAGGCCGACACCGAGAAGGCCGCGACCGATCACGAGGGCACCCCCGCCGTCACGCCGGTGCCTCGCGAGGTGTTGTCACAGGCCGCGCGCGAGATCGTGCTCTACCACCTCGACCGCGCCTGGGCCGACCATCTCGCGTTCGTCTCCGACGTCCGCGCCAGCATCCACCTCCGGTCGCTGGGCAAGGAGAGCCCGCTGGACGAGTTCCACCGGCTGATCCTCGCCGAGTTCGCCGATCTGCCCGGCACGGCCCTCGCGAAGGCGCGCGAGACGTTCCGGGAGGCCGACATCACCCCCGACGGCGTCGACCTCGGGTCGGCGGATCTGCACCGGTCGACGACCACCTGGACCTACATGGTCCACGACAACCTGTTCTCCTCGGGCGGAGCGAAAACCTTGCAGGGCATCATCGGGATCTTCCGGTGACCGAGCCGGAGGCGGCGACCACGCCGGCTCCGGACCGGATCGTCACGGTCCCGAACGCGTTGAGCGTGCTTCGGCTCGCACTCATCCCGGTGTTCGTGTGGCTGCTCCTCGTCGAGGAGGCGGACGGCTGGGCCTTCGCCGTCCTCATGTTCTCGGGCTTCTCCGATTGGGCCGACGGCAAGATCGCGCGGCTCCTCGACCAGTCGTCGAAGATCGGCGCGCTGCTCGACCCGGCCGCCGACCGGCTCTACATCGTGATCATCCCGATCGCGTTCGGTATCCGGGAGTTCCTGCCGTGGTGGCTGATCGGTGTGATCATCGCGCGCGACGTCCTGCTGTTCGCGTCCGCGCCGCTGTTGCGATCGCGGGGCGTGCTGGCGCTCCCGGTGCTCTACATCGGCAAGGCGGGGACCTTCGCGTTGATGAGCGCATTCCCGTGGCTTCTTGCCGGACAGCTCGATTCGATCGTGGGGACCATCGCCTACCCGATCGGCTGGGCTTTCATGGTCTGGGGCGTCGGACTGTATCTGTGGTCCTTCGTCCTGTACTGGTATCAGACGATCCTGGTGATGCGGCTCATGCCGCCGCGTCACCCGGCAGGCGACTCGGCAGACAGTAGAGTCTGACGAGGACGAAAGGGGTTCGCGTGACCGACAGCAAAGTGCCAGAGACCTTGCGCTACACCGCGGAGCACGAGTGGATCGAGCGACTCGGGCCGACGACGGTGCGCGTCGGGATCACCGACTACGCCCAGGACGCCCTCGGCGACGTGGTGTTCGTCCAGCTACCCGAGAGCGGTGCGGAGGTGACCGTCGGCGAGTCGTTCGCCGAGGTCGAGTCGACGAAGAGTGTCTCGGACATCTTCGGGCCGCTCGCAGGCACGGTGTCGGCGGTGAACGACCCCCTCGACGCCTCGCCGGAACTGGTCAATTCGGACCCGTACGGCGAGGGGTGGCTGGTCGAGATCGAGGCGGCAGACGAGGCGACCCTCGACGAACACCTGGGTGAGGTACTCGACGCCGCGGGGTACCGCGCCGTCATCGAGGGGTGAGTTCTCCCGGCCGTGAACGGCCGGAGCCCCGATCGACCCGGCTGATCGCCTCCGGAACGATATGATCGTCGATGCCGGAGTCGACTCGCGCGCCGGTGGGATCGGCAGGACCGGTACGGTTACGGCAGTGGGAACGAGGCGCGACGTGACACCGATGCTCACGATCTCGCGCCGAGAACTACCCGGCCGCACAAGTCATGTAGATTCGACCGGCCATCGTGGCGAGAGCCGACGGGCACCGTCCCAGGCGTTGCCGGCGGTTCCGAGAACGAGGTTGGCGACTGTGCGGTCGGCACTGACGACGACGAAGGAGAAGTGGTGAGCGAAAACGACAGGGACTTCGAGGCGCCGGTGGAGACCACATCGGTGTTCCGGGAGGAGTTCATCAATGAACTCGATGCCGGGACCAGCACCTCGAGTGAGCCGGCCGACACGGGGGTCGAACGACTCGCTCCCGGGACCGCGCTGCTTGTCGTGAAGCGAGGACCCAATGCGGGGTCGCGGTTCCTCCTCGATCAGCCGACGACCTCGGCCGGCCGGCACCCCGACAGCGACATCTTCCTCGACGACGTGACCGTCAGCCGTCGTCACGCCGAGTTCCGTCTCGGCGACAACGACTTTCAGGTCGTCGACGTGGGCAGCCTCAACGGTACGTACGTCAACCGCGAGCCGGTCGACACCGCGTCGCTGAGCAATGGCGACGAGGTCCAGATCGGCAAGTTCCGTCTGGTGTTCCTCAGCGGTCCGCGCGACGAAGCAGACGCCTGACACCCGTGACGGCGTCCACGGCCCCCCGCGGCGAAGGATCGATGTCGATCGGCACGGTTCTCGCCCAATTGCGTGATGACTTCCCGGACATCACGATCTCGAAGATCCGATTCTTGGAGTCGGAGGGTCTGGTGACCCCGGAGCGGGCTCCGTCGGGGTATCGGCGGTTCAGTCAGGCCGACTGCGAACGGCTGCGGTTCGTGCTGACCGCGCAGCGGGACCGGTATCTCCCGCTGAAGGTGATCAAGGAACAGCTCGACGCGATCGACAACGGCAACGGCGGCTTCGGTCCCGGCGGAACGCGCGTGCTGTCCGCCGCCCGCGGGACCGTGGCGCCGGCCACCGACTTCGGTGCGCGCGCCGGACGCGTCTCCCGGGAGTCGCTGATCGAACGCACCGGGGTGGATTCGGCGTTCGTCACCGAACTCCAGCGCAACGGCCTGTTGGCCGCCGGGCCCGCCGGGTTCTTCGACGAGGACGCCGTACGGCTCGTCGAGGCGGCCGCGGCCCTGGCCAGTTACGGCCTGGAGACGCGTCATCTCCGGGCATTCAAGGTGTCCGCAGATCGCGAGGCGGGCCTCGTCGCCCAGATCGCCAACCCGATCGCCAAGGGCAAGGGCACCGGTGCGCGCGACCGTGCCGAGGAACTCGTGCGCGAGATCGCGGCCCTGTCGGTGACGCTGCACACGCAATTGGTCAAGGCGGCCGTCAAGGGTGCGCTGGACTGAGATCGCGGTGCGCGCGTGCGGCCGCCGCACCGGACTGAACAGCGACGATCCGCCGAGGGCGCCCGCTGGGGGGATCCGCTGGGGTGCCGCGAGTCGGCCGCCGCTGTCCGCTCAGTCGGTGTAGCGTCGAGGTCACTGAATCGAGCGCCGTACAAGGCGTCTGGGAGGTGCGAGATGAGCGAGATGCGTGTGGTGGGCATCAGGGTCGAACCCCCGCAGAGTCAGCCGGTGTTGTTGCTGCGCGAGGTCGAGGGCGAACGCTACCTGCCGATCTGGATCGGGCAGAGTGAAGCTGCGTCGATTGCGCTGCGGCAGAAGGGGATCGAGCCTCCTCGTCCGTTGACCCACGATTTGATCGTGAACCTCATCAAGGAGTTCGGGCAGACCCTCGTCGAGGTCCGGATCGTCGACATGCAGGAGGGCACCTTCTACGCCGAGATGATCTTCACCGGCGATCTGCGGGTGTCGGCGCGGCCGTCGGATTCGATCGCGGTCGCGATGCGTGCCGAGGTGCCGATCATCGCCGACGAAGAGGTTCTCGCCGAGGCGGGGTTGCTGATCCCGGACGAGGATTCCGACGAGTCCGCCGAGGTGCAGCCCGAAGAGGTCAAAGAGGACGAGGTCGAGAAGTTCAAGGAGTTCCTCGACAACGTGTCCCCGGACGACTTCAAGGCAAGCGGCGCCTGACCGGTTCGTGGAATCCGTCGACGAACGTGTTCGCCGACCGGAACCGAAACTCAGATCACGGAATCGACACCGCCCGATCACCATTTGTCTTGATCTCAAGTTGAGGTTGAGTGTCGTGGCGAGTCGCGTTGATCCACCGTCCTCCGCCGCATAGCGTCATCAGCGACATCGAGCACCGGACACGGGCCGATGAAGATGATCGGCCGACCGGAAACAGCCTGGACCGCGTACTGTGGACGTGGACGTCAGGCACCGTGGTGCGGCGTCCGATCCGAGCTTTGCGAGGGAGTCAGAAGTGGGCGATCGTCCGGTCGACAGCGAAACGACGTCGAGCGACCAGTCACCCGATCGTCCGGTGGGCGAGCGTCCCGACGCCGTCCCGACCCAGGGCAGTCTCGGCGACATCGCCCCGGGCCTCTTCCCGGACGACACGGTGCCCGACGAGCTCGTCGGGTACCGCGTGCCGAGCGCCTGCCAGATCGCCGGGATCACCTACCGCCAGCTCGACTACTGGGCCCGCACCTCGCTGGTCGTCCCGTCGATCCGTGGAGCGGCTGGTTCCGGAAGCCAGCGCCTGTACTCGTTCAAGGACATCCTCGTCCTCAAGATCGTCAAGCGTCTGCTCGACACCGGGATCTCCCTGCAGAACATCCGCGTCGCCGTCGACCACCTCCGTCAGCGCGGTGTCGAGGACCTCGCGAAGATCACCCTGTTCTCGGACGGTACGACCGTGTACGAGTGCACCTCGGCCGAAGAGGTCGTCGACCTCCTGCAGGGCGGGCAGGGCGTGTTCGGCATCGCCGTCAGCGGCGCGATGCGCGAACTCACCGGCACCATCGCCGACTTCCCCGGCGAGCGGGCCGACGGCGGTGTCAGTGAGACCGCACCCGAGGACGAACTCGCTGCGCGACGCAAGAACCGCGCCCGTCGCACCGGGTAGTCGAGACTCCGCGTAGACTGGCCCCGCGTCGCTACGCTGCGGGAGAGCGCCGTCGGATACTCATCGCCGGCGGCCGCCGAAGGAGCAACACCTCTCCGTCAAACTCTCAGGCACCCAGGACCGCGGTGGTGACGACGTCTCTGGAAAGTGACGATCCGTCGTCCGCCCACGGTGAAAGGCGATCGCGCAGAGTTGCGCGGCGCCGAATCTCTCAGGCGTCACATCGGCTGTGGCCGAAGACATGACAGAGGGGGAGGGTCAGCAGCCGGTCCGTGTACCGGCGCCTGCGAGAGGTTGCCCGCCACCGTGTCCACCACTGAAGCGACCCCGTCCGACGCCCCAGAAGGATCCAGCCCAGAAGGATCCGGCCCAGAAGGTTCCAGCCCGGATCCCACACCGGCCGCTCCCCAGCTGTCGGCCGCCTTCGTCGACCGTCATGTCGGTCCGGACGCCGACGAGACCCGCCGGATGCTCGAGGCGATCGGCGCGGCTTCCCTCGATGATCTGGCGCACCGTGTCATACCCGCCGTCATCGCCGACGAACTCGATTCCGACGTCCTGGGGGCGCTGCCCGCACCGCTGAGCGAGAGTGCGGTCCTCGCACAACTCGGTGACCTCGCAGCCCGTAACACCGTGGCCCGGTCGATGATCGGGCTCGGCTACTACGGAACCCACACGCCCGGCGTCATCCTGCGCAACGTGCTGGAGAACCCCGCTTGGTACACCGCGTACACGCCATATCAGCCCGAGATCAGCCAGGGACGTCTCGAGGCGCTGCTGAACTTCCAGACCATGGTCGCCGACCTCACCGGCATGGAGGTGGCCAATGCCTCCATGCTCGACGAGGCCACCGCGGCCGCCGAGGCGATGACGCTGATGCGTCGCGCGGGCAAGTCGAAGTCGAACCGCGTGATCGTCGACGCGGACCTGTTCCCGCAGACGCGTGCCGTCCTCGACACGCGCGCCGAGCCCCTGGGCATCGAGGTCGTCGAGGCCTCGTTGCACCCCGATCTACCCGGATGCGGACTGCCGGACGGCGATTTCTTCGGCGTGATCCTCCAGGTGCCCGGCGCATCGGGTCGCATCGTCGACGCCACCGCGACCGTCGACGCCGCGCACGAGCGCGGCGCTCTCGTCGCGGCCGGTGCCGATCTCCTGGCGATGACACTGGTCACGCCGCCCGGCGAGCAGGGAGCCGACGTCTGCTTCGGCACGACGCAACGCTTCGGGGTGCCGATGGGCTTCGGCGGACCGCACGCGGGTTACCTCGCCGTCGGGTCGAAGCACGCCCGACAGCTTCCCGGGCGGCTCGTCGGCATCTCTAAGGATGCCGACGGCAACCTGGCCTACCGACTCGCGCTGCAGACCCGCGAACAGCACATCCGCCGGGAGAAGGCCACGAGCAACATCTGCACCGCGCAAGTGCTGCTGGCGGTGATGGCCGCCATGTACGCCTCGTACCACGGGGCGGACGGCCTGCGTGCCATCGCACGACGCACCCACGACGCAGCGGCCCGGATCGCCGACTCGATCGCCGCGGGCGGGTTCTCGGTTGCACACGCGAACTTCTTCGACACCGTCGAGGTGCACGCACCCGGTCAGGCCGACACGATCCTCGCCCGCGCCCGCCACGACGGGATCAACCTGCGACGCGTCGACGCCGACACCATCGGCATCGCCTGTGACGAGACGACGACCGACGCCGACATCGATGCCGTCCTGCGGGCCTTCGACGTCGCCGGCGTCACTCCGCGGGCACTCGCGCAGCCGATCGAGAATCGCACCGGCGAGTACCTGACCCACCCGGCGTTCAACCGGTATCGCACCGAGACCGCGATGCTGCGTTACCTGCGGGCCCTGTCGGACAAGGACATCGCGCTCGACCGCAGCATGATCCCGCTCGGGTCGTGCACGATGAAACTCAACGCCACCACCGAGATGGAACCCATCACGTGGCCCGGCTTCGCCCAGCTGCACCCCTTCGCCCCGGCCGACGACACCGCGGGCATCCGCGAGCTGATCACCACGCTCGAGGGCTGGCTCGTGGCGGTCACCGGTTACGACCGCGTCAGCCTCCAGCCCAACGCGGGTTCACAGGGAGAGTTCGCGGGACTGCTCGCGATCCGCGGCTACCACCTCAGCCGCTGCGACGTCGACCGGGATGTCTGCCTCATCCCGTCGAGCGCCCACGGCACCAATGCCGCGTCGGCGGTCATGGCCGGGATGCGCGTCGTGGTGGTCGGGTGCCGCGAGAACGGCGACGTCGACCTCGACGATCTGCGCGCCAAGATCGCGGCGAACGAAGGCCGGGTCGCGGCGATCATGATCACGTACCCGTCGACGCACGGCGTCTTCGAGCACGACGTCCGCGACGTCTGCGGCGCCGTGCACGACGCCGGCGGCCAGGTCTACGTGGACGGCGCCAACCTCAACGCGCTCGTCGGTGTCGCACGGCCGGGTCATTTCGGCGGTGACGTCAGCCATCTCAACCTGCACAAGACGTTCTGCATCCCGCACGGCGGCGGCGGGCCCGGCGTCGGACCCGTCGCGGTCCGGGAGCATCTGGCCCCGTTCCTCCCCGGACACCCGCTCGCCGACGAGCTGCCCGGGTCGGCCACGATCGCTGCGGCCCCGTATGGCTCGGCGGCGATCCTGCCGATCACCTATGCCTACATCGCGATGATGGGCGCGGACGGTCTCCGGCGGGCGACGCTCACGGCGATCACCGCCGCCAACTATGTCGCCAAGCGGCTCGGTGAGCACTATCCGGTGCTCTACACCGGCGAGGACGGCTTCGTCGCCCACGAGTGCATCCTCGACCTCCGGGCCATCACCAAGGCCACCGGCGTCACCGTCGACGACGTGGCGAAACGACTCGCCGACTACGGTTTTCACGCACCGACCATGAGTTTCCCGGTGGCCGGCACGCTGATGGTCGAGCCCACCGAAAGCGAGAACCTCGACGAGATCGACGCGTTCTGCGATGCGATGATCGCCATCCGCGGCGAGATCGAACTCGTCGGACGAGGGGAGTGGCCCGCCGAGGACAATCCGCTCCGCGGCGCCCCGCACACGGCCGAGTCGCTCGTCGGCGAGTGGGACCACCCGTACTCGCGGGAACTCGCCGTCTACCCGCAGGGACTGCCGTCCGCGGGCGGCCGGGCGAAGGTGTGGCCGGCCGTCCGGCGGATCGACGGGGTGTACGGCGACCGCAACCTGGTGTGCAGCTGCCCGCCGATCGAGGCCTACAGCAGCTGATTTCTTCATCGTCTTAAGCTCCTCACCTGTTCGTTGAGCAGGTGAGGAGCGCAGCGACGAACCTCTCTACCGCTCGTTGAGCAGGTGAGGAGCGCAGCGACGAGCCGTGTCGAAGCGACCCGTCCTCGCGAGCTCTAACCCCCCGCGCTTCCCGACGGCACCGAGGGCGGCGTGGAGCTCGCCGGAACGCTGGCCGGCCCGTAGACGAGCCGGTTGATGGCGACGATCGCGCCGTTCTCGGGTGTCGGCATCGGATCGGGCGTGCGCGGGAACGTCACGGTCGGGGTCGGGGAGGGCATCGGGGCGTCGCCGCGGAAACCGAGCTCGGTGAGCAACTGCAACTGCTCGGGCTCCGAGGCGAACTGGATGAACTCGGCGACGGCATCGGCTGCCGACTCGGAGACCTCGGGACCCGACATCCGGATGACGGGGTAGTCGGCGATCGGCGTCGGACCCGACGGGATCAGTTCGGCCAGGCGTGCGCGGTCGTCCTCGCGGGTCATCTGGAACAGGCGTTGTTCGGTGATGGGCACGACGTGGATCTCCGCTCGGGCCGCGTCCGGTGCGTCGGCGATGGCCGTTGCCGCGCCCTGGGGTGTCCCGTCCGGGGAGAGCGGCGCCCCCTCCAGCATGGCGCGGACACTGGAACTGACCCGCGGCGACTCGGCGTCGGCGGTGGTCAGCGGTCCGGTGGTCCGGGTGACGCGTGTCGCGACCGCCTGGGCGGCCAGCGCGCTGGCGTCGGACTGTGCGCCGATCGGCATCGCCATGCGCAACGATCCCCAACCCTGGAGTCCGAAGTCGGCGAGTGAGTTGTCGCGGCGCTGCAGGGTGGGGATCTGCGACCAGTCGAGACTGCCGGCCAGGGAGCTGTTGAGCTCGGGGGACACCGCCAGCACGACCGGCGTCGAGACCAGCGATCGGGTGTTGCCCTCGATCGCATCGGGTTTCGCCGCCGCCAGATCTGCCGACCACACCGACGACTGCGGCACCCAGGCGGCCGGGTACGCGCCCATCGACTCGGTGTCCCACGACCCCGACAGACCGTCGAGGGTGATCTTCGCGTCGCCCGGCCGGACGTCGACGCTGACGCATTTGTCGCGCACGACGGGGTTCGTCTCGCCGAAGTTGCGGGCGACGGCCGCCAGTCCCGGCGCGATATCCGGATCGGCGACGATCGGTACCGACTCACGACCCTCGACGCACTGCGCGGCGGCCTCCTCGGCCTGGCGATCGATCTGATCGCCGAGGTCCTCCCAGATGACGACGACGGCCGCGACGAGCAGGATCGACAAGAGTGCGGCGACGACACCTCGGCTCACGCCGCGGCTTCGGATGTTCTCCCCGCCGCTACTCCGGTGATGTGCCAACGCCGATGCCCTCCCTGCTCGGTGCGTCCCTCGCCCGGTCGGCCGTGGCGAGCCGGTGCGCAGTGCAGGGTACGACGATACGCCGTGCCGATCCTCGGCGGTTCGGCACGGTCGTATCGCCTACGTGGAACCCGGTGCTCAGCCGGCCGGATTCGCCGCCTTGTACTCGCGGCGACGGCGGTGCAGGATCGGCTCGGTGTAACCGCTCGGCTGCGTCGTGCCCTCGAGGATCAGCTCCTTGGCCGCCTGGAAGGCGATGTTGGAGTCGAAGTCCGGCGCCAGCGGACGGTAGGTCGGGTCACCGGCGTTCTGCCGGTCGACGACCGGGGCCATCCGCTCGAGGGATGCGACGACATCGGACTCCGCCACGATGCCGTGGCGCAGCCAGTTCGCCAGCAGCTGGCTCGAGATCCGAAGCGTCGCACGGTCTTCCATGAGAGCGACGTCGTGGATGTCGGGGACCTTGGAGCAGCCGACACCCTGGTCGATCCATCGCACCACGTAACCCAGGATGGACTGGCAGTTGTTGTCGAGTTCCTGCTGCTTCTCCTCGTCGGACCAGTCCGTCTTCGGCGCGAGCGGGATGGTGAGGACGTCCTCGACCCGGGCGGGATCGCGCTTGGCGATCTCGTCCTGGCGCTCGAAGACGTCGACGAGGTGGTAGTGCAGCGCGTGCAGGGTCGCGGCCGTCGGCGAGGGGACCCACGCGGTCGTGGCGCCGGCCTTCGGGTGCCCGATCTTCTGCTCGAGCATGTCGGCCATCAGGTCGGGCATGGCCCACATGCCCTTGCCGATCTGCGCCTTGTGCTGCAGGCCCGCGTGCAGGCCGGTGTCGACATTGAAGTTCTCGTACGCGCCGATCCAGGTCTGCTGCTTCATCTCGGCCTTGCGGACCATCGGCCCGGCCTCCATGGACGTGTGGATCTCGTCGCCGGTGCGGTCGAGGAAGCCGGTGTTGATGAACACCACGCGCTGCTCGGCTGCCTTGATGCAGGCCTTGAGGTTCACCGTCGTGCGGCGCTCCTCGTCCATGATGCCGACCTTGAGCGTGTTCTCGGGCAGGCCGAGGACCTTCTCCACACGGCCGAACAGTTCGACGGTGAAGGCGACCTCGTCGGGGCCGTGCATCTTCGGCTTCACGATGTAGACCGATCCGGTCCGCGAGTTCTGTAGACCCTCTGCACTCAAACCGTGGATGCCGATCAGCGAGGTGATCAGACCGTCGAGGATGCCCTCGGGGACCTCGTTGCCGTCGGCGTCGAGAATCGCGTCGTTGGTCATCAGGTGGCCCACGTTGCGGACGAACAGCAGCGAACGCCCGTGCAGGTCGAAGGTGGTTCCGTCCGGCGCGGTGTACTCGCGGTTGCCGTTGAGCACGCGCGTGAAGGTCTTGCCGCCCTTGGTGACATCTTCGGACAGGTCGCCCTTGTTGAGGCCCAGCCAGTTCCGGTACCCGACGACCTTGTCCTCGGCGTCGACCGCAGCGACCGAGTCCTCGAAGTCCATGATCGTGGTGATCGCGGATTCGACGACGACGTCCTTGATGCCGGCCGGGTCGGTGGAACCGATGGGCGAGGACGGATCGATCTCGATGTCGAGGTGAAGACCGTTGTTGCGC
The DNA here is from genome assembly GCF_005502615.1 of Gordonia sp. ALPHA1B1. NCBI lineage: Bacteria > Bacillati > Actinomycetota > Actinomycetes > Mycobacteriales > Gordoniaceae > Gordonia > Gordonia sp. ALPHA1B1. The sequence goes on along the minus strand of NZ_SCOC01000018.1, from coordinate 25,971 downwards.
AGCAGGATCGAGGTCGGCGAAGCCGCGTCGCCGCGGTAGCCGACGAACGCGGTCGGGTCAGCCAGGGTGGAGGTCTTGTCGCCGTCGAGCCTCACCTGCAGCGCGCCGTCGGTGACGGCGAACGCCCGCACATCGGTGTAGCTGCACTGTTCGAGCGGCACCGCCTGGTCGAGGAAGTCCTTGGCGTAGGCGATGACCTTGTCACCGCGCACCTTGTTGTACGACGAACCCTTCTCCGCGCCGTCGGCCTCGGAGATCGCGTCGGTGCCGTAGAGCGCGTCGTACAGCGAACCCCATCGGGCGTTCGAGGCGTTCAGCGCGAAGCGCGCGTTCAGGATCGGGACCACGAGCTGCGGACCCGCGGTGTCGGCGATCTCGCGGTCGACGTTCGACGTGCTGACCTGGAAGTCGGCGGGGACCTCCGCGAGGTAGCCGATCTCGGTCAGGAACGACTTGTAGGAGTCGAAATCGGCGGTGCCGGGGGTGAGATCGGCACCCTTGTGATCTCGGTGCCAGGCGTCGAGCTTGGTCTGCAGGTCGTCGCGGACGGCGAGCAGTTCGCGGTTGCGCGGGACGAGATCGGCGATGACCGAGGCCGCACCGGCCCAGAAGGCGTCCGCATCTACACCGGTACCGGGCAACGCCTCGTTGTTGATGAAGTCGTGCAGGACGGTAGCGACCTGCAACCCGTTGACGGTGATCCGGTCAGACATGGCAGCCTTTCTCGAGCGAATGACGACGCATACATGCTACTCGTCGGTAAAGGCGGACGGCAGGCGCCTCCCGCCGGGTACGGTCGCGAGGTCCGCGAGTTCCGTACAGATGGTGAGCAACCGCGCCCGCAGGGTCATTCCCCGTTCGGCGATCGCCGACTGCTCGCGCACGTAGTCGGCCCTGCCGGCGGCTGTCTCGATGCGGACCGGCTCGTAACCGAGGTCGCTGAGATCGTAGGGACTGGCGCGCATGTCGAGGTCGCGGGCTCGGAGTGCCAGCGCGAAGCAGTCGAGCGTCAGGTTCGACGGCACGAGCGGCGCGAGGGTGAAGCAGTACCGGTAGAGGTCCATCGTCGCGTGCAGGCAACCCGGCTGTTCGTGCGCGATCTGCGACACACGGCTCAGCGTGGTGTCGTTGCGCGGACGCGCCGGGTCGGTGAAGAACCGGAAGGCGTCGAAGTGGGTGCACCGCAGCGGCATGGACTCGACGACCGCGTCGGTGCCCGCGGACCCCAATCGCAGCGGCAGGTCGTGCCGGGTGTCGTGGGTGCGGTAGACCATCGCCCACTCGTGCAGGCCGAAACAACCGAGCCGAGCGGGTCGTCGGGCGGTGGCGCCGAGCATGTCCACGGCGGCGGCGAGCGCTTCGCCACGGTGCCGGAGATAGGGGTCGCCGACGCTCACACCGGCGGCGGTCCGCTCGTAGCCACGCAGGCCGAGGAACTCGTCGCCGTCCTCGATCGTCACACCGAACCCGGGATGCCAGCGCAGCACGTGCGCCGGACGTGACGAGTAGTAGGTGAACAAGAAGTCGATCACCGGGTGACGGGCGCCGCGACGCCGGGCGTCGAGGTAGGGGCCGATCAGCTCGTCCACCGCCTGCCGATGGGCGTCGCGGCGTGCCCGCCACTCGTCGGCGTCCAGGACCTGCGCCGTCAGGCCGTGATCCGGATGTTCCAGCTGCGCGGTCATCGTGGTCACACCCGGTGTGTCTCGTCGCGGACGTTGCCGACGAACTCCTCCACCAGATCGGCGAGCGGGACGATGCCGATGGTGCGGCCGCTGTCGTCGACCACCGCGCCCAGATGCGAACTGGTCCGTCGCAGCACTCCCGTGGCCTCGTCGAGGGGCGTCGTCGAATCGATGACCGGCAGCGGCCGGATCTTGTCGACGCCGATGATGGTGTCCGGTCCGACGTGCTCGTCGAGGATCTCGTCGAGTACGTCCTTGAGGTGCAGATAGCCGGTGAAGGTGCCGTCGGGTCCGCGGACGGGGAACCGGGAGAACCCCGTCTCGCCGACCGCTTTCTCCACCGCACCCAGGGTCGGTCCGATGCCGCCGGAACCGGACACCTGCACACCGACACTGCGCATCTGGTCCAGCGGGATCATCACCTCCGACACCGTGCGGCCGATGGACTGCAGGGCGCGGGTCAGTCGTTCGTGCTCCTCGGCGTCGATGAGGCCTTCCTGTTTGGACTCGCCGACCATCTCGGCCAGCTCGCCCAGTGACACCGTTGACTCGAGTTCGTCCTTCGGTTCCACCCGGAGGAGCCGCAGGGAGATGTTCGCCAGCCAGTTGTAGAACGCGATCAACGGCCGGACCAGACGGATGAAGAGCAGATGTGCCGGCACGAGGAGCATCGCGGACGACTCCGGGCCGGCCAGCGCGATGTTCTTCGGCACCATCTCACCCAGCAGGATGTGCAGCACCACGACCAGAGACAGCGCGATGGCGAACGAGATCGGGTGGAGAAGGGCATCGGGAACGTGCGCCAGGTGCAGCGGCGCCTCGATGAGATGCGCGACCGCGGGCTCGCCGACCCGGCCGAGCAGGATCGAGCAGATCGTGATGCCGAGCTGCGCACCGGCCAGCATCAGCGACAGCCGTTCGCCGGCGTGGATGACGGTCCTCGCGCGGCTCTTGCCGCTCTCGGCGAGGGCTTCGAGGCGGTCGCGTCGAGCCGAGATCAGGGAGAACTCGGCACCCACGAAGAACGCGTTGCCGGCCAGGAGGACGACGGTCAGCCCGACCGCCCACAGATCACCGCCCATGCGGGTCCCCCTGGATGTTCGACGGTTCGCCGTTTCGTTCGGAAGCGGCGGAGAGGTCTCGATCCGCGTGAGCCGGCCGGACCTGATCCGCGGGAGCCGGCCGGATCGCGACCACGTCGACCCGGCGTCCGTCCATCTGGGTGACGGTCGCACGCCAGGTGACGTCCGAGCCGCGGTCGGGCGACTGGGCGGTGTCGTCGTCGGTCTCGCCGACGGCCGAGCGTCGTGGGAGGTCCACCTCGTCGTCGACGGTGGGAATGCGGCCCAGGCAGTACATGACGAGTCCACCCAGCGTGTCGTAGGGCCCTTCGGGGGCGTGGTAGCCGACGGCGTCGTACAGCTCGTCGATGCGCAGCAGTCCGGCACAGAGGTAACCGTTGCCGTCGACCGCGACGTCGGCGCGTTCGTCGTCGTGTTCGTCGGTGACGTCGCCGAGGATCTCCTCGATGAGGTCTTCGGTGGTGACGATGCCGGCGGTCCCGCCGTATTCGTCGATCACGACGCACAGCTCCATCCCGTCGGCGCGGATGCGTTCCATCAGCGCGTCACCGTCGAGGCTGGCCGGCACACGTGGCACCGGCCGGGCGATCGAGGTGACCGAGGTGGTGGCCTGTCGCTCGGGCGGAACGGTGAAGGCCTGTTTGATGTGCACGACCCCGACGAGGTCGTCGAGGTCGCCGTCGATGACGACCGGGAAACGGGAATGCCCGGTGCGCGACGACGCCATGACGAGATCGCGGACGGAGTCGGCGCGGTCGAGACAATCGATGGTCACGCGGGGGGTCATCAGGTCCTCGGCGGTCAGTTCGCCGAAGCGCAGCGAGCGGTCGACGAGGGTCGCCGTCTGCTGGTCGAGGGCACCGCGACGTGCCGAGTTACGGACGAGCGAGACGAGTTCCTGGGGCGACCGCGCGGAGGCCAGCTCATCGGTCGGTTCGATGCCGAGTCGGCGGACGATCCAGTTCGCCGTGCCGTTCAATCCGTTGATCGCCCAGCGGAAGACCGCGGAGAACACGGTCATCGGGCCGGCGGTGGCCCGCGCCACCGCGAGCGGCTTGGCGATCGCGAGGTTCTTCGGGATGAGCTCGCCGAGCACCATCGACAGGGAGGTCGCGATCACCAGCGCGAGGATGAGCGAGGTCGCCGAGGCCACCGACTCGCCGACGCCGAGTGCGGTCAGCGGCGGCCGGAGGATCCGGGCGAGGACCGGTTCGGCGATGTAGCCGGTGATGAGGGTCGTGATCGTGATGCCCAGCTGCGCGCCCGACAGCTGGAACGACAGGGTGGAGTGCGCGCGTTGGACCATCCGAGAACGACGGTCCGCGCGATCGGCCACGTCGGCGGTGATCGTCGACCGCTCCAACGCGGTGAGGGAGAACTCGGCCGCCACGAACAGCGCCGTCCCGAGCGTCAGCGCGATGAATCCGACGAGACTCGCGACCAGGAGCAGGATCTCCACGTCACCACCCGCCCGGCAGGGGCCGTCCTTCGGCGAAGCCGGCGGGCGACTGGATGCCCAACACCACCTTGTCGTGGAGTTCGCGCAGGTTGCGGGCGCCGGTGTACGTGGCCGTGCTGCGGACGCCCGCACAGATGTGGTCGATGACGTCCTCGACGCCGGGCCGCTCCGGGTCCAGGCGGATCCGTGAACTCGAGATGCCCTCTTCGAACAAGCTCTTGCGTGCTCGGTCGTAGGTGCTGTCGCCGCTCGACCGGGCCGCGACCGCCCGCTTCGAGGCCATGCCGAAACTCACCTTGTACGGACCCCGCTCGTCCACGAGCAGGTCGCCCGGTGACTCGTGGGTCCCGGCGAACCACGAGCCGACCATCACGTTCGACGCCCCGGCGGCCAGTGCGAGCGCGACATCGCGCGGGTGTCGGACACCGCCGTCGGCCCAGACCGCTGCACCGTGTCCCGCGGCGACCGCGGCGCATTCGGCGACCGCCGAGAACTGGGGACGCCCGACGCCGGTCATCATGCGGGTGGTGCACATCGCGCCCGGCCCGACACCGACCTTGATGATCGACGCGCCGGCGTCGATGAGGTCGAGCGTGCCCTCGGCCGACACGACATTGCCGGCCGCGATCGGGACGCCGAGGTCGGCGTCGGCGACCGCGGACAGCGCGGTGAGCATCTTCTCCTGATGGCCGTGCGCGGTGTCGATCACCAGTAGATCCGCTCCCGCGGCGACCAACGCGCGAGCCTTGCCCACGACGTCGCCGTTGATGCCGACGGCCGCCGCGATCCGCAGGGCGCCGGCGGAGTCGAGGTTCGGCGTGTAGATCGCATGCCGCAGGGCACCGACGCGGTTGAGCACCCCGGCGAGCCGGCCGTCGGGTTCGACGAGCACGGCCAGGCCCAGGTGCAGGTCACCCAGCGCGTCGAAGACCTCGCGGGGCGGGGTGTCGACGGGCAGCGTCACGATGTCGGGGTCGGCGATCTCGCGGACCCGGGCGAACCGGTCGACGTCGCGGCACCGTCTCTCGGTCACGACACCCACCGGCCGGCCATCTTCGACCACGACGGCCGCGCCGTGGGAACGCTTCGGGATCAACGCGACCGCATCGGTGACCGACGCGTCCGGGTCGAGGGTGACGGGTGTGTCGGCCACCAGGTGCCGTGACTTCACGAAGGCGATGGACGCGGCGGCCGCCTCGATGGGCAGGTCCTGGGGGAGGACCACGAGCCCACCGCGGCGGGCCACCGTCTCGGCCATGCGCTTGCCCGCCACCGCCGTCATGTTCGCCACGACCAGCGGGATCGTGGTACCGCTGCCGTCCGACGTCGACAGGTCGACGTCGAATCGGGAACTGACATCCGACCTGCCGGGGACGATGAACAGATCGTCGTAGGTCAGATCATGTGTCGGCCGGTGGCCTTCGATGAATCGCACTGGGGTTCGCAGGCTCCTATTCGGTCACTTCGGAGCGGTCGCCGCTCCACAGTGTGTGGAACGTGCCCTCCTTGTCGATGCGCTGGTAGGTGTGCGCACCGAAGAAGTCGCGCAGACCCTGGGTCAGCGCGGCCGGCAGCCGTTCGGCGCGCAGACCGTCGTAGTACGACAGCGACGACGAAAAGGCCGGCACGGGTATACCGAGCAGCGTCGCGGTCGAAACCACCCGGCGCCAACTGTCGATGCCGACCTCGACGGCTTCGCGGAAGTACGGCGCGAGAAGCAGGCTCGGAAGGGCGGGGTCGTCGTGGTAGGCCTCACGGATGCGGTTGAGGAACTGTGCCCGGATGATGCAGCCGCCGCGCCAGATGGTGGCCAGTGCTCCGCGGTCGACATCCCAGCCGTACTCGGCGCTGCCGGCGGCGATCTGATCGAAGCCCTGGGCGTAGGCGACGACCTTGGAGGCGTATAGGGCCGTCTTGATGTCGTTGACGAAGCTCTCGCGGTCGGCGGGGGCCGAGCCGAGGTTGCCCGACGACAGGCCGCGCGCGGCGACGCGCTGATCGGTGGCGCTCGACAGGGCGCGGGCGAACACGGCCTCGGCGATCCCGGTCGTCGGGATGCCCAGGTCGAGTGCGGACTTCACGGTCCAGCGGCCGGTGCCCTTCTGACCCGCGGCGTCGACGATGACGTCGACCAGCGGCTTGCCGGTCTCGTCGTCGACCTGGCTGAGGACCTCCGCGGTGATCTCGATCAGGTAGCTCTCGAGTTCGGTGGTGTTCCAGTCGCGGAAGACGTCGGCGATCTCCGAGACCGGCATGTCCAGGGCCTTGCGCATGAGGTCGTAGGCCTCGCCGATGAGCTGCATGTCGGCGTACTCGATGCCGTTGTGCACCATCTTGACGAAGTGGCCGCTGCCGTCGGGCCCGATGTGGGTGCAGCACGGCTCGCCGTCGACCTGGGCGGCGATCGACTCGAGGAGGGGCCCGAGCGACTCGTAGGACTCGGCGGGTCCGCCCGGCATGATCGACGGGCCGTTGAGCGCGCCCTCTTCGCCGCCGGAGATGCCCGCGCCGACGAAGTTGAGTCCGCGGGCCGACATCGCGGCCTCGCGCCGGATGGTGTCGGTGTAGAGGGCGTTGCCGCCGTCGATGATGATGTCGCCCGGCTCCATCGCGTCGGCGAGTTCCTCGATGACCGCGTCGGTCGCGTCGCCCGCCTTCACCATGATGAGGACCCGGCGCGGACGCTCGAGTGCGGCCACGAACTCGGCCACCGTCTCGGTGCGGATGAAGTTGCCGTCGCCGCCGTGGTTTTCGAGCAGCGCGTCGGTCTTGGCGATGCTGCGGTTGTGCAGCGCGACCGTATACCCGTGACGGGCGAAGTTGCGTGCGATGTTCGAACCCATGACGGCCAGGCCGGTGACACCGATCTGGGCCTTCGCGGAGGAGGACGATGCGTCGACATTGTTCATGCGGACAGCCTATTGCCTCTGTGTCCGAAGCGGCGATCTGCCTCCACGTGTGACGGCGGTCCGATACCGCCGGGGGACAGGAGTCGTCAGAACGCCGACATGAGTCGGTTGAGCTCGGTCAGCCACGGGATCGCGACCGCGAGGGTCGGCAGGACCAGGATCGCGGCGGCGGCGATGTAGGCGCCGGCCGCGAGAACGCGTGCGGGACGGTCGTCGCGGAGCCGGTGGACGCGGGTCAGGGTGGTCGGCCCGCCGACCGCCATCGCCCCGCGGGGAGCCACCGCGTCGGCGCACGCGACCAGTGCGCGACCCAGTGTCGTCGGGGTGGTCGCGCGGACGGCCTGGTCGTCGGCCAGTGCCTCGACGAGCAGTTCCGCGGCGCCGAGCGCCGAGCTGCTGCGGACGAAGCGGGGGAACGCCTCGTGCAACGCGATGAAGGCCTCGAGGACGAGGTCGTGGCGGGCGCGGAGGTGCGCGCGTTCGTGGGCGATCACCGCGACGAGTTCGTCACGGGTGAGCCGATGCACCACGCCTTCGCTGACCACGACGCGCTGACGCAGCCCGGGCAGGCAGTAGGCGAGGGGTTGTTCGACGTCGATCATCCGGACGTCGCGGGCGTAGAGCGGATCGTCGGCGTCGTCGGTCCGGTCGCAACGGTCGAGGATGTCGATGAGCTGACGGTGCGCCTTGCGCCGGGCGCGGGTGCGCAGGCCGACGCGGATCACGGTGTAGAACAGCCGCGCGCCGACGAGCAGGGTGAGCACGAAGACCCCGACGCAGAGGAGCCACAGCGGCCAGCCGAGGCGTTCGATCTCACGGACCGGGTGGGTCGTCGGGGTGCCGTCGGGACCGATCACGAGGATGTTCGCCGCGATCGCCAGGCCACAGCTGAACGCCGACAGCACGGCGGCCAGGGCAATGGCCTGCCACAGCGTCATCGCCGCGCGTGGTGCTCGGATCGGCCAGCGGGCCCGGGACAGTGCCTCGGGTACGGGTCCGGCGAGCACCAGGCTGACGATGCCGAATAGCAAGGCGGTCATCTGGTGATTCCTCAGGGTGGGCTGCGAGTGGTGGTGCCGCGAATCTAGCCGGTGTCGCTCGTTCCGCGGGCGGCTTCGAGTTCATCGAGTGCGGAACGGAGGGCGGCCGCCTCGTCGGCGCCCACGCGACCGACGAAGGACACCAGGGCCGCATGTCGGGAGCCGGGAGCGGCGGCCTCGCTGAGCGCGTCGACCATGAGGCTGGCGACCAGGTCCTCGCGGGGATGGGTGGGGACGTACTTGTGGGCCCGGTCGTCGCGGATCTGCGTCACCAGGTTCTTCTTCGCCAGTCGCTGCAGGACCGTCATGACGGTCGTGTACGCAAGGGAGCGGTCCCGGGACAGTGCGGCGTGTACCTGCCGCACGGTCTGCGGGGTCGAACTCTCCCACAACGTGTCCATCACAGCGCCTTCGAGGTCGCCCAGGCCATTCATCTTTCGCATTTTACTGCTGTGCCTCCGTTTGTAGGTCCGGTGGATACCCAGTTGTTGCGTGTCGGTGTGCCGAGCGACGCCGATGTCGGTCACCACGCTCCTGACGTGGCCTTTTCCCGAACGCTTGACAGGTTGGTAAGGCTAGCCTACATTAAGTGTCACGTCGGACCGCGCGAGAGTCCTGAGGGCTGCAGAGACCCCCGGTCCACGGCACGGAAGGCCCCGCATCTCTGGGAGATGCGGGGCCTTCTGGGATCCTCGGGGGGCAAACGATCGGCGGTCGAGCCCGGTTCCCCGCCGAGTCCCGGACTGCTGTCGCCACGATCCGACCGACATGCGACTGTTGACGTCATGACTGCTGACAGTGCGGACGATGTTCTCCGGGATTCATTCGGCAAAGGGCTCGACGGGGTCCTGGGACTCGAGGTCGTCGAGGCCGGGCCGGACCGGATCGTGGCCACGATGGAGATCACCGAGCGTCATCATCAGCCGTTCGGCATCGTGCACGGCGGCGTCTATTGCGCGGTCGGTGAGAGTGTCGCCAGCATGAGCGGTTTCCTCTGGCTGCAGGATTCCGGGATCGGCGGCACCGCCGTCGGGGTGAACAACAACACCGACTTCCTCCGGTCCGTCCGCGCCGGCACGGTCACCGCGACGTCGACCCCGATCCACCGGGGCCGTCGCCAGCAGCTGTGGGCTGTCGACATGGTCGACCAGGACGGAAAGATGCTGGCCAAGTCGCAGGTGCGGCTGCAGAACATCGAGGTCACATAGGCCGTTGAGGCCCGCGTCACCCCATCGCCACTCGGCGCGCCGACCCCGTGTCGGCATGGCAGGATGACTCCTACTGCCCGGCCGGACCCACCGAACAGACCGTCCGGCCGAACACTCTCGAGGAGCGCTCCCGGTGCGACTGTCGCCGCATGAACAAGAACGGCTGTTGATCTCCTACGCGGCCGAGCTGGCCCGGCGGCGGCAGGGGCGCGGCCTGAAGCTCAACCACCCGGAGTCGGTCGCGCTGATCACCGATCACGTCCTGGAGGGCGCCCGCGACGGCCGGTCGGCGGCCGAGCTGATGACCTCCGGCCGCGAGGTGCTCCGGCGCGACGACGTCATGGACGGGGTGCCGGAGATGCTGCACGACGTCCAGGTGGAGGCGACGTTCCCCGACGGCACCAAGCTGGTGACCGTGCACGACCCCATCGCCTGACGCCCCGCGATCGGGGCACCGTCCGAGGTGGATCGTGGCGCCCCGCGCCCGTCCATCGAACACCAGCAGTCCAGAGGAGACCGAAATGTCGGGTACGCATCCCGGCCCGCGATCGACGCTCGTGCCGGGTGAGGTCATCGCGGCCGACGGGACCATCGAGCTCAACGCGGGTGCCGACGCCGTCGAACTGCCGGTCGTGAACTCCGGCGATCGTCCGGTGCAGGTCGGCAGTCACGTGCACTTCCCGCAGTCGAATGAGGCACTGGTCTTCGACCGCGCCCGTGCGCACGGCCGTCGCTTCGACATCCCGGCCGGGACCGCGGTGCGGTTCGAGCCGGGTATCGAGATGACCGTCGGTCTCGTCCCGCTCGGCGGAACCCGCGAGGTGTACGGGATCTCCCTGGCGCCCCCCGGCGCCTGCGGACCGGTCGACGCCGTCCGTACCGACGAGAGTGAGTGACGCATGGCCATCCTGGGACGCGACCGGTACGCACAGCTGTTCGGCCCGACCACGGGCGATCTGATCCGCCTCGCCGACACCGATCTGCTCATCGAGGTCACCGAGGACCTGTCGGGCGGACCGGGTCGCGCCGGAGACGAGGCCGTCTTCGGCGGTGGCAAGGTGATCCGCGAGTCGATGGGACAGAGCCGGGCGACCCGCGCCGACGGCGCCCCCGACACCGTCATCACCGGCGTCGTGCTCCTCGATCACTGGGGAATCATCAAGGCCGATTTGGGAATTCGGGACGGTCGCATCGTCGCGATGGGCAAGGCGGGTAATCCCGACACCATGGACGGGGTGCATCCGGACCTGGTCATCGGGCCGTCGACCGAGATCATCGCCGGCAACGGCAAGATCGTCACCGCCGGCGCCATCGACTGCCATGTGCACTTCATCTGTCCGCAGATCATGGACGAGGCGCTGGGCAACGGGATCACCACCGTGATCGGCGGCGGTACGGGTCCGGCCGAGGGCAGCAAGGCCACCACCGTGACACCCGGCGCATGGCATCTGGCCTCGATCCTCGCCGCAACCGATCACTGGCCGATGAACATCGCGCTCCTCGGCAAGGGCAACACCGTCAGCGCCGAGTCGATGCACGAGCAGATCCGCGCGGGCGCTTCGGGTTTCAAGCTGCACGAGGACTGGGGCAGCACGCCCGCGGCCATCGACGCCTGCCTGCGGGTGGCCGACGAGACCGGCGTGCAGGTCGCCCTGCACTCCGACACCCTGAACGAGGCCGGGTTCGTGGAGACGACCCTCGGCGCGATCGCCGGCCGCGGCATCCACGCCTACCACACCGAGGGTGCCGGCGGTGGTCACGCTCCGGACATCATCACGGTCGCGGCCTACCCGAATGTGCTTCCGTCGTCGACCAATCCGACGCGCCCGCACACGGTCAACACACTCGACGAGCACCTCGACATGTTGATGGTCTGCCACCATCTCAACCCCACCGTGCCGGAGGACCTCGCCTTCGCCGAGAGCCGGATCCGGCCGTCCACGATCGCGGCCGAAGACCTCCTGCACGATCTGGGCGCGATCTCGATGATCGGCTCGGACTCGCAGGCGATGGGCCGGATCGGCGAAGTCGTGCTTCGGACGTGGCAGACGGCGCACGTGATGAAGCGCAAACGCGGATCGCTGCCCGGCGACGGTCGGGCGGACAACAATCGCGCACGACGTTACATCGCGAAGTACACGATCTGTCCGGCACGTGCCCATGGCTTCGACGACGAGATCGGTTCGGTCGAGGTCGGCAAGCTCGCCGACCTCGTGCTGTGGGACCCGGCGTTCTTCGGGATCCGCCCCGATCTGGTCATCAAGGGCGGCGCCATCGCGTGGGCGGCGATGGGCGACGCCAATGCGTCGATCCCCACGCCGCAACCGGTCTTCCCGCGTCCGATGTTCGGCGCCGCACCGAAACTCGCGGCCGCCACGTCGGTCAGCTTCGTCGCCCCGGGTGCCGACGCCGATCTCGCCGGGCGCATCGGGGTCGACCGCAGGCTCGTCCCGGTCAAGAACACCCGCGGCGTCGGGAAGGCCGACATGGTCAACAACGACGCCTGCCCGACGATCGAGGTCGACCCCGACACGTTCACGGTGCGGGTCGACGGTGAGGTGTGGGAGTCCGAGCCCGTTGCCGAACTCCCGATGGCGCAACGGTATTTCCTGTTCTGATGCGACCCGACGACACGAACCCGGGCGCCTCCGCGCCGCTGGCGATGATGCTGGCCCTGGCGGATTCGCGTCTACCGGTGGGCGGGCACGTCCACTCCGGTGGCGTCGAGCAGGCGATCACCGACGGATTCATTCGCACCGCAGGCGATCTCGCTTCCTTCCTGTACCGCCGGGTGACCACGAGCGGTCTCGTCGCGGCATCGGTGGCGGCGGCCGTGGCCGACGGCGCACTCGACGTGCCCCGCGCGCAACGCGAAACGGATGCGCGCACGCCGTCGGCGGCCGCACGGAAGGCATCGCTGGCGCAGGGCCGCGGGATGGTGCGGCTGGCGCGGCGGATGTGGCCGGACGTCGATTGGTCGGCCCACCGGCCGTCGACGCATCTCCCCGTCATCAGCGGGTCGATCGGCGCGGTGTCCTCGCTGTCGGGTTTCCACACGGCCCTGATCCTCGTGTACACCACGATGAGCGGGTCGGCGACCGCCGGCCAGCGCCTGCTCGCACTCGACCCGGCCGACGTGTCGATCATGATCGCCGAACTCGGTCCCGAGTGCGAACGCGTCGCCGCCGAGGCCGCGGTCGGCCTGGCGGACCTGTCCGATCCGGTGCTCGACATCTTCGCCGAACGCCATGAGCGGCAACCGATGCCGCTGTTCATGTCCTGACCACCGCCCCACCCATCCCGTGACCCGGCGAAGTCGCCGTCGCGAACCGAGAGGAGTTCCCATGCCCCCGCATCTCATCGACGGGCAGCCGCACACCCACGACCACAACCGGCCGCGCCGCAAGCGCGAGCCCGGCGAGGCGCTGCGCATCGGTGTCGGTGGCCCGGTCGGATCGGGCAAGACCGCGCTGGTGGCCGCACTGTGCCGACAGCTCCGGGACGAGTTGTCGGTCGCCGTGTTGACAAACGACATCTACACGACCGAGGACGCCGACTTCCTGCGCCGCAACGCTGTTCTGCCCGACGAACGGATCACCGCCGTCCAGACCGGCGGATGTCCGCACACCGCCATCCGGGACGACATCACCGCCAATCTCGACGCCATCGACGATCTCGTCGAGGCGAACCCGCCGCTGGATCTGATCCTCGTGGAATCGGGCGGCGACAATCTCACCGCGACGTTCTCGACAGGTCTGATCGACGTGCAGATCTTCGTCATCGACGTCGCGGGCGGGGACAAGGTGCCGCGCAAGGGCGGACCCGGCGTCACGTTCTCGGACTTGTTGGTGATCAACAAGATCGATCTGGCCGAACGCGTCAACGCCGACCTCGACGTCATGCGGCGCGATGCGGCGAAGGTCCGCGAGGGCCGGCAGACCGCCATGATCTCGCTGACCGAGGACCCGGCCGCGACGGACGTGCTGGCCTGGGTCCGGGCCCAACTGGCGGCCCCGGTCGCCGCCGGGTGACGATGCGCACCGAGGTCGACATCGTCGCCACCGTCGAGCGTGGCGTGCGTCATCGGGCGGTCGGGGGACTGGGCGTGCGGGTGACCGCGCCGGGCCACGTTCAGCTCATCGGCACCGCCGCCACGCCGCTCGGTGGTGACGAGATCGTGGTGCGCATCGAGGTCGAACCGGGTGCGCAGTTGCGGGTCGGCAGTGTCGCGGCGACGATCGCGCTGCCGGCCCGCGACCGTCCGGACTCGTCGGCTCGGTGGGAGATCGCCGTCGGCGACGGTGGTCGCCTGCGCATCGACCCGCAACCGACGGTCGTCGCCGGTGGCGCGGTCCACCGCTCGGACATCACGGCACGACTCGCCGCCGGCGCCACCCTCGATCTACACGAGCACGTCCAGATCGGCCGGGCGGCGAGCATGACGGACGCCACGCTGGTCGACCGCGACCGGATGGGTGCCTGGACCGGGGGGCTGCGCGTCGAGATCGACGATCAGGTGGTGCTGGCCCATCGGCTCTCGCTCGGTCAGGGCACACCCGCGGGGGCCGCGGGCCACCGAGCAGCGAGCAGCGTGTTCCGGTACCCCGACAACCGGCCCGGCGACGTGCACGGGACCGAGTTCGCCGCGCGTCTGCACCTGGCCGGCGGCGCCAGTCTGACCACCGCCCTCGGGACCTCGGTCAGTACCGCGCGGCGGCTGGCCGACGGCCTGGAGATCGAGTCACTGGCCGTCGTGCCGTAGACGCCGGCACGCGGGCCGACCGCTGTTGTCGGGTCAGCTGGCCTCGGCCTCGGATTCCTTGCCGTCGGCGTCCTTGCCCTCGGTGGGGACCGAGCCCGTCGCCCCGGGAGCGGTCGACGCGGTGTCGACCGTCCCGGCATCGGTCTTCGCCGGTTCCGCATCGGAGGTCTCGCCGGCCTTCTCGAGCGCCGACAACTGGCCGATCGCGGTGCGCGCGTAGACCTGCTGCTCGGTCACCGCGAGCTGCGAACGACCGCGCGTGGTGAACGCGAAGAACCAGTTGATCAGCGTGTTCAGGCGGTTGCGGAACCCGACCAGATACACGAGGTGCAGCGCCAGCCAGCCGAGCCAGGCGAAGTAGCCCTCGGTCTCGAAGGTCTTCTTGATGCCGGGGATCGGGACCTGCATCACCGCGGAGTACCGCGAGATGGTCGCCATCGAGCCCTTGTCGTAGTAGCTGAACGGCTTGCGCTGGTCGGGGGTCTGCCCCTTCAGCTCGGCCTTGATGGCGTCCGCGGCATAGCGGCCGCCCTGGATCGCGCCCTGCGCCACACCCGGGACCCCGTCGACGGCCATCATGTCGCCGACGACGAACACCTCGGGATGGCCGGGGATGGTGAGGTCGGGGAGCACCTTCACCCGGCCGGCGCGGTCGAGTTCGACGCCCGACTGCTCGGCGAGCTGCTGGCCGAGCGGGCTGGCCTGTACGCCGGCCGACCACACCTTGCACTGCGACTCGATGCGGCGGGTGGTGCCGTCCTTCTCCTTGACGACCAGGCCGTCGTAGTCGACGTCGACGACCATCGCGTTCAGCTGGATCTCGACGCCCATGCGCTCGAGGCGGGCCGCGGCCTTGCCACCGAGCTTCGGGCCGAACGGCGGCAGGACGGCCGGCGCGGCGTCGAGCAGGATCACCCGGGCCTCGGTCGGGTCGATGTTGCGGAACGCGCCCTTGAGGGTCTTGTCGCTCATCTCGGCGATCTGGCCGGCCAACTCGACACCGGTGGGGCCGGCGCCGACGACCACGAAGGTCAACAGCTTGGCGCGCTCGGCGGGGTCGTGGGACAGCTCGGCCTGCTCGAAGGCGCCCAGGATCCGACCGCGCAGTTCGAGTGCGTGGTCGATGGTCTTCATGCCGGGCGCGTACTCGGCGAAGTGATCGTTGCCGAAGTACGACTGATCGGCGCCGGCGGCGACGATGAGGTCGTCGTACGGGGTGACCGTGATGCGCTCGAGCAGGCGGGAGGTGACGGTCTTGGCCTCGAGGTCGATGTCGTACACGTCACCCATGAGGACGGCGGTGTTCTTCTGCTTGCGCAGCACCACGCGGGTGGCCGGTGCGATCTCGCCCTCGGCGACGATGCCGGTCGCCACCTGGTAAAGCATCGGCTGGAACAGGTGGTGAGTGGTCTTGGCGATCAGCGTGACATCGACATCGGCCTTGGCCAGTCGCTGGGCGGCGAACAATCCGCCGAAGCCCGAACCGATGATGACCACTTTCCGACGGGTCGTGGCTGCTCCAGCGGGGGCCTGGACGGCGGGGCTGCTCATCTCCAGACATCTCCTTCCAGGTCGTTGGGCGACGGTCGTGCGGACTTCGGCGGACCCGAGTGGGGTGCTACCCGAGGGGGCCGTGTAGCGCCGGGGCCGGAGTACGACCGTGCATGTTCTCAACGGTAGTCAATGATGATCCGATGGGCGCGGCCAGAGGGGTGTTGCGCTCACGCGGTGAGACCACCGGCCGACGACCATCGTTGCGAGCGCTCCTGCCAGTCGGCTCGGAGGAGCTCGTATTCGACCTCGGACCGGTCGCGGTCCGGGTGGATGGTCAGCAGCTCGGCCGAGTCCGCGGCGTCGTCGCAGAGGTGGATGGCGCACAGCGTCATCCCGAGCTTCTCCATCACGCGACGCGACGAGGCGTTGCGGGCGACCGTGCTCGCGAACACGCGCTCGGTGCCGAGGTGGTCGAACGCGAACGCGACGAGGGCGAACGCCGCCTCGGTCGCCAGGCCGCGGCCCCACACCGTGCGCCGGAGGCGATAGCTCAGTTCGAGTTCGGCACGGTTGCTGTGCCGTGGTGTGCGCAGCGAGATCCAGCCGAGGAAGGCGGCGGTGGCGGGGTCGCACAGGATCCAGGTGCCGGTGCCGTGTCTGCGGTGTTCGGTCTCGGCGCGGGGGACCACCCAGTCCTCGATCACGGCGCGCGGTGTCGCGGCACCGCCGCTCACGTACCGCATGACCTCGGGATCGCTGTCGAGGTGGACGAGCTCGTCGACATCGACGGCGGACACCGGGCGCAGCCGAGCCCGTGCCGTGTCGATGTTCACCCGAGCCCCTCACCGCGCGCGGGGGTGCGCGCACCGATTCGCCTGACGTCCTGCCCCGGCGAGTGAGTCTACGGTCTGGTCGGCTGTGACTCCTGCAGTTCGTCGTACGCGTGTCCCGCACTAAGATCGCGCCGTGGCCCCCCACCGAGATGCCCCCGATCCAGATGCCCTCGATCCAGATGCCCTCGATCCCGAGGCAACCGCAGCCGGTTCCGCCGGACCGGACTACGTCCTCGACATCCCGGTCGCGCTGCGCTGGGGCGACATGGACATCAACAACCACATCAACAACGTGCAGATCTCCCGGATCTTCGAGGAGAGCCGGGTGCGTTCGTTCTATGAATGGATGCCCGACCGGCCGCGGAAGTTCTCGTTCCTCGTCGCGCGTCAGGACATCGAGTTCTCCGCTCCCGTGCACTACTCGCTCGACCCGGTGCACGTGCGCACCTGCATCGGACGCGTGGGCCGGTCGTCGTTCGTCATGGCGCTGCGCCTGATCGACCAGTCCGGGACGCTGTGCGCCACGGCCGAGACCACGATGGTCGTCGTCGACCCGGACACCGGCCGGCCCACCCCGATTCCCGACGACGCCCGGCCGCTGCTGACCGCGCGCCTCGGCGAGCCGGTGCGTTTCCACACGCCCCGGTCGAACGCCGCGGGCTGACCGGGCCGGGCCCCGGAGTCACAGCCGTCCGATGCTCATCCTGCACCGCGCCGAACGCACCGACACGCTGGCCGATGCGCTGGCCGAGGTCCTCGCGCACCCGCTGGGCGACCCGATGCGCCCGGAGATCGTGTCGGTTCCCGCCGCGGGAGTCGAGCGGTGGCTCGCCCAGCATCTGGCCCGACGCCTGGGGGCAGGGGCCGGCGACGACGGGATCGCGGCCAACATCGATTTCACCGGACCGCCCCGCCTGGCTGACGCCATCGTCGCGGCGGTGCTCGGTGACACGCGTCTGAACACCTCGCGCTCGCTGACGGCGCCGGACGATCCGTGGCGCGCGGCCGAACTGACGTGGCCGGTGCTGCGTGTCCTCGACGACCGCGTCGACGACCCCGCGCTCGACGTGATCGCGCGGCACATCGGCGCGGGCGACACCTCCTCGCCCCGGATCGGGCGCCGCTACGCCACCGCACGCCATCTGGCCGAGTTGTTCGACCGGTACGGGCGGTCGCGCCCGTCGCTGATCGCTGACTGGGCCGCCGGCCACGATCTCGACGGTGCCGGCCGCCCCCTGCGGGACGACCTGGCGTGGCAGCCCGGGTTCTGGCGTGCGGTCCGCGCCGAGATCGGCCGGCCGCATCCCGCGGAGGATCTCGCCGCGGTCTGCGATCGGCTGCGCACCGACCCCGCGGCGGGGGGATTGCCGGAACGACTGTCGGTCTTCGGGCCGACGCGGATCACCGAGTCGTTCCGTCAGATCGCCGCGGCCGCAGCCGTCCACCACGATGTCCACCTGTTCGTGCCCCACCCGAGTCCGCGGCTGTGGGCGGACCTCGGTGCCCTCGTCGACCCCGACTCCGGCAACGGGGTCCCACCTCGACGCGGGGAGTGCGAGCTCCCCGAACTGCGAAACCCCCTGCTCGCCGGTCTCTCCCGTGATCTGCAGGAACTCCAGTTGCGGCTCGCTCCGATCGTCGATCGGGACCTGCACCATGTGCCGCGGGAGTCGGTGCTGGGCGACACCGCGCTGCACGTCGTCCAGTCGGGGATCCGCGACGACCTGGCTCCCGCGCCCGGCCTCACCGACACGTCGGACCAGACCGACACGTCGGACCCGACCGTCTCCGCGGACCCGTCCGTAGAGGTGCACGCGTGTCACGGGCCCGAGCGGCAGATCGAGGTCCTGCGGGATCGGTTGCTGCATCTGTTCGCCGCCGATCCCGAGCTGCAGCCGCGCGATGTCCTCATCATGTGCCCGGACGTCGAGACCTACGCACCCCTGATCCGTGGCGCATTCGGACAAGCGGGACTGCCGCATCCGGCGTTCGATCTGCGAGTTCGGCTCGCCGACCGTGGAATTCGCCATGTGAACCCGATCCTCGACGTGATCGTCGGAGTCGTGGAGCTGGCCGCGGGCCGGGTGACCGCCGGTGACGTCGTCGACCTCCTCGGCGCCCCGCCGGTACGAACCCGGTTCGCGATGACCGACGACGACCTGGATCTGATCCGGGAATGGCTGGCGCACAGCAACGTCCGGTGGGGGATAGGCGTCGCCGAACGCGCCCGCTACGGTCTCGAACGGTTCCGCCAGGGCACCTTCGACGCCGGCCTGGACCGCATCGCCCTCGGCGTCGTCGCCGAGGAGGCCGACGACGAATGGCTCGGTACTGCACTGCCGCTCGCCGGAGTGGAGAGCACCGGCATCGATCTCGTCGGTAGGTTCGACGAGTTCCTCGACCGACTCGGTCGGGTGCTGGCCGAACTGCGGGAAGCCGCTCCCGCGCACCGATGGGCGGAGACGCTCATCGACGCCGTCTCGTCGCTGACGGCGACCGAGCCCGCCGAGGATTGGCAACGCGCACAGGCAATCCGGATGCTCAGCGAGGCCTTCGGGGACACCCGACCGGTCGAGCCGGAGGAGGTGCTGCGTCTGGCGGACGTGCGGGACCTCCTATCGGCGCTGGTCTCCGGCCGGCCGACGCGCTCGAACTTCCGCACCGGAGAACTGACGGTGTGCACGATGGTGCCGATGCGCTCGGTGCCGCACCGGGTGATCGTGCTGCTCGGGATCGACGCCGAGGTGTTCCCGCGTGTCCAGCGGATCGACGGGGATGACGTACTCGGCGTCGATCCGCTGGTGGGCGAACGCAATCCGCGGGACGAGGACCGGCAGTGTTTCCTCGACGCGATCTGCGCCGCGCAAGATGCCCTCCTCGTCTTCTACAGTGGCGCCGACCCCGTCTCCGGCCGGCGGATCCCGCCCGCTGTGGTCGTGAGCGAACTGGTCGACACGCTCACCGGTCTGACCGGCGTGAGTCCCGTTCGCCGGCATTCGCTGCACGGGTTCGACGCGCGGAACTTCACCCCCGGTGGCGTGCCGGGAATCGCGGGGCCGTTCAGCCACGACGCGTCGATGCTTCGCGGAGCCGAGGCCTTACGCGAGCCGACGCGGCGCGTGGTGGTCGCCGCTGCCGAGGTGCTGCCCGCGCCGGAACGGACCCCCGACACCGAGGACATCGACCTCGCGACCCTCATCGACTTCCACGTGGACCCGATCGTGGCGTTCGTCCGCCAGCGCCTCGGTGCCCGCATCCCCGACGACGACCGGCCACACGACGACCAACTCGATGTCGAACTGGAACCACTGGACAAGTGGGGGATCGGCGACCGATTCCTCTCCCGGATGCTGACCGGGGTGTCCATCGGGGAGTGCGAGGCGGCCGAGCTCCGGCGCGGGACGCTGCCGCCGTTCGCCTTCGGCACCCGTGAGCTCCGCGCGATCTCGCGGACGGTCACGCGGCTATACGGCGTCGTCGAGCCGTTGCGCACAGGGACTCCCACGACCCTCGACGTCCTGGTCCGACTACCCGACGGCCGCCGGGTGCACGGAACGGTCGGTGACGTGTTCGGCGACACCGTGCCGGCCGCGTTGGTGCGGCCGACGTACTCCAAGCTCAAGGCCAAACAGCAACTCAGCGGCTGGATCACGCTTCTCGCGGTGGCCGCCGCCGCGACCCAGGGCAATGCCGCGGCGCGGTCGGTGGACTCGGCGGTCCTGATCGGGCGGGCCCCGCGAGGCGGCGGGACCAGCACCATCACACTCCGGCGCCCCGCGGATCCGGTTCCGTTGCTTCACGACCTCGTCCGGCTACGTGACGAGGGTCTTCGTCGTCCGCTGCCGCTGCCGCTGGAACCCGCGTACACGTTCGTCGAGAACGACGGGCCCGGCCGGCGCAGCACGTTCTCGCTCGCCAACGCCCGCCGGAACTTCGACGACAGATTCGGTGCCGCGCACGACCCATATGTGAAGCTCGCATTCGGCGGGGACGTGCTGGCCGAGGTCGATTTCGACGACCTCCTCGACGGCGCGACGCCCGACCATCGCACCGTCGGCGGTGTCGAACTGCCCATGGGTGACGACGAACCGTTGTTCGCCGGGCTGGCGCGAACCGTGTGGGTGCCACTCGATGAGCACCGGGAGGGCACGTGAGACGGCCGGCCACCTTCGACGTCACCGCCGACCTGCCGGATCACACCACGGTCCTGGAGGCGAGCGCCGGAACCGGGAAGACCTACGCCATCGTCGGACTCGCCGCCCGGCACATCGCCGAGGGAGTCCCGATCTCGGAGATGCTGCTGGTGACCTTCAGCCGGGCCGCGACCGCCGAGCTGCGTGAACGCATGCGAGACCGCGTGCGCGAGTTGCTGGACGGACTCGACCGTCCCGGTGCCGCCCCCGGCCACGACGCGCTGCTGCAGATGCTGGCGCAGGGATCACCGGACGAGGTCGCCACCCGTCGTCGCAATCTCGCCCGCGCTCTGAGCGACTTCGACGCGTCGACGATCGCGACCACCCACACGTTCTGCAACCGCATGCTGGAGGCGCTGGGCTTCCTGGGTGAGCGTGAACTGGTCTACTCGATCGTCGAAGAGGTCGACGAACTCACCGAAGAGGTGGCGCTGGACCTCTACCTGCGCGGCTTCTGGGCAAGCGACACACCGGAATTCGACTTCACCGAGGCGCGGTCGATCGCCCGCGACGCGGTACGCCAGGCGTCGGTCGCACTGGCGCCGGACACCTCCGAGTCGACCGACGGGCCGGGTGGCGATGCGGTGGCCGCCCGTCGGGTGAGTTTCGCGTCCGCGGTCCGCCGCATCGTCGAGGCGCGCAAACGTGATGCGCGCGTACGGACCTACGACGACCTGCAGGCCATCCTGCAACGCATCGTGACCGACCCGGTGGTCGGCGAGCGCGCGTGCGAACGTATCCGCAACACCTTCACCGTGGTCCTGGTCGACGAGTTCCAGGACACCGACCCGTTGCAGTGGGACATCCTGCGCCGGTGCTTCCACGGCCATCGCCGACTCATCCTCGTCGGCGACCCCAAACAGTCGATCTACGGATTCCGCGGTGCCGAGGTCCTGAGCTACCTCGCCGCGGTGTCCTCGGCCGACACCTTGCAGGCGCTCGACGTGAACCGGCGATCCGACGGCGCGCTCGTCGACGCCCTCGGACATCTGTACGGCGAAGCGGCGCTGGGACATCCGGGCATCGTGGTGCATCCGGTCTCGGCGGCACACCCGGGCAGCCGGCTCGACGGTCGTCCGCCGCTACGCATCCGCGCGTTCCTGCGCACCGACTTCACGTCCCGTAACGCCTACAACCTGCCCGCGGTGAAGGACGTCCGCGACCGGATCGCGGTCGATGTCGCCGACGACATCGCGCAGACCCTCGCCCAGGGCGCTCGGCTCGAGGTCGACGGAACCTCCCGCCCGGTGGATCCCGGCGACATCGCGATCCTGGTGCGGCTCAACAGCACCATCGAACCGCTCCAGCGGGAGCTCGCCGAGCGCGGCATCAACTCGGTGATCGGGTCGGGGGTCAACGTGTTCTCCACGACCGCGGCCCAGCACTGGCTGTGGGTGATGCGTGCCGTCGAACAACCCTCCCGCGCGGACCGCGCGCGGTTGGCGGCGCTCACGACCCTGCTCGGCTGGTCGATCGAGAAGGTGGCCACCGCAGGCGAACCCGAGGTCGCCGAGCTCGGGGCCGAATTGGCATCGCTGGGACGGGTGTTCGTGCAGGGCGGGTTCGCCGCGATGGCGCAGCGCCTGCTCGACTCGCACGGTGTCGCCGCGCGCGTCCTGGCCACCGAGAACGGTGAACGCATCCTCACCGATCTTCTGCAGGTGTCCGCGCTCTGCAACAAGCACGTGGTCGAGACCTCGGCGGGAGTCAGTGGCCTCGTCGAGTGGCTGGCCGAGCGGATCGCCGACACGTCCGCGCGCCAGCGATACGAGGACCAGAGTCGGCGCCTCGACCGCGACACGCAGGCCGTCCAGATCATGACCGTGCATGCCAGCAAGGGCCTGCAGTTCCCGATCGTCTACGTGCCCTACGGCTGGGACGGGACGTGGATCGGCGACCGCGGCAACATCACCTACCACGACGAGTCGGGTACCCGGCGTCTCGATGTCGGTGGCGCGCAGGCGCCCGGCCGCGCGGCGCGGCGCAAGCGGTACGCCGAGGAGACGGCCGGCGAAGACCTCCGGCTGCTCTACGTCGCGCTGACGCGGGCGCAATCGCAGGTCGTGGCGTGGTGGGCGCCGTCGATGAACACCACGAGCGGGCCGCTGCACCGGCTGATCTTCGGGCGCGATACCGCAACCCGAATCCCTTCCGAGACCGGCGAATCGGTGTGGTCGGTCGCCTCCGACGTCCCCATCCCCGACGACGACGCCACGTGTGTCGGCGTCCTACGTACCCTGACCGGGCGCGATGCCGCGATCTCGGTCGAGCCCGCCGGCCGGATCGAGGCCGGTGCGGTGGCGGCCCCGCCGCACGCCGATGTCGAGCCGGCGACCCTCGGGGTCGCGCGGTTCCGGCGCGCCATCGATCAGGAATGGCGTCGCACGTCGTACTCGGCCATCGTCGCCGATGTCGCGCACGGCGCACCCGGGGCACCCGCCGGTTCCGTCGTCACCACCGGTAGCGAACCGGCCGACGACATCCTCGGTGACGAGCCGGCCGGCCCGGTCGAGCTCGACGAACCGCCCGCCGAGGGTCACCGAGCGGGAACGCCGTCGCTGATGAACGGCCTGCCCTACGGGGCGACGTTCGGCACCCTGGTGCACGAGGTCCTCGAATACGTCGACACCTCGGCGCCCGACATCGAGACCCATGTGCGCGAATTGTGTTCGCGCGCACTCGGGGTCCTGCCGGCCGACATCGACGCCGACGTACTGGTCGCCGCGCTCGTCGGCGTCCTCACCACGCCACTCGGTTTCGGCGATCTCTGGGGCGTCGAGCCGGGAGATCGCCTCGCCGAGCTCGACTTCGAGCTCCCGCTGGGGCCGCCGGATCGCGCCCCCGGCGCCCGTGGGGCGACGCCGGGGGTGTTCGCCGAACTGCTGGACCGGTATCTGCCCGACGACGATCCGTTGCGTGACTACGTCGATCACCTCCGCGAGCTCCCCGATCGTGAACTGCGCGGCTTCCTGACGGGCAGCATCGACTCGGTGCTGCGCACCCCGGACGGCCGCTACGTGGTCGTCGACTACAAGACCAACCGCATCCGGGCGGGGGACCTGGTCGTCGAGGACTTCGACACCGCGGCCATGGCAGGCGAGATGATCGCCGCCCACTATCCGCTGCAGGCGATGCTGTATTCGGTTGCGCTGCACAGGTATCTGCGCTGGCGCGTCGTCGGCTACGATCCGGTCCGGCATCTCGGCCCGGTGCAGTACCACTTCGTGCGCGGCATGGCCGGGCCGGGCACGCCGCCCGGTTGCGGCGTGTTCGAGTGGGATCTGCCCGCAGACCTGATCCTCGCATTGTCCGATGCACTGGCGGGAGCGTCCCGATGACCGTGTCCGACGTCCAGGTGGTGGAGTGGGCCACCGGTGTGCTCGCCGAGTGGAACGAGGCCGGAGTCCTAGCCGCCGCGGACGTGCACATCACCGACCGTCTCGTGACGATGTGCGCCGAGCCGGTGTCCGAGACCGCGCGTCTCGGCGCCGCGCTGGCGGTCCGTGCGGTGCGGCTCGGTTCGACGTGCCTCGCGCTGGACCGTTTGGGCGAGCTGGCCGGCGACGACACCGCCGACCTCACCATCCCGTCGTCCGATGCGGTGCTCGACGCACTGCTCGAGAGTCCGCTCGTCGCGGGCAGCGAGGCGGGTCCGTTGCGTCCGTTGGTGGTGCGACGGTCCATCGATGGGTCGCTGGTGTACCTCCAGAAGTACTTTCGGCAGGAACAGACGATCCGCGAGACGCTGGCCCGCCGCGCACAGACGACACCCGTGGTCGAAGCCGATGCGCTGCGCGCTGCGATAGCCGCCGTCTACACCTCGCCCGAGGACGGGCACCTGCAGAAGCTGGCGGCAGCGGTCGCCGCGACCCGCTGGACCACCGTCCTGGCGGGCGGTCCCGGCACCGGCAAGACCTACACGGTCGCACGCATTCTCGCGGTACTGGACGCCCTGCAGGGACCCGGCCTCCGTATCGGACTGTGCGCGCCGACGGGCCGGGCGGCGGCTCAGCTGCAGGCCTCGGTGGAAGCGGAGTCGACGGTTCCCGTCACGGCGCACGCCGTCACGCTCCACTCGTTGCTCGGCTGGCGCCCGGGTGCCAACCCGAGGTACGGCCGCGGGCGGACCCTGCCGCACGACGTCATCGTCGTCGACGAGACCTCGATGCTGTCGATGACCGCGATGAGCCGTCTGCTCGACGCAGTCCGTCCGGATGCACGGGTGATCTTCGTCGGTGACCCGCATCAGCTCGCGTCGGTCGAGGCCGGAGCGGTGCTCGCGGATCTCGTCGAACGGGCGGATGTCGCTGGAGTGCAAGGAGATTCGGGAACCGTGACGGCGGTATCACAGGCCGCGCTCGAGGCGGTGGGCCTGGATGCTGATCATGAACTGGAACCCGAGGACACCGATCATCTCGCCGGTGGCGTGATCACCCTGCGGCGCCAATTCCGTTTCGGCGGCGGCATCTCGCGGGTCGCGGCGGCCGTGAACGCCGGTGACGCAGACGAAGTCCTGAGACTGGTCGCCGCGGACGACGTCCCGAACGTCGAACTCGTGGCGCCCGACGACCTCGATGCCGTCCGTGCCGATCTCGTCGAATGGGGCCGGGCGCTGCGGGCAGCGGCCCGTCGTGCCGATGCCGACGGGGCGCTCGACGCGCTCGATGCCCACCGGGTGCTGTGCGCGCACCGGGAGGGGTCATGGGGTGTCCGTGGCTGGTCGGCCAGGATCACCGAGTGGCTGGGCACAGCCGGCGCCGAGCTGGCCGGATGGTATGCGGGACAGCCCATCCTGGTCACCGCCAACGACCGCCAGACGGCGACGTTCAACGGCGACACGGGCGTGGTGATCGCCGATCCCGAGGGCCGGACGCAGGGGGCCGACGGCGTCCGGGTCGCCTTCCGTCGCGGCGGATCGGTGCGACTCCTGCACCCGACGCAGCTAGCCGACGTCGTGTCGGTTCACGCGATGACCATCCACCGCAGCCAGGGCAGCCAGTTCCGACAGGTCACGGTGATCCTCCCACCCACGGGCTCAGAACTGCTCACCCGGGAGTTGCTGTACACCGCCATCACCCGCGCCCGCGACCACGTGCGGATCGTCGGGACACCCGAGGTGCTGGCCGCGGCGGTCGACCGCCGCGTGCAGCGGGCCAGCGGTCTGCGATCGGCCGTGACTCCGTACGACCGCTCCTAGTGGTGTGTCTCGGTTTTAGCTAACTCCTTGTTCGAGTGCGGCGCGGGCGCGGGCGACCTTGGCCAGGATCGACCTGGAGGTTGCGGTCCAGACATATGGTGTCGGGTTG
>NZ_SCOC01000017.1:0-102564 GCF_005502615.1 Gordonia sp. ALPHA1B1 | reverse complement strand
TGGGGACACCCCTCAACCAGGGGGTGGGCCGGGCGGAGAGGTGAACAAGCTCCCGAGCCGGGGAACGTCGACCGTGAGCCCGGTGAGTCGGAGTCCCTCCCACGCGGTGACCTGGTTGGCCGTCAGCACGGGTTTGCCGAGCTTGGCCTCGAGGTCGGTGATCCACATCGCGGTGTGTAACGCGGTGTCGGGTACCACGACCGCCTGAGCCGAATCGCAGTCGGCAGCCGCGATCATCTCGAACAAGCCGTCGCCGTCGAATGTCCCTGCCTCGGCCGCCGTCTCGATGTCGTTGGCGCACAAGGCCACGACCTCGATGCCGGCGTCGGCGAGGAACCCGATGAACCGAGACGCAAGGGGCTCCGGGTAGGTCGCGGCTATCGCCACCCGCGACAGACCGAGAGACCGGCACGCCTCGGCGAACGCCAGCGATGTCGACGATGCCGGACGGCCGGACTTTCCGGCCACATCGGCGGCCTGGCGTCGGGCACCGTCGAAACCGTAGACGAAGCTGCCCGAGGTGCACGCCCACATCAGCGCCGATGGGTGGTGGGCCTGCGCTCGCCGCACGCCGTCGAAGAGGCGGTCCTGCTCGCCGACCGCAGCCATGGCCTCGACGGTGTGGTCGTCGGAGTCCACCTCGGTGATCACGACCGGCAATCGGACCTCGGAGTGGGGCTCGGCAGCGCCGATCGCGGCCTCGATCAGTTCGAAATCGTCCTCGGCTGCGTGGCCGGGGTAGAGCATTGCGACGGTGGTTGTCACGCCCACACCTCCAAGGTAGATTGTCAACAATCTACCAATCTTCCGAGGGGGCGCATGACGGACGCCACGCGGTGGCTCAGCGCCACGGAACTGGCCGAGGCCTACCGTACCGGCGAGCTGACGCCGGATTCGGTGGCGGCGGAACTGCTCGACGCCATTGACGACGTCGACCCGTCCATCAATGCGTTCTGCCTCATCGACCGCGAACGCACGTGCGCCGAGGCCCGGGAGTCCACTGAGCGATTCGCCGCCGGGACACCCCGTGGCCCGCTCGACGGCGTTCCGGTCTCGATCAAGGACCTGTTGCTGACCGCCGGATGGCCGACGTTGCGCGGCTCGCTGATGATCGAGCCCGATCAGATGGTGTGGGACATCGACGCTCCCGCGGTGGCACGTCTGCGTGAGGCTGGTGCGGTCCTGCTCGGAAAGGTCACCACACCGGAATTCGGATGGAAAGGCGTCACCGACAGTCCGCGCACGGGCGTCACCCGCAATCCGTGGGACACCTCGCGTACGTCGGGCGGGTCGAGCGGAGGCAGTGCCGCGGCGCTCGCGGCCGGCTTGGGTCCGCTGTCGGTCGGCACCGATGGTGGCGGTTCCATCCGGATACCGGCCGCCTACTGCGGCGTCGTCGGGTTCAAGCCGACACTCGGCCGGGTGCCCATGTATCCGCCGAGCCCGTTCGCGCCGGTGGCCCACGTCGGTCCGATGACGCGGACGGTGTCGGATTGCGCTGCGCTGCTGGATGTCCTGAGCGGGTTCGATCCCCGTGACTGGTCCGCACTGCCGTCGCCGACAACCAGTGCGGTCACCGCGGTCGCCGACGTTCGCGACCTCGCCGATCTGCGTGTCGGCTACAGCGCCGATCTCGGCTTCGGCACCAACGACCCAGGCGTACAAGCCAACACCGACCGGGTGGCGTCGGTACTGGAACAGCTCGGGGCGACCGTGGAGAAGGTCGATCTCGGATGGGAGGACCCGGCCTGGGCCTACCACGTCATCTGGTTCGCGGGTGCCGACGTCGTTGTCCGCGGGCTCGGACCGCACGCGGCCGAACACGTGGACCCGCTGCTGATCGACGCGGTGGAACGGCATTCCGGTTTCACTGCAACCGATTTCGTCAGCGCAACCGCGCTACGGATGGAGATGGGTACCCAGATGAGCCTGCTCCATGAGGAATTCGACGTCCTGCTGACGCCGTCGATGCCGACGGTGGCGTTCGAGGCCGGTCGTATCGTCCCGGACGGGGTGGGGTCGCCCGACTGGACATCCTGGACTCCCTACAGCTACCCGTTCAATCTCACCGGTCAGCCGGCGATCACCGTGCCGAGTGGATTCGCCGATGGTCTGCCGACCGGCGCACAGTTCGTCGGCGCCCGGCATCACGACGCGACGGTGTTGCGCGTCGCGGCAGCGTACGAGGCGGCCGCCGGCTTCACGATGTTGGGAGACCGCGCGTGACCGACGAACAGCGAACCGGCCCCGCGGCCCGACATGACCGGTTCATCACCGTGACATTGGAGAAGCGCGGGGTCACGGCGGTCGCCCGGATGCTCGATGCCGAGGCGCCTCGCACCGCAGCTGCGGTCTGGGACGCATTGCCGCTGGGCGGTCAGGTGTTTCACGGAAAGTTCGCCCGCAACGAGATCTACACCCTACTGCCGGCCTTCTCCGCGGCCGAACCGGGCATGGAGAACACCACCATCACGCCCATCCCGGGCGACCTGTGTTACTTCACCTTCGACGGGGTGCTCGAGAACCCGGCGTATGGCTACGAGCTCGGCTCGGCCCCCGCCGAGCACCGGCTCCTCATCGACCTCGCAGTGTTCTACGGCCGCAACAATCTGCTGGTCAACGGTGACGTCGGATGGGTGCCGGGCAATGTGTTCGCCACGATCATCGAGGGTCTGGACGACTTCGCCGCAGCCTGCAATGACGTCTGGATGGGCGGCGCGCGCGGGGAAACACTGACTTACGCGCGCCATTCACGGTAAGAAAGAGGGAATGACGGTGACCATGAAGGTGGGGGCGAAGACGCCGGGTCCACAGGACCCGGGGACGAATCGAACCGTCGTCGACCAGGCGATACAGGATAAATCGCCACGTCGGCGGGTGCTGTCGCCGCTGGTTCAGGAATCGACACCGGCGATCATCGCGCGTAAGTTGCACGATGCGATCGCAAACGGGGACTTCGCGCCCGGCTCGCAGTTGACGGAGTCGGGGCTGGCGGCCGATCTGGGCGTCAGTCGTGGTCCGCTGCGCGAGGCCATGCAGCGCCTGACCGCGGAAGGACTGCTGGTCAGCCACCGTAACCGCGGCTTGTTCGTCGTCTCGATGGAAGAGGACGACATCCGGGACATGTACGTCGCGCGCACTGCGGTGGAACGCGCTGCTGTGCAACAGGTGATCGCGCACCGCGAGCAGGAGGCGGTGGAGGCACTGGGCGGCGCGGTCGACGCGATGCGCGTGTTCGTCGACGAGCCGAACGGCGCGGGGATGGCCGAGGCCGACATGGCCTTCCACCAGACCTTGGTGGAATATGCCGGAAGTCAACGACTTTCGCGGTTGCACGAGACGATCCTCGTGGAGACGCGAATGTGTCTGCGAGCCATGCGAGGGACGTACTCCTCGGGAAAGGACCGGATCGACGAACACCAGGCGTTGGTGGACGCCATTGCCGCGGGAGACGCCGCGGCGGCCGATGCTCTGATGATCGAGCACATGGCCGACGGGTTGCGTCGCCTGCTCGGGGACGGCGAGGACGCCGCGAACCTGCAGGTGGCGAGGGGCTGATCGCCCGCGGCCCCGGGTCCACCGATCGCAGCTACAAGATCGACCCTCAGCGGCCCCACGACTCAGGAAGCGCAGATGAGCGACACGACGACAGCAGACAGTTACGAGCAGCTGGCACCAGACCCGAACTCACCAGAGGGCAAGAGACTTCTCCGCAAGGCCATCGGCGCCTCGGCGATCGGCAACGCGACCGAGTGGTATGACTACGGCGTCTACGCCGCGGCCTCGGTCTACCTGACGCAGGCGTTTTTCCCGGGGGAGTTCGGAACCGTCGGCACCATGCTGGGTTTCGCGATCTCCTTCGTCTTGCGGCCCCTCGGCGGTATGGTCTGGGGACCGATCGGCGACCGCATCGGCCGCAAATCGGTTCTGGCGATGACGATCCTGCTCATCTCCGGCGCGACCGCACTGATCGGTCTGCTGCCCACGCATGCGTCGATCGGGTTCTGGGCACCCGTCCTGCTCATCCTGCTCCGTGTCATCCAGGGTTTCTCGACCGGCGGCGAATACGGCGGTGCCGCAACGTTCATGGCCGAGTACGCGCCCGACAACAAGCGCGGAAAGTACGGCTCGTTCCTCGAATTCGGCACCCTGGCCGGTTTCTGCGGCGGGACACTCTTCGTCCTCCTGCTGCAATTGGCGTTGACCGACAGCCAGATGGATCAGTGGGGTTGGCGCATCCCGTTCCTGCTCGCGCTGCCGATGGGCCTGATCGGGCTGTACCTGCGGTCGCAGATGGAAGACACACCGGTCTTCCAGGAACTCGAGCAGGACAACGAGATCAAGGGGTCCGCCTGGACCCGCTTCAAGGATCTGCTGATCAACTACCGGCGCCCGATCATCACCATGTTCGGCCTGGTGATCGCGCTCAACGTGGCCAACTACACCCTGCTGGCCTACCAACCGACCTACCTGCAGAACACCATCGATCTGTCCGAGACCTCGGCCAGCGTCGTCAACCTCATCGGCCAACTCGTGATGATGCTGCTGATCCCGTTCTTCGGGTGGTGGTCGGACTCGACCGGCCGCAAACCCATGTGGTGGGGTTCGCTGATCGGCCTGTTCGTCCTCGCGCTGCCGCTCTACTGGCTGATGGGGCAGGGATTCGCCTGGGCCATCGTGGCATTCGTCATCCTGGGAGTGCTGTACATCCCTCAGCTGGCGACCATCTCGGCCACCTTCCCGGCAATGTTCCCGACCCAGGTCCGATACGCCGGGTTCGCGATCTCCTACAACGTCGCGACCGCGGCATTCGGCGGAACCGCGCCGCTCGTCAACGATGCGGTTGTCGAGAAGACCGAGTGGAGTCTCTTCCCCGCGGTATACATGATGGGCGCCTGCGCCATCGGCATGGTTGCCCTTTGCTTCCTGAAGGAGACCGCCGGTGCCTCGCTGCGCGGTACCGAGATCCCCAGTCTCGAGAACGATTTCACGGCGCTGCAGAAGCAGAAGGCGAACTAGGGCCCAGCAGCCGCATCGCGGCGAGGGCGTAGGCTCTCGCCGCGATGACCAGGTCGGCGATGGCCACCGACTCGTCCGGTTGGTGGGCGTCGGTGTTGATGTTGCCCGGACCGAGGACGATCGACGGGACGCCGAGGTCGCGGCTGACGAAGCCGCCGTCGCAGGCGGCAGTCCAGCCGCCGACCGAGGTGTCCGCCCCGGCATCGGTGACCGCACCGACCGCTGTGGTGACGAGCGGGTGCGTGGCTTCCGTCTCGAAACCGGGCATCTCCATGGTCACCCGGACGTCGACGCTGATGCCGTCGGTGTCGATTCCTCTGTCGCTGATCGCTCTTCGCAGATCGTCGGCGATCCGATGTGGGTCCTCATCGGGCATCAGGCGCCGGTCGATGCCGAGCGAACAACCCGGTGCCACCACCGAGATGCCCTGTCCGCCTGAGATGGTGCCGACATTCCAGGTGCCGTGACCGAGCAGGTCGTCGGCCGTCTCGGCCAGCCGTTCACCGTCGGCGCGGATGATGTCGACGACGGCGGCCGCGGCGTCGATGGCGCTGCGACCATCGGTGGGACGCCCGGAATGAGCCGCGCGACCGGTCACCTCGATCTCGATGTACGACGCACCGCGGCAACCCCGAACCACCTGCATGTCGGTGGGTTCGGCGACCACGCAGCCGCGGAACTCGAGGTCGGCGGGGCGGCCCACGAAGTCCCGCACCCCGGTCCCGTGTTCCTCCTCGTCGACGGTGCACACCAGGCGGACCGGTCCGGAGAGTTCGACCCCGACCTCGGCGGCCCGGCGTAGCGCGGTCATCGCCGCGACGACGGCGGCGAGTCCGCCTTTCATGTCGGTGGCACCGCGGCCGTAGATGCGGCCGTCGCGGATGCGGACCGTGTACGGGTCCGCTGACCAGCCGGGACCGGCCGGGACCACGTCCGAATGTCCGAGGAACATCAGTCCCGGTCCGGTGCCGGCAGGCACGGTGGCGACGAGATTGGGCCGCCCCGGTGCCACTTCGTGGGTCACGACGTCGAAACCGAGCGCGCGGCAGGCACTCTTGAGCACTTCGACCGCGGCTTCCTCGGTACCGCCCGGGTTCTCGCTGGGCGCCTCGACCAGTGCCGAGGTGAGCGAGATGATCGCGGCCTCGTCGATGAAGCCGAGCACCGCGGTCTCGGCGGCGGTCAGGTCTGGTTCACGACTCACCCGGCCATCTTCTCAAGACTGGCCGTGAGACGTCGGACACCCTCGTCGATCCGTTCCGGGGTGCTCGACGCGAAGCAGAGACGCATCGAGTTGCGGAAGCGTCCACCGGGCGACAGCGCGGGGCCGGGAATGAACGCCACCCCGTCCGCGAGCGCGACCTCGAAGAGTTCTCGCGTGTCGATCTCGGCGAACTCGTCGCGCAACGTGACCCACAGGAAGAAGCCGCCCTCGGGGTCCGTGGTCACCACCCGATCGCCGAGATGACGTCTGATGGCGTCGAGCATGGCCTCTTTGCGCTCGCGGTACAGCAGGCGAATCCCGGCGAGATGGTCCTCGAGTCCGCCGCGGGCGATGTACTCGGCGACAATGTGCTGGTTGGGCACGTTGGTGCAGGTGTCCATCGCCTGCTTGCCGTTGATCAGCAGCTGGCGTAGGGAGGGATCGGCGTCGACCCAGCCGACACGCCAGCCCGGCGCGAGGATCTTGGAGAACGTACGGACTGAGAAGATCAGCGGGTCGCCGGGGCTGAGCGTCTGGAAGGTCGGGATGTCGGTGCCGGCGAACCGCAACAGCCCGTACGGGTCGTCGTCGATGATGACCGACCCCCAGGTGTGCGCCAGCCGCAGCAGTTCGCGGCGGCGCTCCTCGGACATGGTGACGCCGGAGGGATTCTGGAATGTCGGGATCGTGTAGATCGCCTTCGGCGTCTGACGGGTGCGTGCGACGAGTGCCTCGAGCTGATCGACCTGCATGCCGTCGTCGTCGACGGGAACCTCGAGCAACTGCGCGCCGTAGGACAGTGCGGTCGCACTGCCATTGGTGTACGTGGGGGACTCGACGATGACCAGATCCCCGGGATCGACGAACAGCTTGCAGGCGAGGTCGAGTCCCTGCATCCCGCCGGTGGTGATGACCAACCGGTCGAGGGACGACGGGTCGGGGGTCGTGGCGAGATAGTCGACGAGCAGTTGCAGCAGCCGGGGTTCGCCTTCCGTGGCCCCGTAGGTGAACGAGGTGTGATCGAGGATCTCACCGGCGATCTGACGGAACTCGTCGGCCGGCACGGCCTCGTCCGCGGGGGAGCCCATCGCGAACCGCACGATGTCGTGGGACTGCGCGGCGAACAGCGAGGTCGACGAGTCGATCATCGAACCGACGAGGTCCTTGGCGCGGCCCGCCAACGGCAGTGTCGGTGCCGAATGTCGGTTCTGGTAGGCGGTTTCGGTTGTGGTCACTTTCTTCACCTCGTCTCGGCAGCCCTTCGTGGCTCGTCGCTTGCGCTCCTCGCACCTCAGGGATCAGGTGGTGTGGTCGTCGTGCTGGTTTCGGACCTCAGGGATCAGATTGTGTGGTCGTCGTGCTGGTGTCGATCAGGTTGTGTGGCTACTTCTGGATCAGTTCGCGCGGGAAGTCGGTGAAGCACTCGACGCCGGTCGGGCTGACCCGGACCGACTCGGACAGCTCGAAACCGTAGTTGTCCATCCACATTCCGCAGACGATGTGGAAGGTCATGTTGGTCTCCAGTACCGACTCGTCCTCGCTGCGGATGCTGATCGTGCGCTCGCCCCAGTCGGGCGGGTAGCCGATGCCGATCGAATAGCCCAGGCGCGAGGGCTTCTCGAGTCCGTACTTCGCTAGTGTCCAGTTCCACGTCGAGGCGAGTTCGCGCGTGGCCACGCCCGGCTTGATGGCCTCCAGCACGTTGTTCAGGCCCTCGGCGGTTGCCTTGGCGACGTAGTCGAGGTCCTTGCTCGGGGTGCCGAGGGACACCGTCCGGGCAAGCGGACAGTGATATCGGTTGTGTGCCCCGGTCAATTCGATGACGACCGCCTCGTCCTCGACGAAAGTGCCCTGGTGCCACGTGAGGTGCGGGGTGTCGGCTGCCGCGCCGGTGGGCATCATCGGGACGATCGCCGGGTAGTCGCCGCCGTACTCCGGGGTGCCGGTGATCTGCGCCTGCGAGATGGCCGCGGCCGCATCGCATTGCCGCACCCCGATGTCGATGGTGTCGATCGCGGCGCGCATCGCCTTCGAGCACACCATGCCGGCCTGGCGCATCAGTTGCACCTCGGCGTCGGACTTGACCGAGCGCACCCAGTTGACGAGCTCGAAGCTGTCGACGAGCTTCCACTCCGGGATCGCGTTGAACAGCGCGCGATACGCCTTCGGCGAGAAGAAGTGCGAGTCCATCTCCAGGCCCACGGACCCGGTGTTCGACGCCGGGGCGATGAGGTGGCGCTGACGCAGCGACCACGCGACCCAGTCGAACGGATGGAGGTGCGGGCGGTGCACATAACTCTCCGGGTAACCGACGATCTGATCGGCGGGCAACCACGTCGTGCGATGTGCGCCATGCGCATCCATCTCGCGAGCGTAGAAGACCATCTCTCCGTCGATCGGCACGAACAGCATCTGCGGGGTGTAGAACGACCAGGCGTTGTAACCGATCAGATAGAAGATGTTGGCCGGATCGGTGACGATGATCGCCGACAGACCCTGACGGTCCATGAGCTCACGGACACGTCTCAGGCGCTGCTCGTACTCGCTGTCACTGAACAGCTGAGCACCCAGGTACATGGTCTCCTCGCTCCTGTCTGAACGCTGATGTGTTCCGGAAAACCGCTGTCAGCGACGATGAATCGGCGTCGCCGTGTACTTCATGTCGAGGAACTCCTCGATGCCCACGCGTCCACCCTCGCGGCCGAGCCCGGATTCCTTGACACCCCCGAAGGGAGCCGCCGGATTGGACACGGCGCCGGTGTTGACCCCGACCATACCGGTTTCCAGCGCGGCCGACAGCCTGGCGCAGCGGTCGACATCCTGACTGAAGAGGTAACCGACCAGGCCCCAGGGAGTGTCGTTGGCCAGCGCGAGCACTTCGTCGTCGGCGGCAGGATCGTCTGGCCTGTCAGCATTCCCGAACGGGATGATCGCGGCGACGGGCCCGAATATCTCGGTGCGCATGAGGTCTGCGTCGAGCCCGACGCCGGACAACACAGTCGGCGGGTAGAAGAATCCTGGGCCGCTGGTCTTCTCGCCGCCGCAGATCACCGTCGCGCCTTTGGCCACGGCGTCGGAGACGAGCGCCGAGACCTTCTCGACGGCCTTGCGTTCGACGAGGGGCCCGACCTGGACGCCCTCGGCCGCACCGTCACCGACGCGCAAACTGGACATTCTCGCGGCGAAGGCGTCGGTGAACTCGTCGATCACGCTGCGGTGCACGAAGACTCGATTAGCGGCCGTGCAGGCCTGACCGATGTTGCGCATCTTGGCGAACATCAGGCCGTCGACGGCCCGCGGGATGTCCGCGTCGGCGCAGACGATGAACGGCGCGTTGCCGCCCAGCTCCATCGACGTCCGCATGACCGCGCCCGCCGCCTGACGCAGGAGTAGTTTCCCGACCTCGGTCGACCCGGTGAAGCTGACCTTGCGGGCGAGTCCGCTCTCCATCCACTCGGTGACGACGGTCGACGGGTCGCTGGTCGTGACGATGTTCAGCACCCCCGCGGGCAGACCGGCCTCGACGAGGATGTCGGCCAGCAGCAGGGAGGTGAGCGGGGTGAGTTCGGCGGGCTTGAAGACCATGGTGCAACCGGCCGCGACGGCCGGCCCGATCTTGCGGGTCGCCATGGCCAGCGGGAAGTTCCACGGCGTGATGAGGATGCACGGGCCGACGGGCTGCCTGGTCACCACGACCCGGTGCGATCCGTCGCCGGTGGTGGTGGAGTCGCCACCGATGCGCACGGCTTCCTCGGCGAACCAGCGGAAGAACTCGGCGCCGTAGGCGACCTCGCCCTTGGCCTCAGCGAGGGGCTTGCCCATCTCCGCGGTCATCACCGCGGCGATCTCGTCCGCGCGCGTCATGATGAGTTGATGTGCGTGATAGAGGATCTCACTGCGGAACCGCGGTGAGGTCGTGGCCCACTCGGCCTGGTGCGCGGCCGCGGTCTCGAGCGCGCGCCGAGCGTCGACGGCGTCGGCGTCGGCCACCTGGGCGAGTACCTCTTCCGTGGCCGGGTTCACGACGTCGAAGCGCTTGCCCGACGCGGCCGGAGCCCACTCGCCGTCGACGAACAGGTCGGTGTGGACGCGGGACACTGCTTCGGGAGCGGTCTGGGGCGCGATGGTCGTCATGGTTGTACTCCTGGAGTATCGGTATCGGGTGATGCCCTGAGCAGTTCGGCGAGATGGATTCCGCGTACGCGCGCGGGGGCGAGGGCGTCGTCGACGGCGGCGAGGTGTTCGACGGCCATCGCGCAGCTGAACCCGTCGGTGACGACGGCCCGCTGCGGCGCGTTCCGCAGCGCCGGTGCGAGTCCGTTCTCGGCGACGGCCATGCTCACCTCGTAGTGACCCTTCTCGAAACCGAAGTTGCCTGCCACGCCGCAACAACCGTCCGCGGTGTGCACGGTGACCCCCAGGGCGTCCAGGGCGGTGATGCCGACCCGGGCGCCGAACACCGCGTACTCGTGGCAATGGGTCTGCAACGTCACCTCGTCGGGCAGTGGTGGTGGTCGCCAGCCGGCATCGAGCAGAGTGGGCACATGGGCGGCGAAACTTCGCACGCGTGCAGCCACGCGACGGGCGGCGTCGGTCGGCACGAGTTCGGGCAGGTCCTTCGCGAGCGCCGCGGCGCAACTGGGTTCGACAACGACGATCGGCCGGTCCGTACCGTCGTCGAGGTCGGCGACGGTACGGCGCAGCACCTTTCGGGCGCGGTCAAGCTGTCCCGTCGAGATCCACGTGAGACCGCAGCAGTTGTCGGCCGCACAGCCGACGGAAGCTGATGCACGGTCGACGGGATCCGACGCACGGTCGACGGGGTCGGCGGCTCGGAGGATCTCGGCGACCGCGGTGGCCACCTGCGGCCGGAAGGCGCGGGTGAAGGAGTCGACGAACAGCACGACCGTGGACGACGCGTCGACCGGGGAGAGTGGCCGGAGATGGGTGCGTCGCGCACGTCGTGTCGCAAAGGCGGGCATCGTGCGCCGGGGGTCGAGTCCGCCGGCGCGCGCGGCGAGACCGCTCAGCCTGGATCGCAGTGCTCGGTTGAGCACCGGTGCCGCGAGCCCCGCCGCCGACAGCCACGCGGGCATCCAGCCGAGGGAGTAGTGCGACAGCGGGCGGAGCCGGCGTCGATAGTGGTGGTCGAGGAACTCCGACTTGTAGGTGGCCATGTCGACGCCGGTCGGGCAATCGGTGGAACACGCCTTGCACGACAGGCACAGTTCGAGCGCCTCGGCGACATCGGTGGACCGCCATCCCTCGTCGACGCTCGGCGCGGTGCGGACCATGTCTTGCAGCACACGGGCGCGCCCGCGGGTGGAGTCCTTCTCGTCGCGGGTGGCCTTGTAGCTCGGACACATCACCCCGCCCGAGTCCGCCCGGCACCGTCCGACGCCGATGCATCCCTGTACCGCGTGGACGAACGGGTCGACGAGCGGGAGTTCGTGCCCCAGATCGAAGGCGGTGGGCCAGTGGCGACGCGGCACGTCGGCGAGGGCGAGGTCGGCGGTGATCGGGGGCGGATCGACGATGCTGCCCGGGTTGAGGGTTCCGTGCGGGTCCCAGATCGCCTTGAAGCGGGTGAAGGCCGACATCATCGCCGGGCTGTACATGAGCGGCAGCAGCGCCGACCGGGCTCGCCCGTCGCCGTGCTCACCGGACAGTGAACCGCCGTGTCGCACCACGAGTTCGGCGGCCTCGGTGCAGAAGCGTGCCATCACCTCGCGGCCCTCGGGAGAGCGCAGGTCGAACGTGATGCGGACGTGCATGCACCCGGCGCCGAAGTGCCCGTACATGACCCCGGTGAGGCCGTGCCGGTCGAGCAGGTCGGCGAAGTCGTCGAGGTAGTCGGCGAGGCGCTCGGGTGCGACGGCCGCGTCCTCCCATCCGGGCCACGACTCGTAGCCCGCGCCGATGCTCTCGTCGTCGGGGTCGGCCAGTCGGGACGACAGACCCGCACCGTCCTCGCGGACCCGCCACAGCGCCCGGCGGCGGACGGGGTCGTCGACCACCGTGGCGTCGGTCATCCGTCCCTGCGCGCGCAGGTGGTCGAGCAACCGCTTGGCGGTCGCCGGCACATCCGACTCGGATTGCGCGGCAGCGCTGTCCTCGTCGACGTCGATGAACAACCACGCGGATCCGTCGGGCAGGCCGGCGACGGCGTCGTGGCCACGCCGCGCCGCCATCGTGGCGACGATCTTGCGGTCGATGCCCTCGATGGCCGACGGTGCGAACGGAAGGATCGCCGGTACGTCCCGGGCGGCGTCGGCGGGGGAGTGGTAGCCGACGCACAGCAGGAGCTGAGACGTCGGGACCGGTACCAGCGTGACGCGTGCTGACACGACGATCGCGCAGGTCCCCTCGCTGCCGACGAGTGCGCGAGCCACGTCGAAACCGTTCTCCGGCAGCAGCTTCGCGAGATGGTAACCGGAGACCTGCCGCGGGATGGTCTCGAGCTGGGTGCGCAGGATAGCCAGGTTCGCGGTGGTCAGCTCCCGCAGCGACGCGGTGATCTCGGCCGCCCGCTCCGTTGCCGCGGCATCGGCGGCCTCGGTGGCGCGGAGCCCGTCACGAGTTGCGGTGAGCATCAGGCCGTCGGCGGTGACGAGGTGCAGTTCGACGATGTGGTCGCTGGTACGGCCGTACCGAACCGAGTGATTGCCGCAGGCGTCGTTGCCGATCGCGCCGCCGAGGGTCGCGCGCGAGGCCGAGGACGGGTCCGGCGCAAAGGTGAGCCTGCCGCCGGTGGCGGCTCGTGCGTCGGCGGCCAGTGTGGTCAGGACGATCCCGGCGCCCGCGACCGCGGTCGCGGAATCGGAGTCGACGGATAGGACGTGGTCGAGATGCCGGGACAGGTCGAGCACGACGCCGGGCCCGATCGCGTTGCCGCCCATGGCGGTCCCGCCGCCGCGGGGAACCACCGGGACGCGGTGGTCATGACACCACCCGACCACCGTCGCGACGTCGCGGGCGGTACGCGGGAAGGTGACCGCCAGGGGCGGGACACGGTAATTCGAGGCGTCGTAGGAGTATTCGGCCAGGCGACGTGTCGAGGCGTCCGCATCGACACCGAGAGCGGTGAGTTCGGCTGCGATGTCCACCCGTGGCATGTGAGACCGGGCTGTCAGGTCTAGCCCAGGGCCGCGGCGAGCGCGGCACCGAAGCGGGCGACGCCGAGGTCGATCTCCTCGGCGGTGACGACCAGGGCGGGGATCAGGCGCACGACGTTGGCCGACGGCCCGCACGTGAGCGAGAGCAACCCCTGGGTGGTGGTGGCCTGCTGAACGGCGAGCGCGGCCGCCGCGTCGGGCGTCGTGTTCCCGGCGGCATCGGTCGTGATGAACTCGATGCCGGCCATCAGCCCCAGCCCGCGGACGTCGCCGACGCCCGGGAACGGTGCACACACCTGCCGCAGGCCGGCGAGCAACTGCTCACCGCGGACGCGCGCGTTCTCGACGAGGCCCTCTGACTCGATCACATCGAGGGTCGCGATCGCGGCGGCGGCCGCGACGGCGTTGCCGCCGTACGTGCCGCCCTGCGACCCCGGCCACGCCTTGCTCATCAGTTCCGCCGGCGCCGCGATCGCCGAGATCGGGAATCCCGACGCCAGGCCCTTGGCGGTGATCAGGATGTCGGGGGTCAGGCCCGCCGCGTGCTGGTGACCCCAGAACCTACCGGTGCGACCGAATCCCGCCTGTACCTCGTCGAGGACGAGGAGGATCCCGTGGCGGTCGGCGCGCTCGCGCAGGCCCTGCAGGAAGCGCGGCGGGGTGGGCAGGTAGCCGCCGTCGCCCAGCACCGGCTCGATGAGGAAGGCCGCGGTGTCGTTGGGGGCGACGCGCGACTGCAGCAGGTAGTCGAGTTCACGGAGTGCGAAGTCGACCGCGGTGTCGGTGTCCCAGCCATAGCGGTAGGCGTAGGGGAACGGAGCCATGTGCACGCCACTCATCAGGGGCGAGAAGCCGGCGGAGAAGCGGGTGCCGGCCGTCGTCAGGCTGGCCGCGGCGACGGTCCGGCCGTGGAAGCCGCCCTGGAACACGATGATGTTGGGCTTCGCGGTGGCCATCCGGGCGAGACGGACGGCGGCCTCCACGGCTTCGGAACCGGAGTTCGCGTAGAAGACGGAGTCGAGGCCCATGGGCAGTACCGCCCCGAGTCGGGTGGTGAGCTCGAGGAGCGGGGTGTGCATCACGGTGGTGTACTGCGCGTGGATGATCTTGGCGCACTGCGCCTGCGCGGCCGCGACGACGTGCGGGTGGCAGTGGCCGGTACTGGTCACGCCGATACCGGTGGTGAAGTCGAGGTAGTCGCGACCGTCGGTGCCCCGGATCCACGAACCGGCCGCAGTGTCGACGACGACGGGAGTCGCCTGTTTCAGGGCGGGGCTCAACGACGCGGTCTGGTCGGTGCGGACCTGGGAACTGTGGATCTGGGACTCGACGCCGGCAGTCATGGCTACACGGTGACGCTCGATCGTACGATTGTCAACAATTAGACATCAGCGCTGGTCGTCGAGTTCGTCAAGGGCGGCGCTGAGATCGCGGAGTGCGGTCAAGGCGTGCTCCCACCGGGCCGGGTCGAGCGCGGTCGCCAATCGGATGGCCGCCGCGCGATGTCCCGGGTTGATCGCGCGGACGGCCGCGAGGCCGTCCGCTGTGGGGGCGACGAGCTTGGCGCGACGGTGGGCCGGATTGTCGCGGTACTCGGCCAGTCCGTCGGCGACGAGGAGGTCGGCGGTGCGTTGCACGCTCTGCCGCGTGATCCCCATCGCCCGTGCGATGCCCGCGACCGGCAGCGGTTCGTCGAGCACCGCGCCGAGCACCTGCCACCGCGTGGCGGTCAGCCCGGCGGGTTCGGCGAGACGCTCGGCGAGGCCGAGGAACTGGCCGTTCAGCCGGAACGCTGTCAGCGCGGAGGCCGACAGCAGGTCCTGCGGGTCTCTCACTGCTCGCCGGCCAGCGCGTAGAAGCCGCTGGGGTCCTGGTGGCCGTAGAGCTGGTACCAGGCGTCGAGCACCGGCGGCGTGTAGACGCCGAGCAGCGCGAAGACCTCCCGTGCGAAGTCGACCGGGGCGATCGCCGCCGCGGTGATGACGCCGCGGTCGGTGACGGCGGGGGCGTCGACGTAGTGGGCGGCCCCGGCATAACCGGTGGGCGACAACTGCTCCGGCGCGTTGCTGGTGTGGCGTCGGTCGTCGAGCAGTCCGGCGCGCGCGAGACCCATTGTCGCGCCGCAGATCCCGGCTACCGGGGTGCCGGCTTCGGACCAGCGCCGCGCGGCGTCGACGAAGGCGTCGTTGGTCTCCCAGATCTGGGCGCCGGGCAGGACGAGCATCGCGCTGTCCTCGGGCGTGATCGCGTCGAGCGTCGTGTCGGGCACCATCGTGACCCCGCCGATGGTGCGGACCGGCTCGGTCGTCGCGCCGACGGCCACGATCCGGAACGTTCCCGGCTCGGCCTGGTACTCGGGATTGTTGATGCCGGACGCGACGTACCCGAACTCCCAATCGGCGAGCGTCGGGTACAGGGCGAGATGGACGGTCTTCATGGTGCCTCCTTCGGACGACTATGACAGCATCCTGTCATTAATGACAGGATGCTGTCAATAGTTGGCCCGCGAGGTCAGCTGCGCAGACGTTGTCGCAACGTGGGTCGCCCGGCGAGCGCGGGAGCCGTCTCGCGGATGACCATCAGGCAGCAGAGGCTGATCGCCATCAGGGCCGCCGCATAGAAGCCGACGGGGATCACGCTGCCGGTGGCGCTGACGATCCGGTTCGCGATCATCGGCGCCAGGCCGCCGCCCAGCACCGCGCCGACCT
Organism: Gordonia sp. ALPHA1B1; assembly: GCF_005502615.1. Taxonomy (NCBI): domain Bacteria; kingdom Bacillati; phylum Actinomycetota; class Actinomycetes; order Mycobacteriales; family Gordoniaceae; genus Gordonia; species Gordonia sp. ALPHA1B1. The sequence goes on along the minus strand of NZ_SCOC01000017.1, from coordinate 86,518 downwards.
GGAAACCGATCCCGATGCCGCTGTAGCGCTGCGTGATCGGGAACAGCTCGGCGAAGGTGGTGAGCATCGGACCATAGACGAACCCGGTCAGTGCGAAGCCGATGGAGATGACCGTGATGCAGGCGGCCAACGACCCGGATGCGGTGACGGAGAACAGGATCGGAGCGAACAGCAGCGACGTGATCATCCCGAAGCCGATCACCGTCTTGCGGCCCAGCCGGTCGGACAGGTAGCTGCCCAGCACGACCGTCGCGGCGTGGCAGGCGAGCGCCAGCGTGCTGCCGAAGACCACCGGGGACCGGTCGAAGCCGCGTCCCGGATCGGTCTCGGTCAGGAAGGAGAGCATGAACGTGAACAGCAGGAAGGCGTAACAGTTCTGTCCGACGTTGATACCGGCGGCCAGCGCGACGCGACGCCAGTTCTGGCGGAGCACGGCGAAGGCCGGCGGCGACTTCTCCTCGGCCTGCTTGGACTCGACGAAGTCCGGTGTCTCACTGACGCGGGACCGGGTCCACACCCCGATCGCCAGCACGACACCGCCGATGAGGAACGGGATCCGCCAGCCCCAGGCCAGGACCTGTTCCATCGGCATCAGCAGGACGAGGGCGAACGACAGGTTGGCCAGGATGCCGCCGACCGGCGAACCGAGGGTGACGAAGCAGCCGTACAGACCGCGCCGGTGCGTCGGCGCGTGTTCGGCGGCGAGCAGGGCGGCGCCGCCGATCTCACCGCCGCGCGAGATGCCGTGCACCATGCGCAGGAAGACCAGGATGATCGGTGCCACGATCCCGATGGCCTGGTAGTCGGGGAGGACGCCCATGGCCAGGGTCGATCCGCCCATGAGCAGGAAGGCGGCGGTCAGCGCCTTGCGTCGGCCGAATTTGTCCCCGAAGTGTCCGAAGATCAGGGCGCCGATCGGCGCCATCACGAAACCGACCGCGAAGGTCGCGAAGCCCAGGAAGGTGCCGAACCAGGGATCGTCGACGTTAAAGAAGATCTTGTTGAAGACCAGTGCCGTCGCGGTGCCGTAGATCGCGAAGTCGTAGAACTCCATGATCGTGCCGACACCGGACGCGACGGCGACGCGGGTGGTCCGTTCCCGGCGCGGCCGGCCGGTGCCGGTGGCCGAGGGGTCGGGTGGTGCAGAATTGTCGAGAGTTACCACGGATCACTCCTCATCGGTGGGCGAACGGACCCTCGAGGCCGTCGTTCGTTGGCTGTACTCGTGGATGGATCGATTGTGTCGAACCCGCGAGGCGGGGGGAATCGGGAAAAGCTTTACCGCGCCGAGCTATTGGCCGCGTTCGGGCACGCTTCACCGCGCCACCGGAACCGGGTCCGGTGGCGGGTGAGGTCGTCGCCCGATCCGTCAGTCGGCCGTGCTGAACTCCTCGTGGCGGGCGAGACGCCCGACCGCGTCGAGTACGCGGGCGAAGTCGGCGATCCGCTGGGCGCGGTAGTCGGCCACGGTGGCCGGGTCGAACTCGTAAAAGCCTGCGCCGTCGGATATCCCACGACGCCCGGAGGTCATGTTGGACTCGACCAGCGGGGCGGGCGCGAACCGCTCGCCGAGTTCACCACGCAGGTAATTCGACGCGTGGTACAAGGTGTCGCAACCACCCCAGTCGATGAACTCGAGCAGGCCGAGAACCGCGAAGCGCGAGCCGAATCCGATGCGCACCGCGGTGTCGATGTCCTCGGCGCTGGCCACCCCCTCGTCGACCATCCGGGCCGCCTCGTTCATCACGAGCGCCTGCAGCCGGGGCACGATGTACCCGGGCGACGGGGCGCACACCACGGGTACCTTGCCAACCGCGACGAGCAGGTCGCGGGTGGCGTCGACGACCCCGCGGCCGGTGGCGGTGCCCGGCGCGACCTCGACGAGCGGCATGAGGTCAGCCGGATTCAGCCAGTGCGCGTTGAGGAATCGCTCCGGGGCCGACAACGCCCCGGCGAGCTCGTCGACGAGGAAGCTCGAGGTGGTCGACGCGATGGGGACGGTGTCGCCGACCATCGCCTCGATCCACGTGAGCGCGTCGCGCTTGATCTCGGCGACCTCGGGTACCGCCTCGAACACCAGATCGGCGCCGGCCATCGGACCCAGGGCGTCGACCTCGCCGACGACGGTGACCAGCGCCGCGACGTCGTCGAGGTCCTCGACCGCCAGCAGGCCGAGCGTGACCTTGTGCGCCAGTGCCTGACGGACCGCGGTGCGAACCCCGTCGAGGTAGGCCGCGGCGTCGGCACCGCGGTCGCGGAGGTCGACGACCGTGACCGACACGTTCCCGAAGGCCAGCGCGGCGGCGATGCCCTGACCCATCCGGCCGGCGCCGACGACGGCGACGTGGCGACCCGTCACTGCGCCGGTCCGTCGTGGAGCAGTGCCTGCATGCCGGACCGGTCGAGGTCGGCCAGTCCCAGGTTCTCCAGGGTCCGGCCGCCGGTTGCGGCCGGACGTCCGGTGACCGCGCCGGCGAGGGCGAGCAAGCCGTCGGCCACCGGCGTCGGTACCGACGCCCACCGCCCCACCGAGCTCAGCAGCGCCAGCCCGATCTCGACGTCCTCGGTCATGTAGCGGTGGGTGTGCAGGTCGATGTTCTCGCGCCAGTCGCCGCTGTCGGTGAGCTTCTCGTGGGCGGCGTTGCCGTACATCCACTCGTCGCCGTCGGCGGTGTAGTGGTCGGCGAGCGGGAAGTGCGGTGCGCCGTAGCCGAGCGCCTCCCGGACCGCGATGCGCTCGGCGTCGAGCGCGGAGGTGACCCGCCGGATGGCGTCCTGGGTGCCCTCGTTGTGGATATCCCACGACGGGAAGTGTTCCAGCGGACCGGCATTCATCAAGATCAGTGGCGGGTGGATGATCGGGCCGGCGTTCATGAGCGCGCCGCTGAGGGCGTCCTCGCTGCGTTCGACGGCGGGATAGACCTCACCGAGGACCGCCAGCGCCCGATCGGTGTGCCGGGCCGGGAACACTCCGGTGGGCAGACGGGTGGCGTACCCGCTGACGACGACCCGGGTGTCGCCGTGCTTGCGTGCGAGGTAGGGCAGGGTCCCGGTCTCGGCGAACGCGACGTCCGCGGGATTGCCGGCCGCTCGCACCGCCCGCGCGAGGACGAACGACCCGAAGCTGCCCGGCGGCAGGTAGACGACCTGGCCATCCCGCAGGTGCGGCGCGAGTTGCCGCGCGAGCGACTCGTGGGCGAAGGCCGGAACCGGCGCGACGATGACCTCGGCGTTGGACACCGCCTCGGCGAGGTCGGCGACGATCGAGATCCCGCCGCCCGCTCCGCCGTCGACGCCGATCTGCCGCCGGCCGCGGTGGTCGTCGATCTCGAGCGTGCCGCGCTCGACCAGCGACGAGAACGCTGCGCCGTCCCGTCGCCACCAGGTGACATGGTGGTCCTTCTCGCTGAGCTCGGCCGCGGCCGCATAAGAGCCGTGACCTCCGCCGATGACGCAGACCTTCACGAATCGTCCTCCTCGATCTCGGGCCGCTCGAGCGGCCACTGGGGTGTTGGGAGGAAACGTAGGAGCGCTGCCGCGGACTGTCCCGGCGTCTGCCGAAACCGAAAAAAGTTCACCTCGTGATGCAGGATTGTTGCGTGCCGGACGACCTCGATTATCAGATCGTTCACGCTCTGCAGGTCGCGCCGAGGGCGCCGTGGGGCGTCGTCGGCGACGTCGTGGGCGTGAGCGCGGCGACCGCGGCCCGACGCTGGGAGCGGCTCGTCGACGGCGGTCTCGCCTGGATCGTGACCTATCCCGGGGCCGCGTACCTGAACACCCGCTGCAGCGCGTTCGTCGAGGTCCAGACCTCGTCACGGCGTGCGGCGCTCGTCGAGCGGTTGTCGGCGGACCGGCACGTGGCCACCATCCAGCGCACCGCGGGCGACGGCGACCTGCTGCTGACCGTGATGGTCCCGGATCTCGGCTTCCTCGGCGACTGGGTGCAGCGACTCGCCGACCTCGAGGGGGTCGCCCGGACCCGGACGAGGGTGGTGATGCGTGTCTTCGGCGAAAGCGAACGCTGGCGGGTGCACACACTGTCCGACGCCGAGGAGTCGGTGCTCGCCGAGCACCGACCCGAGCACCGCCCGCTGGCGCACGAACCCGATGAGATGGATCTGCGACTCATCGCCGCCCTGGCGCAGGACGGCCGGCGTTCGGCGGTCGACCTGGCCGCCGCGAGTGGTCTGAGCGCGCCGACCGTCCGGCGTCGGCTGACCGCACTCGTCGCCGAACGCGTCCTGTCGATCCGATGCGAGGTGTCGCACGTGATCAGCGAATGGCCCGTCACGGCGAACGTCTGGGCGCGGGCGTCGTCGAGGTCGATCTCGGCGCTCGTCGACGCGCTCGACGAACTACCCCAGGTACGGGTCTGCTGTGAGGTCACCGGTACCGCGAACATCCTGATGGCTGTCTGGCTGCACACCGTCGGCGAACTGTCCGAGTTCGAGCAGCAGCTCGAGAGCCGGGTGCCGGGACTCGTCGTCGCCGACCGCTCGGTCACGCTGGAGACCCCGAAGCGACTGGGTTCGCTGCTCGACCGGTCGGGGTGCCGGACCGGTTCGATCCCGGTGGTCCTGTGACCACGTCGACGTCGCTGCGCTTCGCCCTGCTGATCACCGCGGCGTGCGGTTTCCTCGACAGCTACACGTATCTGTCCCGGGGCGGGGTGTTCGCCAACGCCCAGACCGGGAACGTCATCCTGCTCGCGTTGAATCTGGCGGAGCAGCACTGGTATCAGGCCTCCGGTCATCTCTGGCCGATCCTCGCGTTCCTCGTCGGCGTCGTGCTGGCGGTGCACGTGAAGGCCGGCCGCTTCGACCATCTCCTCGTCTACCCGATCCGCGTGACGATGGCGCTGCAGGTGACCATCCTCGTCGTGATCGGCTTCGTCCCCACCTCCGTCCCGCACTCGTTCGTCACCATCCCCATCTCGTTCATCACCGCCATGCAGATCGAGTTGTTCCGCAACATCGGCGATCTCAACTACATCGCGGTGGCCACGACCGGGAATCTGATGCGCCTCGTGGAGGCCGGGTACGGCGTCACCGTCGACCGGGCCCCGGACGCGCGCAAGGCCCTGACGGTCTACGGCCGCGTGGTCGGGGTGTTCGCCGGCGGCGCACTCGTCGGGGCGGTCTGCACCCAGGTGATGGGTGGCCGCGCCGCCTGGGTGCCGGCGGGTTTCCTTGCGGTGACGCTGCTGCTCTTCGTCATCGACGAACGCACCGACCCGTCACCTACGGTGGGGTCATGACCCCACACGCGCCCGTGGTCGCCCTGCTGATCTCGCCCGACGATCCCCCGCCGGGCAACCTCGCCGAGCTCGAGAAGCTCGCGACGGTACGGCTCTGCACGGCCGACGATCTCGGCGCGGCCCTGCCGGGTGCGGACGTTCTCGTGTTGTGGGACTTCTTCTCCCGTGGCCTCGCCGACCACTGGGGCGCGGCCACGGCATCGTTGCGCTGGGTTCATGTGTGTGCGGCGGGCGTCGACTCGTTGCTCTTCGACCGGCTACGGGCCTCCGACGTCGTGGTGACCAACGCCCACGGCGTCTTCGACCGGCCGATCGCGGAGTTCGTCCTCGCCGCAGTCCTCGCGCGGCACAAGGGTTTACACGAATCGATGGCGCTGCAGCGCGATCATGAATGGCGACACCGCGAGACCGTGGCGACCCACCGCACCTCCGCTCTGGTGATCGGGACCGGCGGGATCGGCCGCGCGATCGCGAAACTGCTTCGCGCGGTGGGTGTCCGGGTGGTCGGGGCCGGCCGGACCGCTCGCGACTCGGATCCGGACTTCGGGCATGTCGTGGCCACCGACGATCTCGCCGCACAGGTCGGCGGATTCGACACCGTAGTCGCAATCGCGCCGCTGACCGAGCAGACCGCCGGGATGATCGACGCGACGGTGCTGGCGGCGATGAAACCCGGCGCCCACCTCGTCAACGTCGGCCGCGGCGAACTCGTCGACGAGGCGGCCCTCGTCGAGTCGCTCCGCTCGGGCCACCTCGGCGCGGCCACGCTCGACGTCTTCGTGACCGAGCCGCTGCCCGCCGACAGCCCGCTGTGGGATCTGCCCGGGGTCGCGATCTCGGCTCACATGAGCGGAGATGCCGTCGGATGGCGCGAGGCGCTGGCCGAGCAGGTCCTCGACAACCTGCGGCGCTATGTCGCGGCGGGTACCGCGGACCCGGCCGAGATGCTGGTCAACGTCGTCGACAAGGAACGCGGGTACATCCGGGTAGGCGGATGACCTCACCGCGGGACCGCCGATAGTAGGCTGTAGCGCGATGACCACCGTCTATTTCCTGATCGCCGCCGTGGCCCTACTGGGTGCGGGTGTCCTGTTGTGGCTCGACCGCCAGCGGTCGAGCATCGCACGGCACCAGCGTGCGGTCTGGGGCGATGAGCACGAGTTCAAGTTCCGCGAGTCGGACACCAAGCTGCGCAAGGTCTTTCGGCGCGCCACGATGAACGTCGGCGACCACATCCCGGTCCAGGACGTCGCCTACGGCCACTACGCCGGGGTGGAGGCCGTGGTCTTCGACCTGGCCGAGACCGCGACCGTGATCGCCGTCCGACGCTCCTCACCCTCGCACGTCGTCGTCGACCTCCGGCACGAGGACGTCCTCGCGCCCGCCGAGGAAGACGTGGAACTGCTGGGCGCGATGGGCCCGCGCGTCATGTTCTCCAACAACCTCGACGTCGCCCGCCGGGTCTGCGACCGCCGCATGGTGGCCCTCGCCAACAAGGCGCCCGCGTTCGTCGAGGTCCTGTGGAACGAGGGCAACTGGGCGCTCGGCTCGATGCCGGTGACCAACGACCCGGCCAAGCTGAACACCGGCCTGGAGGTCGTCCGCCGGTTCGCCGATCTGCTCCGGGTGCTGCCGCCGATGCGAGAGCCGGAGGATTCACCCGATCCGCGCGACCCGCACGGACCCACGCGGGCCGAGCTCGCCGACGAGAAGACCGAGTCCCTCCGCGACAAGCGCCGTCGGCAGGCCGCCGGCACCTCGACGGCACCGGCGTCCCAGACCGGCGCGTCCGCAGATCCCGAGAGCCCGGCTGCGGCCCGCAAGCCCCCGGCCCCTTCAACCGGGGGCCGCCGGATGTCGCCGATGCCCGTCCGCGGGTCCGCCGGGACCTCCGACGACGCACCCCGCCGCGACACCGGCGAGCGGCCCAACCGGCACCGCAACTGATCGCCTGACGCTCCATGTTCGACCGAGAGGGAAGCCGCATGTCCTCGTCCGCCCCGGTTCCCGCCGAGACCCCGCAGGTCGATCCGACCGCGAAGGCGCGGCTCGCCGAGCTCGTCCGCGACCTCGCCGTGGTCCACGGCAAGGTGACGCTGTCGTCGGGCAAGGAGGCCGACTACTACGTCGACCTGCGCCGCGCGACGCTGCACCACGAGGCGTCCCGCCTCATCGGCCGGCTGATGCGGGAACTGACCGCGGACTGGGACTACGTCGCCGTGGGCGGTCTCACCCTCGGGGCGGACCCGGTGGCGACGTCGATCATGCACGCCGACGGGCGGCCGATCGACGCTTTCGTCGTCCGCAAGGCCGCCAAGGCACACGGCATGCAACGCCAGATCGAGGGCCCCGACGTCGTCGGTCGCGACGTGCTCGTCGTCGAGGACACCAGCACGACCGGCGCCTCACCGTCCACGGCTGTCGAAGCCGTGCGCGGTATCGGCGGCAACGTCGTCGGGGTGGCCACTGTCGTCGACCGCGCAACCGGCGCGGACGCGGTCATCACCGGTCTCGGCGTGCCGTACCGCTCGCTCCTCGGTCTCGGCGACCTCGGGCTTGCCTGAGGCCGGCCCGGCGGGTTCCGCCGACGAGTCCGGCGCGGTACCCGGTCCCACCGAATGGCAGACCGGGCCGGCCGTGGGAGTCGGGCCCTGGGCCGTCGAACATCCCGGTGAACCCATACCCGCCGACCCGCGCCTCGACGCCGAGTTGCTCGCCCACGGCGACACCCGCAACGTCGTCGACGCCTACCGGTACTGGTCGCGCGAGGCGATCGTCGCCGACATCGATGCCCGGCGGCATCCGCTGCACGTCGCCATCGAGAACTTCGCCCACGACGCCAACATCGGCACCGTGGTGCGCACCGCCAACGCCTTCGCGGTGGCCGCCGTCCACATCGTCGGACGACGTCGGTGGAATCGTCGCGGAGCGATGGTGACCGACCGCTATCAACACCTGATGCACCACGAGACGGTGGCAGATCTCATCGACTGGGCTCGTGACGAGGAACTGACCGTGGTGGCGGTCGACAACACGCCGGGAGCCCTGCCGCTCGAGACGGCGGATCTACCGCGCGACTGCGTGCTGGTCTTCGGGCAGGAGGGTCCGGGGGTCAGCGACGACGCGCAGCGCGCGGCCGACCTCACCGTGTCGATCGCGCAATTCGGTTCGACGCGCAGTATCAACGCGGGCGTCGCGGCCGGGATCGCCATGCACGCGTGGGTCCGTCAGCACGCGGACCTCGACGCCGCGTGGTGACGGGCGCGGGTGGCTTCGACTCGGCGCCGCGTGGTGACGGGACTCAGTTGGCGGGAGGGGCGGAGTTGTTGGCCTCGTCGGAGGCGGGGAGGGGCTCCTCCTCGACGACCTTCTTCCGCGAGCGCAGGATGCGCTTGACGATCTCGGAGATGATCGGCAGCACCGAGATGAAGACGATGAACAGGAAGATGTAGTCGATGTTGTCGCGGATGAACTCGATCTGGCCCAGGAAGTAGCCGAGCAGGGTGACACCCGCACCCCAGGCGATCGCACCGACGATGTTGTACGTGAGGAAGATCGGGTACCGCATCTTCGCGGCGCCGGCGACGAGCGGCGCATAGGTGCGCACGATCGGGACGAAACGCGCGAGGATGATCGTCACCGGGCCGTGCTTCTCGAAGAACTCGTGCGCTTCCTCGATGTAGACCTGCTTCAGGATCTTCGCGTCCGGCCGGAACAGCGAGTACCCCGCCTTCTTGCCGATCCAGTAGCCGACCTGGTCGCCCAGGAACGCCGCGATGGGGATCAGGACGAGCAGCACCCACAGCGGGGCGAAGGGCTCGATCTCCGCCGACTTCGCCGCGACGATGAGGCCCGCGGTGAAGAGCAGCGAGTCGCCGGGGAGCAGCGGGAACAGCAGACCCGACTCGATGAACACGACCAGCAGCAGACCGGCCAGCATCCACGTGCCGAACGAATTCAGCAGGTTCACCGGATCCAGGAATCCCGGTAGCAGCGCCAGGTTGGTGGTCGTGGTGGCAAGTGCGGAGTCGATCACGGGGAGCCAGAGTACCTGCGCGTCCGTCGAGGACAGAATCTCACGGGTCCGCCACCGCCGTTTTCCAGCAGGTCCGGGCACGAATGGTGCCCGCGCCGGGCGATGTGGCACCTGCCATACTGGGAGAAGTCCGGCCGCGGGAAGTCCGGCTGCTCGCCACCGAAACATCAGTCGACGGCGAGAGAACCCGAACACCAGAGCACATCAACACCCTGGAGGATTCGTCGATGCCCATTGCAACCCCGGAGCAGTACGCCGAGATGTTCGACAAGGCGAAGAAGGGCGGTTACGCATTCCCCGCGATCAACTGCACCTCGTCGTCGACGATCAACGCCGCGATCAAGGGTTTCGCCGATGCCGGCAGTGACGGGATCATCCAGTTCTCGACCGGTGGCGCCGAGTTCGGGTCCGGCCAGGGTGTCAAAGACATGGTGACCGGAGCGGTCGCCCTCGCCGAGTTCGCGCACGTCGTCGCGGCCAAGTACGACGTCCTGATCGGTCTGCACACCGATCACTGCCCCAAGGACAAGCTCGACACCTACGTCCGGCCGCTGCTGCAGATCTCGCAGGAGCGCGTCGACGCCGGTCGCAACCCGCTTTTCCAGTCGCACATGTGGGACGGCAGCGCCGTACCGCTCGACGAGAACCTGGAGATCGCCAAGGAACTGCTGGCCAAGGCGGGCGCGGCCAACATCATCCTGGAGATCGAGATCGGCGTGGTCGGCGGTGAGGAAGACGGCGTCGAGAACGAGATCAACGACAAGTTGTTCACCACCCCCGAGGACTTCGAGAAGACCATCGAGGCGCTCGGTGCCAGCGACTCCGGCAACCGTTACCTGCTCGCGGCGACCTTCGGCAACGTGCACGGCGTCTACAAGCCGGGCAACATCAAGCTGCGTCCCGACGTCCTCAACACCGGCCAGGAGGTCGCGGCCAAGAAGCTCGGCCTCGGCGATGCCGCCAAGCCCTTCGACTTCGTGTTCCACGGCGGTTCGGGCTCGCTGAAGAGCGAGATCGACGAGGCCCTGAGCTACGGCGTCGTGAAGATGAACGTCGACACCGACACGCAGTACGCCTACAGCCGCCCGGTCGCCGGCCACATGTTCAGCAACTACGACGGTGTGCTGAAGGTCGACGGCGACGTCGGCAACAAGAAGGTCTACGACCCGCGCAGCTGGTCCAAGAAGGCCGAGACCAACATGAGCGAGCGCGTCGTCGAGGCGTGCAACGACCTCAAGTCCAACGGCAAGTCCCTGACTGCCTGACAGACGCACAGCACTCTGCCCGCGCCCTGAAAGGGGTGCGGGCAGAACTGTTTTCAGGCTTGGAAGGCCCGGTCCCCGCGGCGGCCGGGTTCAGGTGATGGCGAGTCCGACGACGACCGCAGCCGCGAGTGCGACCATCACGAGCGCCGCGATCACGACGGCCGGGTCGACACGCGACCGCGATCGCCGCGGCGGTTCGACCGGATAGGGCCGGATCCGGGTGCTCGGTACCCGGTTCTCCTCGAGACGGTTGTCCGCGGCGGGACGCGGCCGCGGCGCCGATGCGGCGGGTGCCACCGGACGGGACGGCGGGGTGTAGAAACCCGGCGTGGAGCGGCCACCCGGTCCGGGCGGCGGGCCCGGCCGGTGTCCGCTCGTCACGTGGGGTTGCACACCTTCCAGTCGTCGCCGTCGCGCTGCAGGTTCAGCGTGACGGTTTCGGGCTGGTCCGGGGCGTTGGTGTGCACCGCGACGACTTCGACGACGGCCTGATCTCCGCCCTCGACGACCCGGACCGCGTTGATTCCCTGCGTCTGTACGAGCTCGTTGCGAGACCGCTGGGCCTCGTAGGTCCGCTCGTACGCGGCGTCGTCGAAGTCGGTGTAGAACGCATTGAGTTCACCGCAGGTGACCGATCGCAGGGTCTCGAGGTCGCCCTCGTAGAGCGCGGTGGTGTAGTCCATGGCCACGGTCGCGGCTTCGTCCGCGGGCGCCGGTGCCTGCAGGCTGCTGTAGGCGAAGATACCGCCGACGACGGCCACGATGGCCACCACGATCGCTGCCGCGGCGATCAGCAGACCCTTGCCGCGCTTCTTGCGCGGTGCCTTGGGGTCACTGCCCGGGATGACCTGGGGCTCGCGGTCGGTGGTCGTCCATCCGGCGGTCGACGCGGCCACGGCCGGCTCCGGGGTCGTCCGCGCGTCGTCGTCGGCCGGCGCGTCGGGCTCGGTCCGGGCTTTGGCGGCGGCGGATGCCGCTACTGCCGCCGGGATGACGGCCGTCGCCGCGTCCGAACCGGAGTCGTCCTCGTCCTCGGTGTCGGTGTCGGCGTTGTCCGGCTCGGTGGCGTCGGTGTTCTCGCCGGTCGGGACGGCGATCGCCTCGGTGGGGGAGTCGGCGTCGGAGTCAACGTCGGCGGCAGCGTCGGTCTCGGTCGGCGAGTCGACCTCCGTCACGGCCGAGTCGTCTGCTGTCGAGGCGTCTGCTGTCGCCGCGTCCGCGGGGGTCTCATCCTGGACAGGCTGTTCCGCGACCGGCTCCCCCGGTGCTGGTTCGGTCTCGACGCCCTCGGCCTCTGCGCCCTCTGCCTCGACGCCCTCGGCTTCGGCCGGCTCGTTCTCGGCGTCCGAGTCGGCTACGGGGTCCTGGTGCGCCTCTGCCTCGTCTGCTGCCGCCTCGTCCGTCGCTGCCTCGTCTGGCGCCACGTCGGTATCCACGGACTCGGACTCGGCCTCGTCGTCGGAGTCACGAGTCGTTCCGGCTGCCACGGCCGCAGCGCCCGCCGCGGCCACACCGGCGCTGACCGCGGTGCCCGTCGACGGGTCCGTGTCGTCGTCGGCGAGCACCGGTTCGGCGTCCGCACCGGTGTCCTGGTCCGACTCGGGTTCGGGTGCGGAGCCGGACTCGGTGGACGCGGTCTCGGCGTCGGAGCCCTCGGTCGTGGAGTCGGCGCTCTCTTCTCCGGCGGACGCTGCCTCGGGCTCCGGGGCCGTCGGGTCGATGTCGTCGAGGTCCTCGAGCTCGGCGGCGTCCGGGAGATCAGAGCGACGGATGACGGTGGTCGCGGAGTCGCTCGGGCCGAGCCGGGCCGGTGCCGGCGGGGCGGCCTCGGCGTCGCCGGGCTCGGTTCCGTCGGTCTCCGCGGCGTCGGGCGCCTCGCTGAGCGGGTCGATGTCGTCCAGGTCTTCGAGGTCCTCGGCGGACGGGAGGTTGTCGCGGTTGATGATCTGGGTGGCGCCGTCGATCCCACGCCCACCTCTCGGGGTGGGTGCCGCGGGTTGCTTCGCATCCTTGTCCGGCGCGTCCTTGTCCGTCGCGTCCTTGTCGGTCGCTGCCTTGCGCGTGGTGGTCTCCTCGGACGTGGACGCGTCTGTCGTGGACTCCGCTGGGGTCGCCTCGGTCGGGGCGGCCGTGTCGTCGGCGGTCTCGTTCTCGGTGGGATCGTCCACGGGTGGCTCGTGACCCTCTCTGCTGGTGCTGGGTGGAGCGGCGTCGGTGCCGGTCGGAACAGTATCGGGGGTCGGCCGCGTGTCCGTCTGACGAGCCCGGCGCTCGTCCCGCACCTGCTTGAGCGTCGACAGAGCCTTGGTGACAGCGGCTCTCGGCCTGTCGGATCGCGCCATCGACTGAATCACCCCGCATCTCGCCTGTGCACGACTACGGCCCGGCCGCCCGGCGTCGCCGTTCAGCGGCGGGCAGCAGGACCGATTGCGCCATTCACCCTAGCGAACGGCCCGGCGGTCCAGCACTAGGGCATTTGATCGAATGGGCGCCGGCCGCCGCGAGCGAACGGCGTCGGAGTCCGCAGGCGGTGCTTGAATAGAGGACATGACGTCTTTCGGAGATCTACTCGGCCCGCAACCCGTTCTGCTCACCGGGGACGACGACGCCGAATCGGACCTGCTCAACGGCGCCGCGCCGGCCGCGGTCGCAGCCGCACACCCGACCGCCTCGATCGCCTGGGCCTACCTGGCCGAGGCGGCTCTCGAGTCGTCGAAGACGGCCTCCGCCGGCGACGACATCGACACCGCCGCGGTCATCGCGGCCTATGCCTACGCCCGGACCGGTTACCACCGCGGCCTCGACCAGCTCCGACGCCACGGTTGGAAGGGTTTCGGGCCGGTGCCGTGGAGTCACGAACCCAACCGCGGCTTCCTCCGCTGCGTCGGGGCACTGGCCCGGGCCGCCGAATTGATCGGCGAGGAGGACGAGCACCTGCGCTGCCTCGACCTGCTCAACGACAGCGACCCGCGCGCGGCCGCCGAACTCGGCCTCGTGTGATCGCACCGAGTCGATCGGTCACCTGCGGATGACGTCCGCCTGATGGCTCCGAGTGCCGCGAACCCGTCGTACCCGCGCCGGGTGTTCAACGCGATGCCCGCGCCTCTGAAGAGCCGCCTGCGCCGGCTGCGCGTGTCGCTGGTCCCGATCGTCCAGTGCGCGCTGGCGGCGGGGGCGTCGTGGTGGATCGCGGTGGAGATCTTCGATCATCCCGATCCGTTCTTCGCGCCGATCGCCGCGGTGATCTCGCTCGGCCTCTCTCTGGGACAGCGCTGGCGCCGGGCCGCCGAACTCGTGGGCGGCGTCGCGATCGGCATCCTCGTCGGCGACCTCTTCATCAGTCTCGTCGGCGAAGGCGCCTGGCAGATCATGGTCGTCGTCGCACTGGCGATGACGGTGGCGGTCTTCCTCGACGACGGACCGCTCGTCCCCATGCAGGCCGCCTCGTCGGCCGCGCTGGTCGCGACGCTCCTCCCGCCCGGTGGGGTGGCGGGTTTCCATCGCGCGATCGACGCCCTCATCGGCGGGCTGGTGGGCATTCTCGTGGGTGCGTTGCTGCCGGTGAACCCGGCCAGCCGGGCGCGACGCGACGCGGCGGGCGTCCTGGCGACCGTTCGTGACGCGGCACGCCAGCTGGCCACCGGACTCCGCGAACGCGACGAGGAGCTCATCGCGGCCGCCCTGGAATCCGGTCGCGGGACGCAGGCCGAGATCAACAAGATGCGATCGGACATGACCGGCGGCCGCGAGGTCACCCGCATCTCGCCCCTGTACTGGGGATCGAGGATGCGGCTGGACCGGATCTCGGCAACGGCCGACCCCATCGACAACGCGGTCCGCAACTTCCGGATCATCGCCCGGCGTTCCCTCGGCCTCACCCAGCGGGGTGTCGCGGTGCAGCCGGAGCTGATCGAGATCATCGACGATCTCGCCGGGGCGTTCGAGGTGTTACGCGCGATGATGATGGCCGACCCCGGCGACGAACCCGATCAGGCCGATGCCGCGCGGGTGATCCGCAGCATCGTGCGCAAGGCGCGTGCCGATCTGGTGACCAACAGCGAACTGTCGGAGGCCGCGCTGCTCGCCGAGATCCGTTCGCTGCTCGTCGACCTGCTGATGACCGCGGGTCTGCGCCGGTCCTCCGCGTTGGCGACGCTGCGGAGCTGACCAGCCTGTTGCCACATATGCGAACTTCTGCATATATTGACCGGCATCATGGGGCACTCACATTCGCACTCGCACGCGCCCGCCGCCGGGACCGCGGGGCAGCGTCGGCTCTGGCCGATGGTGCTGGCGGTCGGGCTGATCGGCAGCTACTTCGTCGTCGAGCTCGTCACCGGCATCCTGGTGAACTCGCTGGCGCTGATCGCCGACGCCGGACACATGCTGACCGATGTCGTCGCGCTCGTGATGGGCCTGATCGCGCTGTTGCTCGGCCGGCACGGGCGGATCACCGACACCCGTAGTTTCGGCTGGCATCGCGCCGAGGTGTTCACCGCGGTCGCCAACGCCGTGCTGCTGATGGGGGTCGCCGCCTTCGTGCTCTACGAGGCGGTCGAGCGGATCGGCAGCGATCCCCAGGTCCCGGGGCTCACCCTGATCGTCGTCGCGCTGGTGGGCCTCCTCGTGAACCTCGGGGTGATGCTGCTGTTGCGGGCCGACGCAAAGGAATCGATCGCGGTCCGCGGCGCCTACCTGGAGGTGCTGGCCGATGCCGTCGGCAGCGTCGGCGTACTGGTGGCCGGCATCGTCGCCATGACGACCGGGTGGGGTTACGCCGACATCGTCGTCGCGGTGCTGATCGCGCTGTGGGTGGTCCCGCGGGCAGTGCGGCTCGCGCTCGACGCGCTGCGGATCCTCAACCAGCAGGCGCCGGCCCACGTCGACGTCGAGGCCCTGCGGGCCGATCTGGCCGACATCCCCGTCGTCGACGACGTGCACGACCTCCATGTCTGGACGCTGACGACCGGGATGGACGTCGCCACCGTGCATCTCGGCAGCAGCCGGCCCAACGGTGAGGTGTTGCCGGCCGCGCAGGACGTCCTGGCCCGCCACGGTCTCGAACACGCGACGGTGCAGATCGACCCCGACGACCACCAGCGACGTTGTCGTGACGAGATGACCTGGTGACCGTGCGTCGTGGCGCCGTGAATGTCGGTTATGCCCTACGTTTCGGCGAATGGAACGACGCGATTTTCTCGCGGTGCTCGCCGCCGGCACCGTGGGGGCTCTGACCTCGAGCGCCCTCGTGGGCTGCGCGACGCCGGTCCCGGCGGCCGAAATCGACCCGGCCGATGGGCCGTCCACGCCGCCGCGGACGACCAGCACGACGCCCGTCCCGTCGTCGGGACTGTTGCCGCCGGCGGTCGGAACCCGCCGACCGCTGCCCGACGGGGCCATCACCGCACTGCCCGGTCCCGGCCGGTGTCTCGCGCTCACGGTCGACGACGGCGCGAGCTCGGAGGTGATCGGCGCCTATGTGAAGTTCGCCCGGGACACCGGTGCCCGGTTCACCTTCTTCGTCACCGGCTCATTCGACGGCTGGACCGACCACCGCAGCACCCTGCGGCCGCTCGTCGAGTCCGGCCAGATCCAGCTGGGCAACCACACGTGGAGTCATCCTGCGCTCACCGAGCTGTCCTCGCGCGGGGTGGCCGACGAACTGCGGCGGACCAAACGGTTCCTCCGCAACCAGTTCGGTGTCGACGGGACGCCGTACTATCGCCCGCCGTTCGGGTACCACGACGCTGGCGTCGACGCGGTGGCCGCCGACCTCGGTTACACGGTGCCGACCCTCTGGTACGGCTCGTTGTCCGACTCCGGCCTGATCACCGAGAAGTACCTCATCCGTTGCGCGCGCAAGTTCTTCCGTCCGCAGAGCATCGTCATCGGCCACGCCAATCACGAACCGGTGACCAAGGTGTATCCGGAACTCGTCGAGATCATCCGAAATCGCAAGCTGCGCATGGTGACACTCGACGACTACTTCGCCGCGGGCCGCTGAGGTCCGACCGCCCCTCCCGTGGCGACGGCGAGGTGCGGACGCCGACCGCAACTTTTCGTTCACGCTGATTCGTAGTCGTCGGATCGGGGGGCCGCGTCGTTACCGTGTGTCGGTCATGGCTACCTCCACACTTCCACCCGTGCTCGCCGGTGAGACCGACGTCGAACGTCGCAAACGGCTCCGGACCGTCGTCGCCGCAAGCCTTCTCGGCACCACCGTCGAGTGGTACGACTTCTTCCTCTACGCGACCGCGGCGAGCCTCGTGTTCAACCAGTTGTTCTTCCCCGACCAGAGCTCGTTCGTCGGCACCCTGCTGTCCTTCGCGACGTTCGCGGTGGGCTTCGTCGTGCGCCCGATCGGCGGAGTCGTCTTCGGGCACATCGGCGATCGCATCGGCCGCAAGCGCACGCTCGCGATCACCATGGTGATGATGGGCGTCGCGACCGCCCTGATGGGTGTGCTGCCCACCGCGGAGACGGTCGGTGTGCTCGCCCCGATCCTCCTGCTCCTCCTGCGCATCGTGCAGGGTTTCGCGCTGGGCGGGGAGTGGGCAGGTGCGGTGCTGCTGTCGGTCGAGCACAGCCCGGACGGCAAGCGCGGTCTGTTCGGGAGCATCCCGCAGATCGGCCTGGCCCTCGGACTCGCCTTGGGCACCGGAGTGTTCGCGCTGCTGCAGGTGGCCCTCGACGAGCAGGCGTTCCTGACCTACGGCTGGCGCATCGCGTTCCTGGTGAGCATCGTCCTGGTGGTCATCGGGTTCGTCGTGCGGTTGAAGGTCGACGAGACGCCGGCGTTCGCCGAAGTGGCCGAGCTCGCCAAGAAGTCCACGGCACCACTGCGCGACGTCGTGGTCCCGCCGAACACGCGGAACACCGTCCTCGGCCTCCTCGCCCGGTGGGGTGAGGGGTCGGCCTTCAACACCTGGGGCGTCTTCGCGATCGCCTACGCGACCAGCGAACTCGACATGGAGAAGGTCCCGGTCCTGGTGGCCGTGACCATCGCCTCGCTCGTGATGGCGGCCCTGCTGCCGTTCTCCGGACTGCTCACCGACCGGTACGGCGCCAAGACGATCTACCTGATCGGGATCACCGCCTACGGCGTGGCCGTCTATCCGGTCTTCGCACTGTTCGGGACCTCGAACCTGCTGTGGTTCACCGTGGGACTGGTGATCGTCTTCGGGGTGATCCACGCACTCTTCTAGGGCGCGCAGGGCACCCTGTTCGCGAGTCTGTACCCGACCCCGGTGCGGTACACCGGACTGTCGGTCGTCTACCAGTTCTCCGGCATCTACGCCTCGGGCCTGACGCCGCTGATCCTGACCGCGCTGATCGGGGCGGCCGGCGGGTCACCGTGGCTCGCCGCCGGCTACCTCGTGCTGACCGCGATCATCAGCGTCGTGGCCACGACGCTCATCCGGCGCGACGATCTCCACCTCACGACGGGCCCCCAGGCGCGGCCGGTCGCCTGAGTCCCGGATCAGGGGCGCACCAGCAGGAGATCGGTGACGTGGCGGTAGAACGTCGAGCGCTTGAGCACGCGCGGGTTCACGACGCCCTCGCGCTCGACGACGACGTTGGTCCCGCCCGTCTGACACGCGCGCCCGGTGAACCACTTGCCCGGCAACAACATCCGCTCCACCTGCGCGCGGAGGCCGGGTGCGGTCAGGGTCGGTTCGATGAGGATCGAACGCACCTCGCCGTCGAAGAGGCGCTCGTTGTCGACGTAGGTCTCACCGTGCAGCTTCGCGCCCTCGGCGCCCAGGTGACGCGCGCTGCCGACGATGACGGTCGCGGCGTCGTCGCGGATGAGCGGCACCGCGACCGCCGAGCCGTGTTCGGCGAGCTCGCGGGCCGCCGGCCCGTGCGGCAACCGGTAGCGACGCGTCGCGGGCGTGGCCTCGGCGGAGACGTATGCGATCTCGACGTCGAGTCGTTCGGTGACCATCAATGCGGCCAGCACCTGGGACAGGAAGATGTCGTTCTCGTGCGCCACGGTCGGTGCGAAGCGCTCCGCGACGCGCGGCTCGACGACGAGTCGGGTGACGCCAGGATCAGTGAGGGCGTCGGCGACCGCGGCGCGGACGGCCTTCTTGTCGTCGGCGCGGCTGGTCTGGCTCAGAAGGGCAAACGGCACGCGGATAGCGTATCGAGCGCGCCGACCCAGTAGTGTTGGTCAGGTTTGGTCCCAAGCGCGCCACACAAAGGAGTACCGGACATGGCCGCGATCGTGCTTATCGGAGCCCAGTGGGGTGACGAGGGCAAAGGCAAAGCGACCGACCTCCTCGGAGGCCGGATCAACTGGGTTGTCCGCTACCAGGGTGGCAACAACGCCGGGCACACCGTCGTACTCCCCACCGGGGAATCCTTCGCGCTGCACCTCATCCCGTCCGGCATCCTGACGCCCGGCGTGCAGAACGTCATCGGCAACGGCGTGGTCGTCGACCCCGGCGTGCTGCTCACCGAGCTCGGCGGCCTCGAGGACCGCGACGTCGACACCTCCGGCCTGCTGATCTCAGCCGACGCGCATCTGCTCATGCCGTACCACGTCGCGATCGACAAGGTCACCGAGCGCTTCCTGGGCAACAAGAAGATCGGGACCACGGGTCGCGGCATCGGCCCCTGCTACCAGGACAAGATCGCCCGCGTCGGCGTGCGCGTCGCCGACGTCCTCGACGAGAAGATCCTCACCCAGAAGGTCGAGGCGGCGCTCGAGCTGAAGAACCAGATCCTGGTCAAGATCTACAACCGCAAGGCCCTCGACCCGGCGCAGGTCGTCGACGAGGTCCTCGGGCAGGCCGAAGGATTCAAGCACCGCATCGCCGACACCCGGCTGCTGCTCAACCAGGCCCTGGAGAACGGCGAGACGGTGCTGCTCGAGGGCTCCCAGGGCACCCTGCTCGATGTCGACCACGGCACCTATCCGTATGTGACGTCGTCGAATCCGACCGCCGGCGGCGCCGCGGTCGGCGCCGGCATCGGACCCAACAAGATCACCACCGTCCTGGGCATCCTGAAGGCCTACACCACCCGCGTGGGCTCGGGACCGTTCCCCACCGAACTCTTCGACGAGTGGGGCGCCTACCTCGCCAAGACCGGCGGCGAGGTGGGTGTCACCACCGGTCGCGCCCGCCGCTGCGGCTGGTTCGACGCCGTGATCGCCCGCTACGCGACCCGCGTCAACGGCATCACCGACTACTTCCTCACCAAGCTCGACGTCCTCTCCAGCCTCGACACCGTGCCGATCTGCGTGGCCTACGAGGTCGACGGTGAGCGCGTCGAGGAGATGCCGATGACCCAGACCGGCTTCCACCACGCGAAGCCGATCTACGAGGAGATGCCCGGCTGGTGGGAGGACATCTCCCAGTGCAAGACCTTCGACGAACTGCCCCAGAACGCGCAGAACTACATCCTGCGGCTCGAGGAGCTCTCGGGTGCGCACATCTCGTGCGTGGGCGTGGGTCCGGGACGGGACCAGACGATCGTGCGGCGCGAGATCGTCTGACCCTTCGCTCCTGGGGTTTCGGCGGCTTGGCGGCCGTCGAGGTCTACGAAAGAACACCCGTGAGCGTCTGATTTCATGCTCCCTGAGGTGCGAGCGAAGCGAGCCACGAAGGGCTCGCAACGTGTCTCACCAGGCCCTTCGTGGCTCGTCGCTTGCGCTCCTCGCACCTCAGGGGCCAGTGGGGCGGCGGGCAGTTGCTTGCGCTCCTCACACCTCAGGGAGCAATGGGGTCGCTTTCTTCGGATTAGAGAGCAGGGTTGGGGTGGGGTGATGCTCCGCTCGGCGAGCTCGTCGCGGAATCGCGGTCGGCTCGTGATTAGCTAGTGCCCATGCGTGCCAAGCGGGGGAGTCGCGACTACGGGTCCATCCTGCTCGGCTCCGTCGGCGAGAGCTCGGTCAAACAGCGGGTCCGCATCCAGACGCTGCTGACCGCGTCGATCGTGGTGGCCAACCTGTTCGGGGCGATCGTCGCGGTCGCGCTCACCGCGGTCGGCATCCCGCAGCCGACCATCTTCACCGCTGAACTGTGGTGGGTCAACTTCATCGTGGTGCCCGTCTACATCACCGCAGCCTTCGTCGTGGGAATCGGATGGGGCACCTACGTCGGCGTCCGTGATCTGCGCTGGGCGATCCGCGACGTCGCGCCGACCAAGCGCGATGCCCGTCGGACGATGCGGCTGCCGTGGCGGTTGTCACTGGTGCAGGGATTACTGTGGGGCATCGCCACCGTGATGCTCACCATCATGTACGGGATCGTCGACCCGCAGCTGATCCCGAAGACGCTGTTCGTGGTGAGCCTCAGTGGCGTCGTGGTGGTGGCGATCTCGTATCTGTTCATCGACTTCACGCTGCGTCCCGTTGCGGCGGAACTGATCTCGGCCGGACACCGTCGACGCAAACGCACCGGTGTGAAGGCGCGCTCGGTCGTCTCGTGGATGGTGGGTTCGGCGATCCCGATCATCGGCATCCTGCTGGTGCTGGCCTTCGGGCTCGCGCGGGACGAGACCTCCAAGCTCGACCTGTTCGTCGGGGCCACGGTCCTCGGGGTCACCGCACTCTTCACCGGCCTGCTGCTGACGCTGCTGTCGAGCATGAGCGTCACCGGCCCCATCCGCAGCGTGCGCGCCGGGATGAACCGCGTGAGCGACGGTGACCTCGACAACGCCGACCTCGTCGTCTACGACGGCACCGAACTCGGCGACCTGCAGGTCGGTTTCAACTCGATGGTCGCCGGACTCCGTGAGCGAGAACGGATACGGGACCTGTTCGGGCGGCACGTGGGCCACGAAGTCGCTGAGGCGGCCATGTCGTCGAACCCGGAACTCGGTGGGACCGAACGCCTCGCCGCCACGCTGTTCGTCGACGTCATCGGATCGACGACACTTGCCGCACAGCGCCGTCCGACCGAGGTGGTCGAGATCCTCAACAAGTTCTTCGCGGTCATCGTGCGGGCGGTCGAGGAACACGACGGCCTGGTGAACAAATTCGAGGGCGACGCGGTGCTCGCCATCTTCGGTGCACCCATCGACCTCGACGACGCCGCCGGCAGCGCTCTTGCCGCCGCTCGCGACATCGCCCGTGGCCTGGCCGAGGAGGTGCCCGACCTGTCGGCCGGGGTCGGGGTCAGCCGCGGGGCCGTGGTCGCCGGGAACGTCGGTGCCATCGAGAGATTCGAGTACACCGTCATCGGTGACCCGGTCAACGAGAGTGCCCGCCTGTCGGAACTGGCCAAACGGGATCCGCGGCGGCCGTTGGCCTCCGGACGGGCGGTCAAGGCCGCGCAGCGGGACGAGGCCGAGCGGTGGGAGGAGCAGGAGACCACCTCGCTGCGCGGCCGGACCGAGGAGACGACCGTGTTCGCCGCATTTGTCGACGACGAGTGAGGGTCTCGCTCAGCCGATCGCGTCTTCGGAGCTGATCAACCGCCCGTCCGGGCCGACGATGCTCAGGCCCAGTCCGTCGAAGACAGAGTACTTGTACCCGTTGTTGTAGGCGACGTAGTAGTGACGGCCGCTGCCGTTCTCCTGCACGTGCACCTCGGACACCGGGATGCACAGGGTGTTCCCACTCGAACGCGCGACACCCCGGTACTCGAGGGTGCCGTCGGCGCGCCACTGACAGATCGACGCCGCCGACCGGTCGGTGACGACGGAGGTGACGGTCCGTTGTCCGGCATCGCAGGACGGTGCCGAGGGCGCGGCAACCGCGGTCGAGGTGCCGACGGCGAGCGCGCCGGCGGTGAGAACGAGGGAAGCGCCGGCAGTGGCCAGGCGGGTGATGGTCGTGTTCATGAGAGCGAAGGTAGGACAGGGCTTGTCGAGTGGGAATGGGCAGAACTCCCCGGGTTCGTTCGGATGGGGGACCCTTCGAGACGCCCTTCGCAAGCTCCGGGCTCCTCAGGGAGCGAGGGGGGTCGCCCGCAAGCTCCGGGCTCCTCAGGGAGCGAGGGGGGTCGCCCGCAAGCTCCGGGCTCCTCAGGGAGCTAGGCGTCCCGGTCGCCCTGTCCCTCGGCGAAGTCGAGCCGGCGCAACGCGATTCGCAGGACCTCGTCGTCGATGCGTCCGGCGTCGCGTTCGGCGATGAAGACCGCGCGCTGGATCTGCAGGATCTCCGTCCGGAGTCGTGCCCCGGCGGACGTCGGACTCTCGCCGAGATCCTCGGGACCCCGGCCGAGTTCCTCCCAGGCCACATTGCGCTGCGTGGTGATCCACTTGCGCAGCATCGCCACCTGGAGCCGGCGCGGATCGTCGTCGGACAGTTCCGCGGCGTACTCGTCGAGGCGCCGTTCGGATTCCCGGGACGCACGGTCCTGCGCGGCCGCATACGCCAGCCGGTCCTGGGCGCGCTCGTCGCCGCTCACCCCGAGGAAGCGGATGACCCAGGGCAGGGTGGTGCCCTGGATCAGCAACGTCCCCACCACGACCACGAAGGTCAGGAACAGGATCTCGGCGCGGGCGGGGAACGGTTCGTTCGTCTCGGTGTAGACGGGGATGGCGAACGCGGCGGCCAGTGACACCACGCCACGCATACCGGCCCAGGAGACGACGAACACCGACGCCGGACTCGGCGGCGGCTCGCGGTCGCGGATCCGTCGCGAGAGCAGTCGGGGCAGATAGGTCGCCGGGTAGACCCAGACGATGCGCACGAGGATCGTCGCTGCCAGGACCGCCGCGGCGTCGATGGCGATCTGCGTCCACGACTTGTTCTCGACACCCTCGATGAGCATGGGCAGCTGGAGCCCGATGAGCAAGAAGACGAACGACTCGAGGATGGTGTCGATCGACTTGCGCACCGCCTCGTCCTGCAGGCGCGTCGCATAGCCCAGGCGCACCGATCGGTGGCCGAGGTAGAGACCGGCGGTGACCACCGCGATGACACCCGAACCGTGCAGTTCCTCGGCCGCGTAGTACGTGGCGAACGGGACGATGATGCCGATGGCGGTCTCCATCGGCGGGTCGGTGAGCCAGACACGCACCCAGGACACGACCACCCCGACGAGGAGGCCCACGATCAGGCCGCCGAGGGCGGCCACCGCGAACGTCAGGACCCCTTCGCCGACCGTCGCGGTGGCCCCCACCGCCGCGGCGAGCGCGATCCGGAACGCGGTCAGGGCGGTCGCGTCGTTGAGCAGGCTCTCGCCGCCGAGCAGCGTCATCATCCGGCGCGGCAGACCGAGCCGGCGGCCGATCGCCTGCGCCGACACCGCATCGGGCGGTGCGACGACGGCCCCGAGGACCAGCGCCGCCGCGAGCGGGAGGTTGGGGACGACGAGGTATGCGACGTACCCGACGACGAGCGTCGTCACCAGCGGCAGGCCGACCGCGAGGAATCCGATTGCACGCCAGTTGGCGCGGAACGCCTGATATGAACTCTCCTGCGCGGCCGAGTACAGCAGCGGCGGCAGGATGAGGAAGAGCACGAGCTCGGGTTCCAGGGCCACCGACGGCAACTCGGGAATCCATGCGATCCCGAGACCGACGGTGACCAGCACCAGCGGCGACGACCAGCCATAGCGACGACACAACGCGGCGACCGCCACGGCGATGACCGCGACCAGCAGTAGCGATGCGCCCATTCGAGCGACTCTAATCGCGCCGGCCCGATGGATAATGTCGGGCATGAAGATCTTTCGGCGGAAGTCATCGGCCGCGGCCGCGTCCGGGCCGGCGGGGTCCGGTTCCGACGCCTCGAGCACGGCGCGCTGCGTCGAACTGGAGTCGTTCGACGCCGCGCCGGCCGCCGACCCGGCGCCGGCATCGGGCGACGACCGCAGTTGCCAGGACTGTGTCGCGATCGGCGAGACCCACTGGGCACATCTGCGGAAGTGCCTGACGTGCGGGCACATCGGTTGTTGCGATTCGAGCCCGCGACGACACGCGACCGGTCACTTCCACGAGACCGGACACCCGGTCATGCGTTCGGCCGAACCGGACGAGGTGTGGCGCTGGTGCTTCGTGCACGAGGTGACGGGCTGATCACCCGACGGTCCTTGGTGTGTCCGACGAGGTGGAGGAGTACGCCGGGATCTGTGCTGGCGGCAAGTAGGATTTGAGGATGACGTCGAACAGCGAGAGTGCGACCAGCGCAGCCCAGCCGGCGCCGACGACCGGGCCGCCGGACGTCATCGGCACGCCGCTGAGTCCGACCGCGACCAAGGTGATGGTCCTCGGAGCCGGTGAACTCGGCAAAGAGGTCGTGATCGCGTTCCAGCGCCTCGGCGTCGAGGTCGTCGCCGTCGATCGCTACGCCG
This sequence comes from Gordonia sp. ALPHA1B1, assembly GCF_005502615.1. Lineage (NCBI taxonomy): Bacteria > Bacillati > Actinomycetota > Actinomycetes > Mycobacteriales > Gordoniaceae > Gordonia > Gordonia sp. ALPHA1B1. Next base: position 61,702 of record NZ_SCOC01000017.1, on the reverse strand, counting down.
ACGCGCCCGGCCACCAGGTCGCCCACCATGCCGAGGTCATCGACATGACCGATCCCGCCGCCCTGCACGCGGTCATCGACAAGCATCGTCCCGCGTACGTGGTGCCCGAGATCGAGGCGATCGCCACCGAGGCCCTCGTCGACGTCGCCGAACGCGGTATCGCCGAGGTCATCCCGACCGCGAGCGCTGTCGTCGCCACCATGAACCGCGAGGGAATCCGACGTCTCGCCGACGAGGAACTCGGGCTGCCGACGTCGCCGTATCTCTTCGCCGACACCCTCGAGGAGGTCACCGTCGCGGCCCGCCAGGTCGGGTTCCCGTGTGTGATCAAGCCCGTCATGTCGTCGTCGGGCAAGGGACAGTCGGTCGTGCGGGGCCCCGAGGAGCTGGCCTCGGCCTGGGAGACCGCGAACACCGGTGGTCGGGTGCAGGGCAGTCGCGTCATCGTCGAGGGCTTCGTCGAATTCGATTACGAGATCACCCTTCTCACGGTTCGTGCGATCGATCCGGCCACCGGCCGGCTCACGTCCCACTTCTGTGCGCCCATCGGTCACCGGCAGATCAACGGCGACTACGTGGAGAGCTGGCAGCCCCATGAGATGAGCACCGACGCGCACGCCTCGGCGACCTCGATCGCGGCGCGCATCGCCACCGCGCTCGGTGACGGAAAGCTGGCCGGGCGCGGCGTTTTCGGCGTCGAACTCTTCGTCAAGGGCGACGACGTCTACTTCTCCGAGGTCAGCCCGCGACCCCATGACACCGGCCTCGTCACGATGGCGACCCAGCGACTGTCCGAGTTCGAGATGCATGCACGCGCGATCCTCGGTCTCCCGGTCGACGTCACGCTCGCGTCCCCGGGTGCCTCGGCCGTCATCTACGGGCAACTCGACGAGCCGGCGATCGGTTTCGAGAACGTCGCCGCCGCACTTGCCGTACCCGAGACCGACATCCGGCTGTTCGGCAAGCCCGAGAGCTTCCACCGCCGGCGCATGGGCGTGGTCACCGCGACAGCCGACGACGTGCCGGTCGCGCGTGAGCGTGCCGTCCGCGCCGCGTCGCTCGTCACACCCGTGCCGGGCCGTCCAGCCGTTCGCAAGGCCGCCACCCTTCCGCCGACCCCGTCCCCGGCGCCTCCGCGACGCCCCGGGCCACCGCCCGGCCCGGTCGGCCCGGTCGGCCCGCCGCGCGGACCCGTGGGTCCGCCTCCCGGTGTACCGAAACCGCCGGGTGCGCCGCTGGGACCGCCGCCCGGTCGTCCGGGACCGCCGCCCGGGCCCCGGCCACCCGCACCGCGGCCGGCCGGGGGGCCACGCCCGGTACCGCCCGCACCGATTCCCCCGTCGGGGATCCCGCCGCGTCCGGCGGGCCCGCCGCCACGGCCGGCCCCGCAGGAACAGGACCCGCACGATCAGGCCCCGGCGATGACCTCGATGGTCAAGACCGACGACCGGCCCGCCGACGCGCGCCCCGGTGCGACGTCGAAGCCCGGCGAGTGATCGGACGAGGTCCGGGTGCCGTTTTGGGGTGAGCTGCTGGTCGCAGCGGTGATCTTGGTGGGCCTGGTGGGCATCGTCGTGCCGATCCTGCCCGGCACCTTGCTCATCGTCGGCGCACTGTTCGTCTGGGCCCTCGTCGTGGGTGGTTGGGCCTGGTCGGTATTCGCTCTGGCCCTCGTCGTCATCGGCATCGGCGAGGTGCTCAAGTATCTGATCGCGGGCCGGTCGCTGCGCGCGGACGCGATCCCGAACCGCACGATCGTGGTCGGCGGCCTGGTCGGCATCGTCGGCTTCTTCGTCGTCCCCGTCATCGGCCTGCTGCTCGGCTTCATCGTGGGTGCGCTGGCATCGGAACTCGTCCGCACGCGCAGCTTCGACGGCGCGTGGCGGGGCGCGTTCTCGGCGCTGAAGGCGGCGGTGAAGACGATCGGCATCGAACTCCTCTTCGCGCTGATCGCGACGGGCATCTGGACCGGCGGCGTCTTCACCTGGTGACCGAACGGGTCGCGGCACCGGTCGTGACCTGCCAGTATCAAATCTTGTGATCGCGGTCACCGATTGATGTGTACAGTCGTGCACCGAAGGGTAATACCGGTCAGTAACTCCAGCCGTGGGGATTTCTAGGGGAGGAGTCTGAGTGAACCTGTTGAAGTGGAGCAAGCGGCCGGCGGCCGGGGTCGAGGCCCGGAAACCGGAGGTCAACATCATCCGGGGTCTGGTGGCCCGAGCGACCACCCCGTTGCTGCCCGACGACTATCTGCACCTGATCAATCCGCTGTGGAGCGCGCGCGAGCTCCGCGGCAAGGTGCTCGACGTGACCAAGGAGACCGACGACACCGCCACCGTCACCATTCGGACGGGCTGGGGGTTCCCCGAGTCGTACAAACCGGGCCAGTATGTCGGGATCGGTCTGCAGATCGAGGGCAAGTGGCACTGGCGGTCGTACTCGTTGACGTCGTTCGGCGCCAACGAGGACAAGACCATCGCGATCACGGTCAAGGCGAACCCCGACGGATTCCTGTCGTCGCATCTCGTCGACGGCGTCAGCCCCGGGACGATCATCCGGCTGCAGTCGCCCAAGGGCGACTTCCATCTGCCCGAGCCGGTTCCGGGCAAGATCCTGTTCGTGACCGCGGGCAGCGGGATCACTCCCGTCATGGCGATGCTGCGTCAGCTGAGTTCGCACGGTCAGACACCCGACATCGTGCACATCCACTCCGCGCCCACCCGCGACGACGTGATCTTCCTCGACGAGATGGAGAAGCTCGCCGACGAGGCCGATGATTACGATCTGAATCTCCAGCTGACCAAGGAGATGGGCAAGTTCGACGTCTCGCGGATGGACGAGTGGGCACCGGACTGGCGCGAACGCGAGTGCTGGGCCTGCGGACCGGTGGCGCTGCTCGACGCGATGGAGGCCCACTACGAGGACGGCGGCCTGCGCGAACGGCTGCACGTGGAACGCTTCGCCATCGCCCGCACCGACCACGGTGGCGAAGGCGGGACCGTGAAGTTCGCGATCTCGGACAAAGAAGCCGAGATCGACGGCGCCACAACGCTGCTCGAGGCGGGCGAGAACCTGGGAATCCAGATGGCGTTCGGCTGCCGGATGGGTATCTGTCAGACCTGCGTCGTGCCGCTCGCCGGGGGATACGTGCGTGACCTGCGCACCGGCGAGGAACGTCGCGAAGGAGAACGAATCCAGACATGCATCAGCGCTGTGTCTGGTGAATGCACCCTCGATCTGTAGGAGGCTTCATGGCCATCACCGACATCGATCAATACGCACATCTCACCGAGAGCGACATCGAGACCCTCGGCGCCGAACTCGACGCCATCCGCCGGGACATCGAGGAATCGCGCGGTGAAGCCGACGCCAAGTACATCCGGCGGGCCATCACCCTGCAGCGCAGCCTCGCTGCCGGAGGCCGGCTCGCCCTGATGTTCAGCGACAAGAAGGTCGCCTGGGCGGCCGGAACCGCGATGCTCTCGCTGGCCAAGATCATCGAGAACATGGAACTGGGCCACAACGTGATGCACGGCCAGTGGGACTGGATGAACGATCCGGAGGTCCACTCGGCGTCGTGGGAGTGGGACACCACCTGCCCCAGCGTGCAGTGGAAGCACTCGCACAACTTCGTCCATCACAAGTACACGAACGTCGTCGGGATGGACGACGACGTGGGCTACGGAATCCTGCGCGTCACCCGGGACCAGCCCTGGGAGTGGTGGAACGTCGGTAACCCGATCTACAACCTGACGCTCGGTACGTTCTTCGAATACGGTGTCGCGCTGCATCACCTGGAGACGGAGAAGCTGCGCAACAAGGAGAAGACCTACCGTCAGGCGGCCAAGGATCTCCGGGTGATCGGCACCAAGGTCGGCAAACAGGCGGCCAAGGACTATCTGATCTTCCCGGCTCTGGCGGGTCCGAACTGGAAGACGACGCTCACCGCGAACTTCACGTCGAACATCATCCGGAACTACTGGGCGTACATGGTGATCTTCTGCGGTCACTTCCCCGACGGAGCCGAGAAGTTCACGGTCGACGAGTTCGAGAACGAGGACCAGCCGCGCTGGTATCTGCGTCAGATGCTGGGATCGGCCAACTTCAAGGCCGGACCGCTGATGCGATTCATGAGCGGGAACCTCAGTCATCAGATCGAACACCACCTGTTCCCCGACCTGCCGAGCAGCAGGTACGAGGAAATCGGTGTGCGTGTCCGCGAGCTGTGTGACAAATACGACCTGCCGTACACGACGGGGACCCTCCTGGGTCAATATGCCCAGTCGTTCCGGACCATCGCCAAGCTGGCACTGCCGAACTCGTTGTTGAAGGCGACGTCGGATGATGCGCCTGAGACGGCGTCGGAGCTGCGCTTCGCGATCCGGGAGGGGATGAGCGACCACTTCGGCGTCGACCCCGAGACCGGGAAGCGACGGGGTCTGCGGACGGCGTTGCGTGAATTGAAGAACTCGCCGGTGCGGTCGGCGCACGTGGGGCGGGCCGCGTCCGGGAGTCCGGGACGGAACCAGCACTGACACAACAGATGTCGCGCATCGTTGCGTATTCCGCGACGATGCGCGACATCTGCGAATCGCGCCCGGGCGTGGTGTGCCCGTGTCAGAATGTCGCACGTGCGCATCGGGATGACCATGCCTGTGATGGAGCCGGATCTCGACGCCGAGATGCTCCACTCGTGGGCCACCACCATCGACGACGGTCCGTTCAGCTCACTGTGCTGGGGTGAACGCATCGCGTTCGACAATCCGGAATGCCTGACCCTCCTCGGCGCGCTGGCGGCGTGGACGCGACGGGTGCCGCTCGTGATGACGGTCGTCGTGCCGCAGCTGCACGACCCGGTGATGCTCGCCAAGTCGCTGGCGACCGGCGACATGCTGTCGGGAGGACGCCTCACCGTGGCACTCGGAGTCGGCGGGCGGCACGAGGATTACCGGGCCGTCGGCGCGGACCCGTCGACGCAGACCATGCGCCAACTGGCCGAACGCGCCGCGACGATGAAACGGGTGTGGGCCGGGGAGAAACTCACCGAGTCGGTCCTGCCGGTCGGTCCGCCGCCGCACCGGAAGGGCGGTCCGGTACTGCATGTCGGGACCACCGGGCCGAAGACGATTCGTAGCGCGGTTGATTGGGCGGACGGAATCGCCGGAGTCACCCTTGATCTCGATGCCGGCAAGCAGAACGAGCTCTTCGATGTTGCCCGGTCGGCATGGGCGGATGCCGGTCGGGCGGCACCGCATCTCGCGACGTCGTTCTGGTTCGCGATCGGTGAGGGCGACGGTCCCCGAGCGCAGGTGACCCGGCACCTGCATCACTACATGAACTGGATCCCGTCGGAGTTCGTCGACGCGATCGCACCCACCACCGGGTGGGCGGGCACCGAGGCCGAGCTCGCCGAGGTCCTGCGGCGGTTTGCCGACATCGGTACCGACGAGGTGCAACTCATCCCGACGAGTTCGGACCCTGATCAGCTCCGGCGCGCCGCGGACGTGGCGGCGGCGTTCTCCTGACGACGCGGCGTCCCGAGATCTAGGGTGTGGCGGTGGCCTCCCTGCGCCGGATGCTCGGCATCGGCAAGCTCCCAGACGACCTCCGTGCGCAGGTCGTCTCCGACGGCGCCTACCTCATCGTCGAATTCGTGCCCGTGACACTGAGATTCAGCGGGCAAGTGCCCGGTCGATCGGCGCAGGGCAACGTCCGGCCCTTCACCGGTGCTGTAGTCCTGACGCCTCGACGCGTCCTCGCGACGATGTCGAGCGTGCCCGGTCGGGCGGGTCGTGCCATCGACCACGAGTGGACGACCCCGCGCGGTTCGATGGTCCGCGCGGTCATCGACGACGGCGGGCTCGTCATCGAGATCCCGGCGCTCGAGCGCGTGAACCCCGACTTCAGCGGAACATTGAGTCTGACCTACTTGACCGAGCTGCCCGGCTCGGTGCTCCAGCAGGCCCCGGTGCGCGAGGTGTGGTTCGACGTCCCGGCGCGCTACGTCACCTCACTCGTCGGGGGCCGCCGGAGCTGACGGACCGACCGGCGGTCAGCCCGCCGGCTGCTCCTCGACGGCCCGCCCGGGGCGCAGCATCACGAGTGCGAGGATCGCAGCGGCCGCGGTGAGCACGCCGGAGAACGTGAGGCACAGACGCATTCCGTCGAGGAAGGCGTCGCCGACGGCGCTCATCACGGCCGGGGCGTCGGCGCCGAGGTTCAGGCCGCTCGCGGCGGCCAGGCCCTCGGTGTCGACCGCACCGATCACCCGGTCACGTACCGGCTCGGCGACACCGGCATCGATCAGCTTCTGCGGCAACGAGTTCACCGCACCGGCGGTCAGGAGGGCGCCGAGCACGGCCGGGCCGAGCGCGCCGCCGACCTGACGGAAGGCGTTGTTCCCAGCCGCGGCCATCCCCAACAGGTGGTAGGGCACGGCCGACACCGCGGTCGCGGTCATCGGCGCCATCACCAGTCCCATCCCGAGCCCGAGCACGACCAGACGCCACGAGATGGCGGCGAAGGAGGTGTGGGCGTCGAGGGTCAGCAGCGCGAACTGGGCGCCGGCGACCATCAGGAGTCCGCCGCCGATCAGGAACCGGGCGTGAATTCGATGCATCATCTTGCCGGCGAGCCCGCCGACCAGCATCGAGGCGCCGTTCATGAGGGCCAGCCGCCAACCGGCCTCGACGGTGCCCAGTTGCTGAACCAGCCCGAAATACATGCTCAGCACGAAGATGAACCCGATCAGAGCCAGGAAGGCGATCATCGCGACCAGGGTGGTGGCGGTGAAGGCGCGGCTCCGGAAGAGGTCGAGGTCGAGCATCGGACTCGCCGAACGCTTTTCGATGACGACGAACCCGACTGCGGCGACCGCGGCGGCCAGCAGCGCGGCGACGACGCGGGGGTCGCCGAAGCCGTAGACGCCGGCCTCGATGACGCCGAAGACGAGTGCCGTGACGGCGATCGCGGCCGAGATCTGGCCGGACCAGTCGAGGCGACGGGCATGGGGTGCGCGGGATTCCGGGAGCATCGTCGCGGCCACCGCCAGCGCGATGAGGGCGATCGGGATCGGCAGCAGGTAGATCCATCGCCAGCCGGCGGACTCGGCGACCGGACCCGCGACCAGCGGCCCGACGGTCAGCGAGAGCATGAGCGCCGACGCCCAGATGCCGATGAACTTGCCCCGTTCCCGGAAGTCGGGGACCGCGTGACTGATCAGTGCCAGGGTCGTGGGCAGGAGGGCGGCCGCGCCCGTTCCGGCGAGCGCCTGTCCGATCCACACCATGCTGATCGATTGCGCACACAGCGCCACCAACGCGCCCGACGCCGTGAGGCAGAGCCCCACCAGATAGACCTTGCGACGGCCGTGCACGTCGCCGAACACCCCGGCGGTGAGGATGAATGCGGCCATCGGCAGGACGAACGCGTCTTGTACCCAGGACAACTGGGCGGTCGAGGCGCCGAAGGCGGTGCCGATCGCCGGCAGGGTGACGGCGACGCTCGTGATGGGCAGGTAGGCGACGAAGACGCCGAGGCAGGCCATCACGACGGTGGCCGTCCGGCGTGCCGGGGGAGTCGGTACGCCGGTGGGAACGGGGGAGATGGTCGCGGTCAACGCGCTCGCTTTCGCAGGTCGATGAGGGTCGCCGAACGGCGCAGGAGTTCATTGTCTGGTCCGCGTCTGCGAAACCACGCACAGATGCTGAGTGCCGGTATCGATACGGCACTGTGGGTCGCGCGGCGATACACTTCCTCCACCATGGACGACATCGACGGCACGATCCTCCGTGCGCTCCAGGTGTCGCCGCGTGCGACGTTCCGCCAGCTGGGTGAGGTGGCCGGGATCTCGGAGCAGACCGCGGCGCGCCGCTACCAGGCGATGCGGCGGGCCGGCGTGATGAAGGTCGTCGGGATCATCAAGCCGTCCGTCCGCGGCCAGTCGGAGTGGGTGGCGCGGGTGCGGTGCCGTCCGGACCGGATGGAACCGCTCGCGTCCTCGCTCGCCCGCCGGCGTGATGTCGCCTTCGCGTATGTCGCGTCCGGTGGTGCGGAGATCATCTGTCTCATCCGGGCGCCGCTCGGCGTGGCCGGTGAGGAGGCCATCGCCAAGACGTTCCCCGCCCGAGCCTCGGTGACCGACGTCCGCATCGATCTCGTCCTGCACGCCTTCGATCCCGGTCACCCCGCGTCGAGGTGGACCGGATTCGGTGGCCACCTCTCTGATCGGGACCGCGACCTCCTCGCTTCCGCTGCGGCTGCTGTGGTCGACGACCTACCGGAGGACCCCGAGCAGGACGATCCGTCGTCGGATGCCCCGGCGGGTGGCGCGCGGTTGACGGCCGACGATGCCGTGCTGATCGACGCACTGACCCAGGACGGTCGGCGAGCGCACCGCGAACTGGCCCGGATCTGCGGATGGACGGTCGGACGAGTGCGCCGCCGGCTCCGCACGCTCGAACGCGGGGGTGCGCTGTTCTACGACGTCGAGATCCTCCCCGACCGGCTCGGCTTCGGCCTGAGCGCCACGCTGTGGTTGACGGTGACCCCTTCGGCTCTCGATCAGGTGGGCACCGAACTCGCGGCTCACGACGAGGTGGCGTTCGCGGCGGCGGTCAGCGGCGAGTGGAACCTCATGGTGTCGGTGATCTGCCGGGACACCGCGCATTTCCACGACTATCTGCGCACCCGGGTCGCCGCGATCGGCGGCGTCACCGGGTACTCGGTCAGCATCCGGATGCGCCGGCTGAAGCAGAACGCCTCGCTTGTGGTGCAGGGGCGGTTGATTCAGCCGGTGTGATACCCGCGGCGGGGTAGCGTCCACGTGTGATCTCGCCACAGCGTGCCGACCGCGGCCTGGTGCGGTTGTGTCTGCTGGCGGTCATCGCCGGTCTGCTGACCGGCGTACTCGGTGGAGCCTTCCGCTGGTGCCTGGACCACCTGGACCGCTGGCGGGTCGAGATGCTCGACTGGTCGGCGGGACTCGGTGTCCCCGGGTGGCTGTTCCCGATCGCGGTCACCGCGACCGGTGCGGCGCTCGGCGCGCTCGCCGTCCGGCTGGTGCCGACCGCGGCGGGAAGCGGTATCCAACACGTGGAGGCCGTCGAGCGCGGTGAGGCGTCACCGGCGCCCCTGCGCCTCATCCCGGCCAAGTTCGTCGGCGCGCTCGCCGCGATCGGGTCGGGACTCGTGCTGGGCCGCGAAGGTCCGACGGTGCACATGGGTTCGGTCGTCGGTGCGGAGACCGGCCGGCGCGGCGGTCTCGACGACGCCGACGTCCGGGTGATGCAGACGTCGCTCAGCGGCGCCGGACTCGCGGTGGCGTTCACGGCTCCGATCGGCGGCGCGCTCTTCGCACTCGAGGAGGTCGGCCGCTCGGTCCGGTTGCGCCTCGTGGTGCCCACGGTGTTCGCCGTGGTGGCCGCCGTCGCCGCCGGACGGGTCATCCTCGGCGACCGCCCGGAGTTCGACGTCCCCGCCCTCGACGTCCCGTCGGTGACGGTGCTGCCCGTCTTCGTGGTCTTCGGGCTCGTGTCCGGAGTCATCGGGATCGCCTACAGCCGAGTGGTTCTCGGCACCCTCGGCTGGGTCGGCCGGTTCTCGCGGGTGCCGCCGATCGGTCGCGCTGCCCTGATCGGCGCGGTGATCGGTGCGCTTCTCGCCCTCGACGCTCGCACCGCGGGCGGCGGGGACGGCCTCACCCAGGCGGTCGTCGACGGTGGTGTCGTACTCCCCGCACTCGTCGCGCTCTTCCTCGTCCGGTTCGTCGCGGGTCCGCTCTCCTATGCCGCGGGCACACCGGGTGGCCTGTTCGCACCGCTGCTCGCGCTCGGCGCCCTGTGGGGTGCCGCCTTCGCCGAGGTCGCCGACATCATTGTGCAACAACCGGATTCAGGTGCGTCGGGACTCCGGGGCGCGATGATCCTCGCCGGGATGGCGGCGCTGTTCGGCGCGGTCGTCCGGGCCCCGCTCACCGGGATGGTCGTCGTGATGGAGATGACCGCGACGACGACGGTCGCCCTCCCCATGCTGGCCGCGACGGCCGCCGCGGTGCTCGTCGCCCATCTGTCCGGGTCGCCGCCGGTCTACGACTCTCTTCGCGAGCGGATGCTCGCGAAACCGGCTGGACGAGAAGAGCCTCCCCCCGCTCCCTGATCGGATCAGGGCGCGGTGGGGGTAGCGCGGGTCCGGGAGTCCAGCGGCACGATGAGCGGGCCACCGGTGATCGGATCGGTCATGACGTGCGCCCGGAGGCCGAACGCCGCGTCGAGGGTCTCGGCGTCGATGACCTCGGTGGGCGAGCCGGTGGTGACGATGGCTCCGTTGCGCATGACGAACAGCGAATCGCTGTAGCGCGCGGCCAGATTGAGGTCGTGCAGCACCATTACGACGGTCTTGCCGTGCTCGTCGCGGAGCCGGCGGACCAGGTCGAGGACGTCGATGGAGTGCGCGAGGTCGAGGTAGGTGGTGGGCTCGTCGAGCAGGATGAGATCGGTGTCCTGCGCGAGCGTCAGCGCGATCCAGACCCGTTGCCGCTGACCGCCGGACAGGGCGTCGAGGGTGCGGTCGGCGAGGTCGAGGGTGTCGGTCATCTCCATCGCCAGCGCTACCGCCGCCTCGTCGGCCGCGCTGGCCTGCGCGAACCAGCGCTGGTGCGGATGACGTCCCCGCCCCACCAGATCGGCGACGGTGAGCCCTTCGGGCGCGATGGGATTCTGCGGCAGGATCGCCAGGGTGCGGGCGACCTGTTTGGGCCGGACCGAGGAGATGTCGTCGCCGTCGAGGTAGACCGCACCGGCCCGGGGTGGCAACAGCCGTGCGAGACAACGCAACAGTGTCGACTTGCCACATCCGTTGGAACCGATGATCGTCGTGACCTGACCATCGGGGATGTCGATGTCGAGGCCGTCGATGACGATCCGTTCGTCGTAACCGACGGTCAGTCCGACGCCCCGCAATCGGGCGGTGGTGGCAGGGGATTCGAGGGATGACGCGGTCATACGCTCGCCTTTCGGGACATGACGATCATCAGGTAGATCAGGAACGGGCCGCCGATCGCCGCGGTGACGATGCCGACCGGGAGGCCGCCCGGCAGAACCGTACGCACCAGCAGGTCGCCGCCCAGTACCAACGACGCACCGATGACACCGGACACGAGCGGCGTGGGCACGGCGGTACCGGCCAGCCGCAGCGCGATCTGCGGGGCCAGCAGCGCGACGAAAGCGATCGGCCCGGCCGCGGACACGCTCAGCGCGCTCACCAGAACCGCGGTCAGGAGCAGCGTCGTCGACACCGCGCCGGTCCGGACTCCGAGTCCGCGGGCGAGATCGGGTCCGAGGCTGAGCATTCCGATCTGGCGGGCCAGGACGACCACCACGATGATGCTCGCGACGACACCGGCGGCGACCGGCCACACGTTGGACCAGCCGACGTTGGACACCGACCCGACGATCCACACCTGCGCACGAGCCACATCCCGGATGTCGGCGCGCGAGAGGAGGAACTGGGTGAGCGCCTGCAGCAACCACGTCATCCCGACGCCGATCAGCACGAGCCGGAACGGGTTGATGCCGCTGTTGGCCTTGCGACCCGGCCAGGCGAGGACGTACATCGCGACCGCGGTGAGCAACCCGCCGATCATCGCCGCCGCCGGGACGCCGAGATCGCCCAGCCAGGCACCCCAGCTGGTGGTCGAGAACGCGATGGCGGTCACCGCCGCCACGCTCGCGCCGGCGGTGATGCCGAGCATGTCCGGTGTGGCCAGGGGATTCTGGGCGATCAGCTGGGTCATCGAACCCGCAAGGCCCAGACCGAATCCCACGAGCAGGGCGACCAGCGCACGGGGCAGCGCGACGTCGAAGACCACCACGTTCTCGACGCGGGTGCCGCCGCCGAGCAGGATGCGGGCGACGTCGACGGGGGTCAGCGGGAAGTCGCTGACACCGACGCTCGTGAGGAACAGGACGACCGTGACGGCCGTGGACACGACCGCGACGGTGAGCATCCGTGGTCGCACCACCATCGACAGCGGTTCGACGGCGATCCGATAACCGCCGGGGTGCGGTGCGATCCGGCCCTTCGTCGTGGTTCTGGACGTGATGTCGGTCTTGATGGAGGTCGGCGGATTCACACGGTCCCCAATCTCTGTCGGCGGACCATGACGATGAGGAAGGGTGCGCCCACCAGTGCCAGCATGACGCCGACCTGCACTTCGCCGGGACGGGCGACGATCCGGCCGAGGATGTCGCATCCGACGAGCAGGATGGCGCCCAGCAGAGCGGAATACGGGATGATCCACCGATAGTCGGCGCCCACGAAGGCGCGGGCGATATGCGGTACGACCAGGCCCAGGAACACGATCGGCCCGCACGCCGCGGTCGCCGCGCCGATGAGCAGCGTGATGGTCAGGACGCCGAGGGCGCGGATGAGCACGACACGGGAACCGAGGGCCTTGGTCATGTCGTCGCCCAGGCTCAGGACGTTCAGGAAGAAGCCGCTCGCCAGCGCGAGGACGAGGCCCACCGTGATGAACGGCAGGCTCGCCCAGAACACGTCGATGCCCCGACCCGCGGTGGAGCCGACGCTCCAGAAGCGCCACTGGTCCAGCGAATTGGTGTCGACGAGCACGATCGCGGACGTGATGGCGGTCAGCATCGCGGTCAGGCCGGTGCCGGCGAGGACCAGGGTCAGTGGGCTCGAGCCGCTCAGCGACGACAGTCCGAACACCACGGTGGCGGCGATGATCGCCCCGACGAGACCAAAGAACATGAACGCGATCGGACTGGTGATGCCCAGCAGGTAGATGCCGCCGACGACCGCGCAGGCGGCACCCGCGTTGACGCCGAGCATGCCGGGATCGGCGATCGGGTTGCGGGTGTGGCCCTGGGTGATGGCACCGGCCGCGCCGATCGCGAGTCCGGCGGCGAGGCCGAGCAGAGTGCGCGGCACGCGCAGATCCCACACGATGCCGTCGACATCGGAATCCTTGGGCACCTGCGGCATCCGTAGGTTGATCAGCGCGTTCCAGATCTCTTCGACACCAGCGGTGAAGCTGGGCCAGATCTCGTCGACCGGGACCGGTCGGGTGCCGAAGAGAACCGACGCGACGACCAGCGCTGCGAGGACCGCCAGGAGCAGCGGGATTCCGAGAAGTCGGAGGGATCGGCGCACGAAGGTAAACCTTACCAACCTTCTTCGACGCGGCGTCGCGCGCAGCGTCGAGCGCCTCGGCGGGTGTCGTTCGTATAACGAATTGCCGACGAAACCTGAGGGATCGCTGTGCGCGCGGTAACACTTCGCTCAGGCTGGGTCGATAGTCCCGGTGTCGGTGGGCATCTCGGGCCGACCGCAGCAAGACCGGTCGTCGGTGGGGTGGCGTGAACCGCTCCCACGACGGCGACGTCGGGAAACACAGTGTCGCCTACGAACGAGGAGGATCGATGAAATCGCTGAAACGGGCTCTCACAGGGGTTCTGGTCGCTGCAGGAATCGCCGGTGGATCGCTGGTGGGTGCCGCGCCGGCACAGGCCGCCGTTCCCAACCTCCAGATGACGGGCGGGGTCTACTGCCAGTTCGCAGCCCCTGGAACGCCGTGGAATCAGGCGTGGAGCATGACCCGGTTCATGCGCGTCACCGCGCGTGACGGCGATTTCCGCAACGTCACGCTGCAGGAGATCAACGGCGCGACGAAGTTCAAGTCGCTGCTGAAGAAGAACGAGTCGCTCACCATCAAGACCACCTGGTTCGGCTGCTTCCCGTCCTCCATCGCGGGGTACGCGATCTCCGATTACGCCGAGAACCTGACCGACAACGCCGGTTTCTGGTGGAACGTCCGGCGCATCGACAACCCGTTGGACCGATTCGGTACGGGCTCCTCCGCTTCAGCGGCCGCCCTGACCGGCGGTGGCACCGACGTCGCCGGCGTGCCGGCGATTCCGGGTCGCTGACCTCATCCGACGACAGTTGAGAATGCACCACAACTGAGCCATTCGCGCCGGGCGGCGTGCGGGGAGGACGCCCCCGCACCCGCCGGGCGCATGCGAAAGAGCGGCGACCGAGAGAACTCGGCCGCCGCTCTTATGGCTTCGACAGGCTCAGCCGGCGGGGGTGGACTCAGCCGGCGGGGGTGGACTCAGCCGGCGGGAAGCGGGGTCATGCGGAAGGGCGGGACACCTTGTCCGGCTCCGATGCGGCGAGCATGTCCTCGCGTTCGACGACTTTGACGCGTTCGCGGCCTTCGGCGGCGCCGAGGGCGCGTTCGTGTTCGTCGAGGCGGTACCAGCCGTCCCAGGTGGTGAACGGGATGTTCTTGGACTCGAGGAGTTCGACGATGGCGTCCTCACCGGGGTGGGCCGGTTCGAGCAGCGTGCCGGCTTCCATGTCTTTGAGGATGCAGTCGACGGTCTCGTTGGCGTCGCCCTTGGTGTGGCCGATGAGGCCGACCGGGCCGCGTTTGACCCAACCGGTGGTGTAGATACCGGTCAGCTGCTGCCCTTCGTCGAAGACGCGTCCGGCCTCGTTCGGGATGACCCCGGCCTGGGAGTCGAACGGGATCTGCGGCAGGTTGTCCGAGAGATACCCGACCGCACGGTAGACCGCGCCGACCTCCCAGTCGGTGGTCTTGCCGGTGGGCTTGACGTTGCCGGTGCCGTCGAGCTGGGTACGTTCGGTGCGCAGACCGACGACCTTGCCGTCGGTGCCGAGGATCTCGGTGGGGCTTTCGAAGAAGTGCAGGAACAACTTGTGGATCGCGCCCTGCTTGGGTTCGCGGATCGCGTAGTTCTCGATGATCGTGGCGACCTGGTCGGTGATCTTCGACCCGCGGCGCGCGACGGCCGAACCCTCGTCGTAGTCGATGTCCTCGGGGTTGACGATGACCTCGATGTTGGGGGAGTGGTCGAGTTCCTTCAGTTCCAGCGGGGTGAACTTCGCCTGGGCGGGACCGCGGCGGCCGAACACGTGGACCTCGACGGCCTTGTTGGCCTTGAGTCCCTCGTAGACGTTGGCCGGGATCTCGGTGGGCAGCAGTTCGTCGCCGGTCTTGGCGAGCACGCGGGCGACGTCGAGGGCGACGTTGCCGACGCCGATGACCGCGACCTTCTCGGCCTCGAGGGGCCAGGTGCGGGGGAAGTCGGGGTGGCCGTCGTACCAGGCGACGAACTGGGCGGCGCCGTAGCTGCCGTCGAGGTCGATGCCGGGGATGTCGAGGGCGCGGTCATCGGTGGCGCCGGTGGAGAAGATCACCGCGTCGTAGTGGGCGCGTAGTTCGTCGATGGTGATGTCGGTGCCGTAGTCGACGTTGCCGAGCAGGCGGACCTGGGGCTTGTCGAGGACCTTGTGCAGGGCGGTGATGATGCCCTTGATGCGCGGGTGGTCGGGTGCGACGCCGTACCGGATCAGACCGAACGGAGCGGGCATGCGCTCATACAGATCGATGCTGACCCCGCGGTCCTTGGCGGTGTCGGACTTCATCAACGCGTCGGCGGCGTAGATCCCGGCGGGACCGGCACCGACGATCGCAACCCGCAGCGGGCGGCTGTTGTCGCTCATGGAGTAGGTGTCTTCCGTTGCTCAGCACGCGAGGACAAGCAAATCTCGGTGACCCCCATGTCCGCGCGTATGGATAAGGCCTATCCCTTCTACGGTAGGCGCTCGCTGTCCCCGACCAAAATCCGTCTGTGAGGTAACCCTCACCTGAACGGGTGATCGACCGCCGCGGTCCCGGGCCGGTTCACGACTTCGCCGCGGCGGCCGCGATCGGTCCGACGGCCTGCTCGGCGACCCACGGGATCGTCAGGACCGTCGGCACCGACATCGCGCTGCCGACCTCCTGGGGCAGATAGACGACCCGGCCCGACTGCGCGACCGCCAGCCGGTTGAACGCCGCGTTGGACTTGAGCTGGTCGTTGGACCCCTGCCAGTCGACGGCGACGACGACGTCGGCCGAGTCCAGCAGGTTCAGGCTCTCGGCCGGCAGGTCACCATAGAAACCGCTGGTCACCGAGGGTTGCAGCGCGGGCGGGAAGGTGAGTCCGTAACCGGTGAGGGTCTGTCCGCGTCCGTCGCCGGGGCCGTAGATCGACACGCCGCCGGTGGGGCTGGCGGTGACCACGACCGCCGTCTTCCCGGCCAGCTGCGGGTTCTGCTCCCGCACGTTCGCGAGGAACTGCTCGGTCTCGGTCACCTTGCGATCGGCGAGTTCGGGCAGGCCGACGGCGGTACCGATCTGGCGGGTCTGCGCGTCCCACGGCACCTGCCACGGCTGGAACTGGGCGGGCCGCAGGATCGTCGGGGCGGTCTTGCTCAGCAGATCGAACTGGTCGCGGGTGGGATCGGCGCCGACGGCGGTGATGAGGTCGGGCTCGGTGGCCAGCGCCTTGGGGATCTCATCGCCGAACGCGCCGGACGCGTTCGGCAGCACCACCGGGTCGGAGTCCGCAAGGAGTTCGGCGTTCCACGGCGCCGACGCCTGGTCGGGGTCGGCGAACGGGGCGATCGTGGTGGGGGTGACGCCGAGTGCGAGAAGGGTGTCGCCGTCACCCACGCCCATCGCGGCGACGCGCTTGGGTGCCTGGTCGACGGTCGCGGGGGCGTAGGCCTGCTGCACGGTGACCGGGATCGCGCCGGCCTCGGGCGCGGGGACCTGGGCCGTGCCGGAGTCGACCGTCTCGTCCGGCGGCGAACACGAGGTCACCACCAGGGCTGCCGCGAGCAGCCCGACGAGAAGGGTGAGTGAACGGTGGGTGGAAGCGCGCATCCGGGTCCTCGCTGGTCGTTGCGGTCGGCGACGTCGTTCGCCGCGGAACTTAGGGCCACCTTACGCAGGACGTGTTCGATGTCGACGTCGTTCGGCGCTCCGCCCGGTGCGTCCGGGCTCCGACGACGCCGGTCTCAACCGCCGCCGGGACGCTCGATAGACTGCCCGCCATGGCCGAAGCTGCAGGTGAGGGCGACCAGAAGCCCCCGTCGTGGAAGAACGCCTGGCCGTTCTTCGTCGCGGCCGGCGTCGTGGGAATCGTGGTGCTCGGCGTCGTGCTGTCGAATGTGACCCGTCCGGCCGAGGACCGGGCCGGCGACTCGGCTCAGGTCCAGTACGCGATCAACGACATCTACACCGCGCGCAACGGTCCGAACTTCGGCGAATACCGGGCGAACACCTGCGCGGCCGACGTCGAGGCGGCCGACTTCGTCTCCGAGGAACAGTTCCTCGCCGACAACCGGGAGTCGCTGCTCGCCAACGGTCACATCGAGATCCCGGAGATCACCGAGCTGGTGGTCGACGGTGACCGCGCGACTGCGAAGGTTCATTGGCACTATGACAAGACCCCCGATGACGTGAACGTCGTGGACACGATCGTGGTGCGCGAGAACGGCGAGTGGAAGGTGTGTTCCTCATGAGCTATGCCGGTGACCTGACCCCGCGCGAGGCGTGGGAGAAGCTCGAGAACAACCCGGATGCGGTGCTGGTCGACTGTCGCACGCAGGCGGAGTGGTCGTTCGTCGGCGTGCCCGACCTCGAGGTCCTGGGCAAGCGCGCGATCTTCGCCGAGTGGACCACCTTCCCCGAGGGGCGTCGCAACGACGACTTCGTGGCACAGCTGCGTGATTCCGGTGTCTCCGACGACCAGGAGGTCATCTTCATCTGCCGTTCGGGGCACCGGTCGATCGGCGCTGCGGAAGCCGCGACCGCCGACGGTATCGCGAAGGCATACAACGTGATCGACGGGTTCGAAGGCGCCCTCGACGAGAACGACCACCGCGGGACGTCGGGCTGGCGTGCCGAGAACCTGCCGTGGAGGCAATCGTGAGTTCTGATCTGCCCGTCAGTCGTGAACTGCCTGAAGGGCTCTCGGCTGACACGATCGCGGTTCGCGGCGGGCTGGCGCGTTCGGGTTTCCACGAGACGGCCGAGGCGCTCTATCTCACGAGCGGTTACGTCTACGACTCCGCCGAGGCCGCCGAGCGAGCCTTCACCGGCGAGGACGAACGATTTGTCTACTCGCGCTACGGAAATCCGACCGTCGAGATGTTCCAGGAGCGGTTGCGCCGGCTCGAGGGCGCGGAGGCGTGTTTCGCCACCGCGAGCGGCATGGCCGCGGTGTTCGTCGCGCTCGGTGCACTGTTGAAGGCCGGCGACCGTCTCGTCGCCGCCCGCAGCCTGTTCGGTTCCTGCTTCGTGGTCTGCAACGAGATCCTCCCGCGCTGGGGGATCGAGACCGAGTTCGTCGACGGTGAAGACCTCGAGCAGTGGGAGCGGGCCCTGTCCAAGCCCACCGACGCGGTGTTCTTCGAGACACCGTCGAACCCGATGCAGAGTCTCGTCGACGTCGTGAAGGTCTCGGAACTGGCGCACGCCGCGGGCGCACAGGTGGTGCTGGACAACGTCTTCGCCACCCCGCTGCTGCAGCGGGGTCTCGAACTCGGCGCCGACGTCATCGTGTACTCGGGCACCAAGCACATCGACGGCCAGGGGCGCGTCATGGGTGGCGCGGTACTCGGAACCAAGGAGTACGTCGACGGTCCGGTGCAGCAACTCATGCGACACACCGGTCCGGCACTCAGTCCGTTCAACGCCTGGACCCTCGTGAAGGGGCTGGAGACGATGCGTCTGCGCGTCGACGCCTCGGTGTCGTCGGCGCTGCGGATCGCCGAGTTCCTCGAGAGCGATCCGCGCGTGCGCTGGGTCAAATACCCCTTCCTGCAGTCACACCCGCAGTACGACTTGGCGAAGTCGCAGATGTCCGGCGGCGGCACGGTGGTGACCTTCGAGCTCAACGACCACGATGGCATCGACGGCAAGAAACGCGCCTTCGAGGTCCTCAACGGCCTGCGGATCGTCGACATCTCCAACAATCTCGGAGATTCGAAGTCGCTGATCACGCATCCGGCGACCACCACTCATCGTGCGATGGGTCCCGAGGGACGCGCGGCGATCGGTCTGAGTGACTCGGTGGTGCGGCTGTCGGTCGGCCTCGAAGGGGTCGACGACCTGTTGGGCGACCTGGACCACGCGCTGGGCTGAGGGTACGCGCTGACGTATTCCGTTGCGGCACAGCGCGAATCCGCCTCGGTGAGCGGGGCCGAGTCCCCGGAGGGTGGTGCCATTCAGTCGTTCCGGCGATCCCAGGCCGCTCGCACCGTACTCGGGATCCGTCCCTTGGAGGGCACCTCGATCCCTTGGGCGCGAGCCCACGCCCTGATCTCCGACGGTGTCGCCGGTGGACCGTGCAGGCCCTGCACGATGGGCTCGCTGCCGACGGTGAGCCGCCATTCGTGTAGCGCGGCACCGAGCCAGCGGTAGGTCCATTCCTCGGCGAGTTTGCGGTTGTCGCAAAAGACGATCGGCACGGTCGGAAACCGGACCTGCGCCTCGGCGACCGCCTCGGCCAGCGCGGCGCCGCTGACGTATTCGCGCGTGAACACCTTGCTGTATGAGGCTTCGACGACCACCGCGGCGCGTCGGAGTCCCGCGAGACCTGCCAACTGGTAGGTGAGAGTTCCCTTCATGAGACCGTTGCCGAGGTCGTCGATCGACTTGCGTTCGACGGCGGCGACCACCTGGTCGTCCTCGACGATCGCGTAATCGCCGGCATCGAGGCGGTGTCGAGTGGTGGTCGCCTGTTGATGACCGAAGGAGTAGGCGTACTTCTCGCCTGTGTCGACGACGATCTCGAGCGCCTGGCCGTGTGCCCGAGCCTTGGGAAGCGTGACGTTTGGACGCGCCTGCTTGGTGGTTTTGCGCGTCTGCCAGAAGATCATCTCGCGTCCGCGAGCCCGCGTGACGACGAACTGTGACCGATTCTCGCGAGCGCGGTCGAGCACCAGATCGATCGCCGCCCCGCGCCGCGTCACCGACCGAACCGGAAGACGTTCGACGATCTGCGGTGTGGTCGGCCATTCGTCGGCGCGATGACAATAGACCTTGCTGGTTCGCGGCCAGGTCTCCCTCACCTTCAAGACGATCCCGTCACTGCCGAGCGGAATCCGGACCAGAAAGGGCAGTGAGGAGCCCTGTTCCGGATTTCGGGCGATGATCAGGTCGTCGGGCATCATCGACGAGCGTAACGGGCGAAGATCGCGCGCGTCCGCAATTGATCCGCTCAGTCGAGTGCGGCGATGCCCAACGCGTTCAGGACCGTCCGCAGCTTGAACGCCGTCTCCTCGAGTTCGCCCTGCGGGTCGGAGTGTTCGACGATACCGCCGCCGGCCCACGTCCGGAGGCTGCGACGATCGGCCTCGAGTTCGAGGCACCGGATGGTGACCATCCACTCCCCGTCGCCGGCGGCGTCGCACCAGCCGACCGCCCCCGCATAGAAGCCGCGCTCACCCTCGACCTCGCGGATGATCTGCGCAGCAACATCACTCGGCGTGCCGCAGACCGCCGGGGTGGGGCCGAGCAGGAGTGCGAGATCGAGCGCAGTGGTCGCCGGGTCCCGAAGCCGCGCGCGGATCGGGGTGGCCAGATGCCAGACCTCCCCGGTCGACTGCAATTGCGGGGTCGACGGCGCGTCGACGTCGTCGCAGAGGTGTCCCAGCCGGTCTCGCAGGTGGTCGACGACGAAGGCGTGCTCGGCGAGATCCTTCGCCGAGGAGAACAATCCGTCGGCAGCGGCGCGGTCGACGACCGGGTCGGGTGACCGCGGCGCCGATCCCGCGTACGGGTGGCAGGTGACGACGGAACCCGACTTGCGCAGCAGCACTTCGGGACTCGCGCCCAACAGCCACGAACCCGAGCCGGTGGCCGCGCCGAGATCGACAATGAATGCGTTGTGTCCGGCATTGCCGCCCGCCAATGCGTCGAGAAGTCGCAGAGGCTCGACCTCGGCGTCGAGCACGATGTCGACGCTGCGGGCGAGGACAACCTTGCCGACGTCGCCGGCGACGATCCGCTTCACCGCGTGCGCGACCCGTTCGCGGTGCTCGTCGGCCGTGGGGTACAGGGTCGTCGACACCGGCGTGCGCGTCAGTGGCGGCCCGCCCGCCAGCGGCGCCGCGTCGACGTGCAGGACTTCGGGCACCACCAGCGCGGCGGGGTCGGCGAGGTCGAAGGGGATCGCGCCGGTCAGACCGTCGACGGTCCCGGCGCGCAGGGCGGCCGAGGCGGCGTCGACGTCGGTGAACGCACGGACCGCGCCCATGCCCCGCACGGTGCCGTGCGGGCGGGACAACACGAACACATCAGTCGCTGACACCCCTGACACGCTACAGGTAAGTGTGCCCTAACTTCCGATCACGTTGAGTGAAAATTGACACGTCCGCGCGAGATCGACGACCCTTGGTCGTAGGTCATGAGTGCCAGTGACAAGCCCCGGCTCGCTGGTCGGCAACCCTCCTTCGCGGTGGGGTGCTCCGGGTGACGACCCGGCCGCGTACCGACCGGACGCGGCAAGCGCGAATTGTCTGAGGAGTTTCCTGCCGTGACCGCTGTCCTGTCCGCACCCGCCGGTCGCCTGTCGCCCGCAGTCGACGTCCGCTTCGACGCCGCCCGGGAATCGGTGCGGCAGTTCGTCCGTGCGCGGGTCGACGACACCGTCGTCTTCACCCGCGATGCCGCCGTTGCCCTCGACCTCGCGGCGCGCATCACTCCCGGCGACGTCGTCGTCCTCGACGTCGGGCAGGGCGCCGACCTGCTGCGGTGGTGCTCACCACGGCAGGGGCGCGACCGGGCGCGGTTCGTCCCGGCCTGCGAGACCATCGAGGACACCTTGGTCGCGCTGGAGACCGAGCTCGCCTCGGCGCCGGCATCGCTCCTGGTCGTGGCCGCAGTATCGGACATCACCGGCGAGGTGCTGCCGATCGGCCGGCTCGCCTCGCTCGCGCACCGGTCCGGGGCCCGCATCCTGGTCGACGCCGCGCAACTCGTCGGGCACCGGCCCGTCTCCGTCGTCAGCCACGGCATCGACTACCTGGCGTTCGGTGCACCGGGTCGGAAGACGGACGGCGCCGGCGTCCTCATCGGCCGTCGTGACTGGTTCGACGCCGCCGACGTCGACGTCTCGCCCGACGCCGACGGCGTTTCCGGGGCGATCGCGGTCGCCGAGGCGTGTCGGGTGCTCGCCGATCTCGGACCCGAGACGATCGGGCTGCACGAACGCCGCCTCGCCGAACGTCTCGACGCCGGCCTGGCCGCGATCGGCGGCTTCACGCCGCTGCGGATCTTCACCGATTCCACGGACCGCGCGGGGATCGCGGGCTACACCGTCGACGGCCTCGCACCGCCGGCCGACAAGGTGCGCGCGAGTTTCGGAGCGGGCACCACCGTCGACGACATCGACCGGATTCTCGATGCCTTCCGGGCGCGAACCGAACAGACCGACCGAACTCGACCAGGGGTGAATAGATGACCATCGAACTCGACGCACGTGCTGACCGCGGCACCGTGATCGCCGCACCGACTGCCACCCCGACGGCCCCGATCAGCATCGGACGTCCGGGATTCCAGATCGCGCTCGCGGGAGACGATCTCGCACAGACGTTTCCGATCGTCGTGCGGCGTGAGACCCTCCGCGAGGCGCAGCGCGCCCGCTCCCTGCTGCGGGCCGGCAGCCACGATCAGGCCAAGTTCGTGGTCGCACTCGAGGTGGAGGTGGCCGTCGCCCCGGACGCCGCGTCGGCGCGCACGGCCGCTGCTGCGGCGGTGGACGCGTCGTCGGAGACGGGCTCGGGGACCATCCGCTACATCGGGACGACACACGGACTGATCACGCTGGTCCGCGACATCTACGCAGCCGAGGTCGCCGACGCCGTGATCCTCATCCCGATCGACGGCGCGGCCACCGAACGCCGCATCCGCGAACAGATCCTGCCGGTGCTCGCCGAGCAGCGGCACCGCGTGGCCTGACCCACTGCTGGTTGAGCCGGCACCGAGCGTAGCCGCCGGGCCGAGCAAGCGACGAAGGAGCGCGTCGAGGTCGAGGCGCCGAGTCGAAGCCACCTGGTGACCAGACAAGACCGCCGACACCATCTCGGATGATGGTGCCGGCGGTCTCGTGTGTGGGAGAGATCAGCCGCGCGAGGGCTCGTTGGCCGCGTCGGGGTGCGCAGCGAGGCGATCGATGGCCTCCTGTGCGATCTTCTCGGCCTGGTCGCGGCCGACCCACCCGCCCGGGTCGACCTCCTTGCCCGGCTCGAGGTCCTTGTAGTGCTCGAAGAAGTGGGCGATGGGTCCCAGCTCGTATTCGGACACGTCGGAGATGTCCTTGATGTGGTCCCAGCGCACGTCCTTGGCGGGGACGCAGAGGAGCTTGTCGTCGCCACCGGCCTCGTCGGTCATGGTGTACATGCCGACGACCCGTGCGCGCACGATGATGCCGGGGAACACCGACTCGGGGAGCAGGACCATCGCGTCGAGCGGGTCGCCGTCCTCACCGAGGGTGCCGTCGATGTAGCCGTAGTCGGCCGGGTAGCCCATCGAGGTGTACAGGTAGCGGTCGAGGTAGACCTTGCCCGTCTCGTGGTCGACCTCGTACTTGTTGCGGCCACCTTTGGGGATCTCGATGGTCACATCGAATTCCACAGTTCCTCCTGGCAGTCTTGATCGGGGATGCCGCGTCGGGCCGAAACGCCCGCACGCTGCCCCAACGATACTGTTGGTCCGGCGACCTCGATGTTCGTACCCCTTGTTGTGCGTATGTCCGGGCCGTTCCATCGACCGTCAACCGCGAGAGACCCGGAGGCTTTGTGGGCGCATCCACCCGAAACGGCGGTCGTTCCGGTCGGAGACTCCTGTGGTGGACGATCACCGCGGTGGTGATCCTGGCCCTCGTCGCGACGGCCTCGGTGATCATCGCGCTCCGGCTCGACCGGGAACCCGAACTGCCGCCGGGGGTTCCCCCGCAGCCCGCCGCGATCGCCGTCGACCCCCGGATCGACCCGGTGGTCGCCTCCGCGCCGGAGCCCACGCCGAGCGGTGTGTCGCGGGCCATCGCGCCGGCACTGCGGAATCCGGCGCTCGGCGAACTCACCGGCATGATCAGCGACTCGCTGACCGGCGCGGTCCTGTGGACCGGCAACCCCGAGCGTCCGCGGATCCCCGCGTCGAACGCCAAGATCCTGACCGCGGCTGCCGTGCTCGAAGCCGTGCCGCACGATCAGCGACTGACCACGACGGTGGTGGCCGGCAGCAACGGGCAGATCATCCTCCGAGGTGCGGGTGACCCGACCCTGTCCGCACAGCCCGCCGGCACCGACACCTTCTACACCGACCCCGGTCGCATCGCCGACCTGGCGCGGCAGATCGAGGACACCGAGATCCCGGTGACGTCGGTGGCCGTCGACCTGCGCGCGTTCTCGGGTCCGACGATGGACACCACCTGGGACCGCCGGGACATCCAGGGTGGCGACATCGCGCCGATCGAATCGCTGATGGTCGACGGCGCCCGGCTCGAACCGCTCGACGAGTACTCGCCGCGCACCGCGGCCCCGGGCATCATGGCCGGCGAGGCGCTGGCCGCGGCTCTCGGCGTCGAGGGTCCCGTCACGGAGGTGACCGGTTCCGGCGCACCCGCATCCGGGAACGACCGCGTCATCGCGAAGGTCCAGTCGGCGCCGCTGGTCACCCGGGTCAACGACATGCTGCGCTACAGCGACAACGTGCTCGCGGAGACGCTTGCCATCGAACTGTCGGTGCACCGGGGCGGGCCGCCGACGCACGCCGGCGGCGTCGAGGCGATCGAACAGGTGCTGTCGTCGATGTTCCCGGACCAGTGGGCGGGTACCACCCTGCACGACGCGTCGGGGATCTCGTACGCCAACCGCACCACGCCGGAACTGCTCGACGCCGTGATGACGGCCGCGAGCGGACCCAGCCGGCCGGCGCTGCGCCCGATGCTCGACGGGCTGCCGATCGCCGGTGGCACCGGCACGCTCGCGGACCGGTTCGACGCCCCCGGCAACCCGGGCGCGGGCTGGGCGCGCGCCAAGACCGGAACACTCACCGGGGTCAGTTCGTTGACCGGCATAGTGCAGACAGTCGACGGCCGCGTGCTGTCGTTCGCCCTGATGTCCGGCGGCACCTCGCCGGCGGACGCGCGACCCGCCCTCGACGCCGTGGTGGGTCAACTGAGAGAGTGCGGGTGCCGATGACCACTTCAGGAACCGCCGGGTCGGACGTCACCGACGCCGGGACCACAGAGGTCGCCGAGACCGCCGACCGTCAACCGGGCATCGGGTCGCAGATCGACTGGTCGCTCGCGGCGTCAACCGCGAAACGTCTCGCCCGTCCCGGTCCCAAGACCACGGCCTACACCTACGAGGCGGCCCGTGCGGAACTGGCCGACGCCGCGACCCGGGCCGAAGCCCCGGTCCGTGAGGTCACCGGGCTCGCCGACGGCCTGCGCGTACCGACCACCCGGGTCCTCGACCGGGCCGGGTGGATCGACGCCGCGTCCCGGTCGATGCGCTCGATGCTCGGCTCCGACGAGTCGATCGATGCGGGATCGCCCGGACTCGGGGCCCGATTCGGCGGCCTCCAGGCCGGCGGGTTGCTCGCCTTCCTCTCCACCGCGATCCTCGGCCAGTACGACCCGTTCACGCCCGACCCGGAGACCGGCGAACCGGGTGTGCTGATGGTGGTGACGCCGAACATCATCAACGTCGAACGTCAGCTCAAGGTGATCCCGTCGGACTTCCGCCTGTGGGTGTGCCTGCACGAGGTCACCCACCGGGTGCAGTTCTCGGCCAACCCGTGGCTGCGCGACTACATGCAGGACAACGTGGCCGTGCTGACCTCCGACGCCGGCGAGTCGACCACCGAGATCGTCACGCGGATGACCAAGGCGCTCAAGGGTTCCGACGGTCCGCGCGAAAAGGGTGTGATCGGGGCGATGCAACTGCTGCAGAGCCCGGAGCAGCACGCCGCCTTCCAACGCATGATGGTCCTGGGCACGCTGCTCGAGGGTCACGCCGACCATGTCATGGACGCCGTGGGTCCGGCGCATGTGCCGTCGGTGGCGAGCATCCGAGCCGCGTTCGACAAACGACGCACCGCTCCCCAGAACCCGGTCCAGCGACTCATCCGGGCGCTCATCGGGATGGACGCCAAGCTCGCGCAGTACATCCGCGGCAAGGCCTTCGTCGACGTGGTGGTCGAGGCCGTCGGGATGGAGCGGTTCAACGTCGTGTGGACCTCGCCGGACACGATGCCGCTGCCGAGCGAGATCGACGACCCGCAGGCATGGATTCAGCGGGTCTTGTGAGACGGGCGGTCGCGGAGTTCGCGGCCGCTCATCTCTCGGGGCCGCAGGTCTGTGTGGGCCTCTCCGGCGGACCGGACTCGCTCGCGCTGACCGCAGCCGCCGTCGGCGCCGGTCTGGACGTCACCGCGCTGATCGTCGACCACGGACTGCAGCCGGACTCCGCACAGGTCGCCGCGACGGCGGGAGAGGTGGCAGGGGGTCTGGGCGCCCGCGTCCGGGTGCTACCGGTGCGCGTCGGGCGCCGTGGCGGCCTCGAGGCCGGTGCGCGCGACGCCAGGTATGCGGCGCTCGACGAGGCCCGTGCGGATCGTCCCGTCCTGCTCGGCCACACCGCCGACGACCAGGCCGAGACCGTGCTGCTCGGGTTGGCCCGCGGGTCCGGGTCCCGCTCGATCGCGGGTATGCGTGCGTGGAACGACCCCTGGGCCCGGCCGTTGCTCGGCGTCCGCCGGCGGCAGACGCTGGCGGCCTGCACCGAACTCGGTCTCGCGCCCCATCGCGATCCGCACAACGACGATCCGCGGTTCACCCGTGTCCGACTGCGAACCGAGGTGCTGCCGCTGCTGGAGGAGGTTCTGCACGGCGGGGTCGTCGACGCGCTGGGTCGCACCGCCGAGGGCCTGCGGGCCGACAACGACGCGCTGGACGAGTGGGCGGCCGGTGTCCTCGCCGGGGCCGGCCGAGACGAGGGGCTGGCGATCGCGCCGCTGCTCGCCGTGCCGCTCGCGGTCCGGACGCGTGTCCTGCGAGCCTGGCTGCTCGGCGTCGGCGCCACCGAACCGACGCACCGCGTCATCTCGGCCGTCGACGATCTGATGGCGACCACCGGGAACGCCCGGTCGCAGGTGGCCATCGGCGGCGACCCCGAAGCACGACGCGTCGTGGTACGTGCCGGGGAAACACTGACGGTCCGCCTCACCGCGAGGTGAGACGGACCGTCGTGTGGTTACTGGCGATCAGCGACGCGGCGGGGTGAACGGCGAGTTGATCGTCTGGAAGTAGTGGATGCCGGCACCGATGAGCGTGCCGCCGCCGGCTAGGGCGAGGCCGGCAAGTGCTCCGGCGGCGGTGCCGAACGGGATCGCTATCGGGCATCCGATTCCAAATCCAGCGAGCGCGCCCGTGAAGCAGCCGAGCGCGCCGCCGATGATTCCGCCGACGACGGTTCCCACCAATGTTCCGATGGACGTGCCAGCAGAAAGCTGGGACCGGAATCGGTCGAGTGCCTGGTCGTCACGTTCCTGGCGCGTTTGCGGCGCCGCGACATTGTGTCGGGCCACCCCGCGTAATTGATCGACCGCGGTCGGATTGAGTGCCGTCGAACGTGCGACCTCACGGGACGGAATGAGGGTCACCTTGTTTCCCGTGGTCCGCGTGTCGATCGGGAACTGCCGATACTCGCTGCGATACATGAGCGGCATGCGGAAGAGTTCCGCGCCGGCGGTGTCCCGGATCGTCAGATTTCCGTTCTCCGTGCTGACCGATGCGTTGTGCACCGTGAGAGTGAGGGCCGAGGCATTCCACGACGCGTCGTAGGTCGGAGCCGCGGCCCGCTGAGGTGCAGCTTCGGCGGTCGCGGCGAAGACGGTGACGACCGCGGTGACCAGGCAGAGAATTGCGCTGAAACGTATTTTGCGCAGGGGAGAACGCGAAGTGGGGAACACGAGCGCTCCTTCTTGTCCGCACGGGACAGGGCGTGAGAAGGGGAGGGGAATTCAGAGGTCTGTTGCTCAGCACTCTGTTTCCGAGAATGTCAGACGCTTGATTTACTTCGAAACGCAACCACTCGGAATGGTGCCGGTGTGATGAGTTGTTATGGGACCGTTATGCACATAGCAATTCCGCGAAATGTCGGTGTGAAAGGTCAACAATGATTTGAGCAGGCATTTCTCGATAAAACCGCAGGTCGATGCTTGATCATTTCTCCGACCGACGGTCGCGGCCCTCGGTGCAACCCCCGTTCGCCGCGGTATCGGCAAAACATGACAAGCTGGGACCGTGCAGTTTGCCGATCCGTATGCCGCTGACATCGACGCTGTCCTGATCACCGAGGAAGAGATCAAGCAGCGCACCGCCGAACTCGCCCAGTCCGTGGCGTCGCGCTATGCCGACATCGAGGAGGATCTGGTCCTCATCGGTGTCCTCAAGGGCGCGATCATGTTCATGACGGACTTCGCCCGGTCGCTGCCGATCCCGTCGCAGATGGAGTTCATGGCGGTGTCGAGTTACGGATCGTCGACCTCGTCCTCGGGTGTGGTCCGCATCCTCAAGGACCTCGACCGCGACATCGAGGGACGCGACGTCCTGATCGTCGAGGACATCATCGACTCCGGTCTGACGCTGTCCTGGCTCATGAAGAATCTCGCCACACGGTCGCCACGCAGCCTGGAGGTGTGCGCCCTGCTGCGCAAGCCCGAGGCCGTGCGGTCCCCGGTCCGCGTCGCCGATGTCGGATTCGACATCCCCAACGAGTTCGTCGTCGGATACGGCCTCGACTACGCGGAGCGATACCGCGACCTTCCCTACATCGGACGACTGAAGCCGTCGGTGTACACGCACTGATCCATCGCCGGCGCATGACGCGGCGCCCGCGTGTCCGACCTGCGAGGGAACGGTTTCACCAGCGCGATCGTTGACCGGTAGCCTCAATGTGTACGTCGACGGGAAGGACATGGGAACGGCGTCGGCACCGGGACTCGATCCCGTGAGCCCGCACGACCCCCACCAACTGGCATGAACCGTAAGACAGTCTTCCGCAACCTCGCCATCCTGGCGCTCATCCTGCTCGCCCTTTGGGGCTGGAGCGTGATGAGCGACTCCGGTCGGGAGTACCGCGGCGTCGACACCTCTGTCGCACTGCAGCAACTCAACGACAAGAACACCAAGTTCATCAGCATCGACGACCGCGAGCAGCAGCTGCGCATCGAGCTGAACACCCCGATCAAGGTCAACGACGCCGACGCCGACAAGATCAGCGCCAAGTACCCGGCGCAGGCGGGGGACCAGGTCTTCGAGGCCGTCCAGGGCACCGGCGCCCCGTACACGACCAACGTCAACGAGCAGTCCGTCCTGTGGCAGATCCTCATCTTCGTGCTGCCGATGATCCTGCTGTTCGGTCTGTTCTTCTTCGTGATGAGCCGTATGCAGGGCGGTGGCCGCGGCGGCGTGATGGGCTTCGGCAAGTCGAAGGCCAAGCAGCTCACCAAGGACATGCCGAAGACGACCTTCGCCGACGTCGCGGGCGCCGACGAGGCCGTCGAAGAGCTCTACGAGATCAAGGACTTCCTGCAGAACCCGACGCGGTACCAGGCGCTGGGCGCCAAGATCCCGCGCGGTGTGCTGCTCTTCGGCCCTCCCGGAACCGGCAAGACGCTGCTGGCCCGCGCGGTGGCCGGCGAGGCGGGCGTCCCGTTCTTCACGATCTCCGGTTCGGACTTCGTCGAGATGTTCGTCGGCGTCGGCGCGTCGCGTGTGCGTGACCTGTTCGAGCAGGCCAAGAACAACAGTCCGTGCATCATCTTCGTCGACGAGATCGACGCCGTCGGCCGACAGCGCGGCGCGGGTCTCGGCGGTGGTCACGACGAGCGTGAGCAGACGCTCAACCAGCTCCTCGTCGAGATGGACGGGTTCGGCGACCGCTCGGGCATCATCCTGATCGCGGCCACCAACCGCCCCGACATCCTCGATCCGGCTCTGCTGCGCCCCGGCCGTTTCGACCGGCAGATCCCGGTCGGCAACCCCGACATGGCGGGTCGCCGGGCCATCCTGAAGGTCCACGCCAAGGGCAAGCCGATCGACTCCGACGCCGATCTCGACGGTCTGGCCAAGCGCACGCCCGGCATGTCCGGAGCGGATCTGGCCAACGTCGTCAACGAGGCAGCGCTGCTCACCGCACGGGAGAACAAGCAGACGATCACCGCCGAGGCCCTCGAAGAGGCGGTCGACCGGGTCATCGGCGGTCCGCGCCGCAAGTCCCGGATCATCAGCGAACACGAGCGCAAGGTCGTGGCCTACCACGAGGGCGGCCATACCCTCGCTGCCTGGGCGATGCCCGACCTCGACCCGATCTACAAGGTCACGATCCTGGCGCGCGGGCGCACCGGCGGCCACGCGCTCGCCGTCCCCGAGCAGGACAAGGACCTGATGACCCGCTCGGAGATGATCGCGCGGCTGGTGATGGCGATGGGCGGCCGTGCCGCCGAGGAACTGGTCTTCCACGAGCCGACGACCGGCGCGTCGTCGGACATCGACCAGGCGACGAAGATCGCGCGTGCGATGGTCACCGAGTACGGCATGAGTTCGAAGTTGGGTGCGGTGCGCTACGGCCAGGACCAGGGCGATCCGTTCCTCGGCCGGTCCATGGGCTCGCACACCGACTACTCCGCGGAAATCGCGAGCGAGATCGACGACGAGGTGCGCCGGCTCATCGAGGCCGCGCACACCGAGGCGTGGGCCATCCTGACCGAGTACCGGGACACGCTCGACGTGCTCGCGACGCAGCTCCTCGAGAAGGAGACGCTGACCCGCAAGGACCTCGAGAAGATCTTCGCCGACGTCGACAAGCGTCCGCGGATCACCGCGTTCAACGACTTCGGCGAACGCACTCCGAGTGACAAACCGCCGGTGAAGACGCCGGGAGAGCTGGCGATCGAACGCGGTGAGCCGTGGCCGCCGCCGGAGCAGGCCAAGATCCCGGAACCGGTGGGTGCCGGCTATCCCGGTGGGCCGCAGGTCCCCGGCCAGGTGCCGAACTACCCGCCGATCTATCCCGAGCCGGGCGGTCCGACACCCCCGACGCAGGGCAGTCCCGAACCGCGGTACCCCGACCACGGATATCCGCCGGCCGATCCCGGCCCCCACTATCCGAATCCCCAGTATCCGAACCCCCAGTATCCGAACCCGAACTACCCCAACCCGCAGTATCCGGACCCGGGCAACGGCCGGACGGCACCCGGGTCGGGCGGGCCGTACGGGGGCGGCACGCGTCCGGATTACGGCGCGCCGCGCGACTGGTCCGCACCCGGTTGGCCGCCCGAGCCCGACCCGCGGTCGGGTCGCAACGGCGACACGAACGGCTGGGGCCATCGCGCCGGTGACGACGACTCGCGTCCGAGTTCGTAAAGTGGCCGGATGAGTATCAGCGAGCGGCGGGACGCCGTACTCGAGGGACCCCGGTCCGACTTCGACCAGGCACGCGCCGAAGCCGCGGTCCGCGAGTTGCTGCTCGCCGTCGGCGAGGACCCGGATCGGGAAGGTCTGATCCGGACGCCCACGCGGGTGGCGAACGCCTACCGGGAGATGTTCGCCGGCTTGTACACCGAGCCCGACGAGGTCCTCGCCACGACGTTCGACGAGGACCACGACGAGCTGGTGCTGGTGAAGGACATCCCGATGTACTCCACCTGCGAGCATCACCTGGTGTCGTTCCACGGCGTCGCCCACGTCGGCTACATCCCCGGGGCGTCGGGCCGGGTGACCGGGCTGTCCAAGTTGGCACGCCTGGTCGACCTGTACGCGAAGCGTCCGCAGGTCCAGGAGCGGCTCACCAGCCAGATCGCCGACGCGATGATGCGCAGACTCGAGCCCCGCGGGGTGATCGTGGTGATCGAGGCCGAGCACCTGTGCATGGCCATGCGCGGTATCCGCAAACCCGGCGCGACGACCACCACGTCGGCGGTGCGCGGCATCTTCAAGACCAGTGCGGTGTCCCGCGGCGAAGCCCTCGACCTGATCACCCGGTGACGCAGGCGCACGCAGTCCCCGCCGGCGGCGGTGTGCACCGGACTCTCGTGATGGGCGTCCTCAACGTCACCGCCGACTCCTTCTCCGACGGCGGCCGCTACCTCGACGCCGATGCGGCCATCGCGCATGGGCTCGAACTCATCGAGCAGGGTGCCGACCTCATCGACGTCGGTGGCGAATCGACCCGGCCCGGCGCGGTCCGGGTCGACCCCGGTCTCGAGGCGGAGCGCGTGGTCCCGGTGATCGGCGAACTCGCCGCGCGCGGGGTGACCGTGTCTGTCGACACGATGCGCGCCCCGGTCGCGGCCGCCGCGATCCGGGCCGGCGCCGCGATCGTCAACGACGTGTCCGGCGGGCGTGCCGACGCCGACATGGCGCGGGTCGTCGCGGACGCGGGATTGCCGTGGATCCTGATGCACTGGCGCCCGGCCGGGGACAGCACGGACCGGCGGTTCACGCACCGCAGTGGAGACGTCGACGGGTACCGGGACGTGGTCGCCGAGGTGAGTGGGGAACTGCTGGCCCAGGTCGATGCGGCGGTGTCGGCCGGCGTCGACGCCGACCGCCTCATCCTGGATCCGGGGCTGGGCTTCGCCAAGACCGCCGAGCACAACTGGGCCCTGCTCAACGCATTGCACACCATCACCGGGCTCGGCTTCCCGGTGCTGGTCGGAGCCTCCCGCAAACGCTTCCTCGGGTCGCTGCTGCGTCGCGACGGTGCGGATCGGCCGCCCGCCGGACGCGATGTCGCCACCGCGTCGGTCTCGGCGCTGTCCGCCGCCGCGGGCGCGTGGGGGGTGCGCGTCCACGACGTCGCGAGCAGTCGCGACGCGGTCGCGGTCGCGGCGGCCTGGCGCACCGGCGGTTCCCGAACCTCGTCCTCGGTAGGAGACTCGAATGGCTGACCGGATCGAACTGCGCGGCCTCAAGGTGCGCGGCAATCACGGTGTGTTCGACCATGAACGGGCCGACGGCCAGGACTTCTACATCGACGTCGTGCTCTGGCTGGACCTA
Source organism: Gordonia sp. ALPHA1B1 (assembly GCF_005502615.1). Taxonomy (NCBI): domain Bacteria; kingdom Bacillati; phylum Actinomycetota; class Actinomycetes; order Mycobacteriales; family Gordoniaceae; genus Gordonia; species Gordonia sp. ALPHA1B1. The sequence continues at coordinate 28,748 of NZ_SCOC01000017.1, read as the reverse complement.
CGGGCCGCCGGCGAGTCCGACGACCTCGCCGACACCGTCGACTACGGCGCGCTCGCGCAGCAGGTCGCCGGCATCGTCGGGGGCGAACCGCGCAACCTCATCGAGAAGGTGGGGGCCGAGGTTGCGGAGTCGATCATGACCGACGCGCGCATCGATGCCTGCGAGGTGACCGTGCACAAGCCGTCGGCGCCGATCCCACTGACCTTCGACGACGTCGCGGTGGTGACCAGACGTTCCCGCAAGGGGACGCGATGAGCCGCGCGGTGCTCTCGGCCGGTTCCAACATCGGTGACCCGACCGCGCACCTGCGTTCGGTCGTCGAGGCTTTCGCCGACGACCTGGTCGCGGTGTCCGCGGTCTATTCGACGCCGCCGTGGGGCGGGGTCGAGCAGGAGGACTTCCGCAACATCACGCTCGTCGTCGACGGCCCGCACGATGCGCGCGGATGGCTCGAGCGCGGATTCGAACTCGAGCGGGCGGCCGAACGGACGCGCGAGATCCGCTGGGGGCCGAGAACTCTCGACGTCGACGTGATCACCGTGTCCGAGTCCGGCCAGGTCGTCCTGTCCGGGGACCCGGACCTGACACTGCCCCATCCCCGTGCCGCGCAACGGGCTTTCGTCCTCGTCCCGTGGCTCGAGATCGAACCCGATGCCACCCTCTGGACCCCGGACGGTACGCGCGCGGTGTCCGATCTCGTGGCCGGGCTCGACGCCGCAGAGCGGGACGCGGTGCGTCCGGTCGGCCGCCTGACCGGGGTCGACTCGTGACCGCGCCGGATCCGCGCCGGCCGGATCAGGACGACGAGGAGACCGGTCTCGGTCCCACCCGGGTCCGCGATCTCGCCGTCATCGCGGCGGTCACGGCGATCGTCGCGTGGATCCTGGTGCGGTACAACTACTCCGATTTCCCGCCGCTGCCGTTGCTCGCCGGTGTGGTGCTGTATGTGCTTGCCGCACTCGAGATCGTCATCGCCTTCGTCGTCCGTTCCCGGGTCGATTCGCGGGATGTCGGTCGCGCGCGGGGACAACTCCATCCACTCACGGCCGCGCGAGTGCTGGCCCTGGCCAAGGCTTCTGCGATCCTCGGCGCGATCGCCGTCGGGGTGTGGCTGGGTCTGCTGGCCTTCCTGCTCGGCCAACACGATCTGGCCGCTGCCGACCACGACCGGCCGGGCGCGATCGTCGGACTGATCGGCGGGGTGGTCCTCGTCGGTGCCGCGCTGTGGCTCGAGTACTGCTGCCGAGCACCCGACGATCCGTCCGCCGTCGGCGGTCCGTGAGGGTCGGGGCGAGTGTCGGTCGCCCCGCGCACTCGTCGCCTAACATGTCGACTATCGGAGAAACTCCGCACCCGCCTGCGGTCCGAATGCACTCACAGCGGGTAAATTCACGATCATGACGACCTCGAACGGCCGTGCCGCCGACTCGCGCCGCTCGAGTCGGTCGACGGCTCAGTGGTTGCTCGGCCTCTTGATCGTGCTCGCATTGATCGCCAGCATCCTGATGGTCTTCACCGACAGGCTGTCGATCACCGGCTCGCTGGCAGTCATCGCGGCGTTGTGGGCGGCCGTCATCGGCGCGATCCTGGTGACGAAGTTCCGTCGACAGGCCGAGAGCGCCGAGGCGAAGAGCCGTGACCTCCGGTTGGTCTACGAACTGCAGCTGGAACGCGAGATCGCCGCGCGTCGGCAGTACGAACTCGATGTCGAGACGACCATCCGCAAAGAGGTCACCGCCGAGTCGAACGAAGAACTCTCCGAGCTCAAGGCCCAGGTGCTGGCGTTGCGTTCCAGCCTGGAGATGCTCCTCGGTGAACCGCTCCCGGATCAGCGGGTCGCCCTGTCGAGTGAGAAGATGCGCGAACTGGCCTCGGGCCTGAACGACGAATCACGCGCGGGTCGTCGATCCGGTGCACCCTACGGCGGTGGCTTCTCCGGTGATATCGGTGGCGTGTCCTCCTACGGCGCCACCTACGCCGACGACGGGGTGCTCGCCGCGCGCGACTTCGCGGCGACGGCTCCGACCGCGGACGACGGCAGGCATACGGGACCGGTCGATCCCAACGAGATGACCGAGGTGATCCCGGTCGTCACCGACGACCCGATCTCGGGCCGCATCGCCACCGAGGTATCGCCCGACGAGCCCGCGGCGACGAGCGCGCCGGCAGAACCCTCTGCCGCGACGGGGACGTCCGGGAGGACGTCCGACTCAGACGTCTCCGACGCCGAGATCGTCGACACCGATCACGCCGACGGCCCGAAGGCCTCCGCAGGCGCCGAGACCTCGGGTGCGGACGGTGCGTCGACCGGCGCCGGAGAGTCCGCGTCATTGCCGTTCTCCGGGGGCTTCTACCTCGGGAACGACACCGACGCGGCGGATACCCGAGGCCCGGGATCGCAGTCGCCGGTCGCGGACGCGAATCAACCGCTCTACACCGACGACACCCCGACCGACGAATGGTCGACCCGGGCGGCGTCGGGCGAAGCACCCGAGAGCGATGAGACCCCGGGCGTCGCGGATGCTTCCGACGACGTGGAGCCCCCGCCCTTCCTCGGGTCCGCTGGACGACACGAGAATCAGCCGGGCGGTCGGCCCGCGGAGTCCTTCGGCGGTGGTCGTCGACGCCGTGCGGTCGCCGACGACGCGGAATCGGCACACTCGGCGGGGTTGCCCGTCTCCGAACTCCTGAGCCAGCTGCGGTCACAGACCGAGTCCACCGGCGGCGGACGTCGCCGACGCAACGGCTGATCCGCCCGGCCGCTTGCGACACTTCCGGGTTGCGGTCACACGCCCCTGTCATCCGTCCGGGTGCATCTGCGGCGTTGCCGCGGATTCGCCGATACGAGTTGGACGATCGCCCTAGTATTCCCGTATGAGCGAGACGCTCGCGGGTGGGGAGTTCGGTCTCGGGCCGGGGTCCGATCCGTCGATGGCCGCGATCCGCCACACCGAACGCGGGAACGCCGTCAAACAGTCGTTGGTGAGCACGGCGGTGTTCCTGCCGGTCATCGCGTGGTGGCCGACGGTGTTGTGGCTCTTCACCTTCGACCCGCTCGACGGCACCCCGTTCCCCGAGTACCACGCGAACCTCCAGGCCAACGGTCCCGAGGCGAGCCTGTTGCTCATCTGGTCGCTGACCGCTCTGATGCCGCTGTACATGGTTCTCGTGCTGGGGATCTGGGCTCGTGACCCGCTACGGTCGGGGATCGCGGTGGTGATCGGCGCGGTCGGGGCACTCGGATTCTGGGGTGGGCAGGTCCCGGTCCTGGTGCGATCGGGAGAATACCCGGTGCTCACGTTCTGTTCGGAGCACATGCCCGCCTTCGTCGTGATGCTGATCGTGGCGTGGTCGGTCGCGCGTCGTCGTGGATTCTGGTGGGTGCTCGCCATTCCGGTCATCACCCTGCTGGCGATCAACGCCTATGAGGGCTGGGCGTCGAACCCGGTCGACGCGATCGTCGACGGCACCGGGAGACTCCTCGACGTCCCGGCCTCGCAGGTACTGGACCCGTTCTCGCCGAGATTCCGTTCACCGTTTGACGACGTGGTCGACATCGTGGCGGGCATCCTGACCCTGTGGGTGGTCGACGCCGTGTTCGGCGCGTTGTCCAGGCAGGCGCGTGAGCCGCAGCAGTCCCGGCCGGGGAGCTGGCGCTGACGAAATCCGTTGCCATGACGTCGAAGTCAGAACTGCATCGCCACGGCGCGTCCGACGGTGAACGCGATGAACCCCAGGCTCAGCACGACGCCCAGGACGCACAGCACGCGGGCGAACCGCCCGGCCGAACCCGGCTGACCACGGCCGGCGAGATACCAGCCGGCCACGCCGACCGGCAGGCCCAGTCCACCGACGACGCTCAACGGGATCGCCGCCACACCGCATGCGAGCGACGCGGTGGTCCGCCGGGTCGCACCCGCGCCGGGCCGAGGTGGGTCCAGCACCGGTAGATCGCGCGAGGCGCGGACCGTCGACGACCCGGGATCATGCTGTGGGACAGCGTGTCCGGGGAGTCCGGAGTACGCCGTCGCGCCCCGTGCGATGGTGGGCCGAGGGCCGTCGTCTCCCGGTTGGGTGGCACCGGCGACCGGGATCGCAGCGGTGGGTGCGAAGGCGGTCGGGGGCAACGCCGGCGGTCGTGGTCCGGACATCGGTGGACCGAACGTCGGTGCCGCGGCGTGGCCGCGCACGGTGCGCTCCGGCCGCGGTGGCGCCGGGGCGAACACCGTCGAGTCGATCGCCGAACGGAGTTCGGCGGCAAAGGCCCCCGCCGACGACGGACGGTCCGTCCGGTTCTTTGCGAGACCGGAGCGCACCACGTCGGACACCGCCGGCGGCACGTCGGGCCGGAGGTCGGACAGCTCCGGGGGCGGGGTGCTGAGGTGGTGGTGGATCATCATGGCGGGCGTCCGTGCAGCGAACGGCACTGTGCCCGTGATCAATTCGAAGACGGTGCAGGACAGCGAGTAGACGTCGCTGCGGGCATCGAGGGTCTCGGCCGAGAGCTGCTCGGGTGACGAATAGGGGAACGAGCCGATGACGAGATCCGTCGAGGTGAGCGAGGTGGCACCACCGTCGGTCGGGCGCGCTATCCCGAAGTCCGCCAGCCGGATACGCCGGCGTGTGACGTGCTGGGGGAGTCGCGGATCGGACTCCTCGGGGCTGATCAGGATGTTCGCTGGTTTGACGTCGCGGTGGAGCAGTCCGGAGCGGTGTGCGTGATCGAGAGCGGCGCCAATCGCGTCGCCCACGGCCGCGACGTCGGCGAGCGGGAGCCCGCCGGGGCTGGTGGCGAGCAATGCCGCGGCGTCCGTGCCGGGCACGTACTGCATCGAGATCCAGAGTCGTCCGTCCACTTCGCCCCGGTCGTAGACACTGACGATGCACGGGTGGTCCAGCTGGGCGGCGAGGTCGGCCTCGCGGGTGAACCGGGCGCGGAAGATCGGATCGTTCGACACCTGCTCGGCGAGGACCTTGATCACGTCATGGCGCGGGAGCCGGGGATGGCGGACGAGGTACACCTCACCCATCCCGCCCGCACCGATCCTGCGCACGACCCGGTAACCGGCGAACTCTGTGCCCGGTTCCAAGCTCATGGGCGGGACCTTCGTGTGCGCGGGTGTGTCGATGTCGTCCGGGCCGGCAATCCTGGGCGGACTGCGGCTGTCTCAGACTACGCCGCGTCGGCGCAGGTCACCGGTGGTTCGGTGGATCGGTCGGCACGACCGGCGGATCAACCGGGCGCCCTCGAGGTGACACCTGTCACAGACGTTGGCACCGGTCGCGGTGTCGGACCTACTCTTGCTCTGCAACGTCTGGTACCCGTGCCGACGCCGCCGCGATGACTCCGCTCATCCGACGGACGTCTCGGCAGAGGCGGGACTGGAACGACACTCTGGAGGACAGCGGTGACCTCACCGAGCGGTGATGCCGGTATGCCATCGGCACGGCGAACCGGTGGCGATGACGCCTTCGTCGATGGCTCGCACCTCCGTTCCGGTCTCACCGACCAGTTTCCCGGCATGACGAATCTGCCGACGCCCGCTCGCCTCACCGTCGGCCTCGTGTCCGCCGGCCGCGTCGGGACCGCTCTGGGCGAGGCGCTCGAGAAGGCCGGGCATGTGGTCGGAGCCGTGGTGGCGCGGTCGCCCGAGTCCCGGGCCCGCGCGGTGAGTCGACTCCCCGATTCCGAGGTCCTCGACCTCGACGCGGTCGTCGCGCGATCCGAGTTGCTGCTGGTCAGCGTGCCCGACTCCGAGCTCGCCGCCGTGGTCGACGAGATCGCGGCGTCCGACTCGCTCCGTCCGGGGACGATCGTCGCGCACACCGCGGGCGCGCACGGGGTGGCCGTGCTGCAACCGCTGACCGACCGCGGTGCACTCGGGATCGCACTGCATCCGGCGATGACGTTCGTGGGTTCGGAGGACGACACCGCGCGCCTCACCAACGCCTGTTTCGCCATCACCGCCGTCGATGCGGTCGGCGAGGCCATCGCGTCGTCGCTGGTGCTGGAGATGGGCGGTGACCCGGTCCGGATCGCCGAAGCCGATCGCACGCTCTACCACGCCGCACTGGCCCACGGCGCCAACCACCTGATCGCCCTGATCTCCGACGCGGTCCTCGCTCTCAACGCCGCCATCGACCACTCCGGCCGCGACACCGCGACCGTCGACGGACACGGTAACCGCCTCGCCGAACGCATCCTCGGGCCGTTGGCCGCGGCGTCGCTGCGGAACGTGCTGGAACTCGGCCCGTCGGCGCTGACCGGGCCCGTCGCCCGCGGTGACGCGCCCGCGGTCGCCCGACACCTGGCGGCGTTGCGCACCGTCCCCGCCGGCCCGGGACCGCACGGCATCGCCGAGGCGTACCGCACACTCGCCCGGCGCGCCGCGGATCACAGCCACGCACCGCAGGCGTTGATCGACGCATTGGAGGACCGATGACATCAAGCGGAGGAGACGGCGTGAGCGGCCCGTCCGACGCACAGCCCACCTACTCGGCCGGCAAGATGACCGTGCATCGAGAGCCGTCGTCGCTGAGCCGCGTCACCCGTGCGCTGCGGGCCGCGGGCAAACGTGTCGTGCTCGTCCCGACCATGGGTGCCCTGCACGCCGGCCATCTGCAGCTCGTCCGGGCCGCCAAGGCGAAGGGCAACACCGTGGTGGTGGTGTCCATCTTCGTCAACCCGTTGCAGTTCGGCGCCGGCGAGGACCTCGACGCCTACCCGCGCACCCTCGACGCCGACCTCGCGCTCCTCGAGCCGCTGGGCGTCGAGCTGGTGTTCGCGCCGTCCGCGTCGTCGATGTACCCGAACGGCCCGCGGACGACGGTGCACCCGGGCGAGGCGGGCCGAATCCTCGACGGGATCTCGCGGCCGACACACTTCGCCGGAATGCTGACGGTGGTCCTCAAGCTGCTCAACATCGTCGGACCCAATGCGGCGTTCTTCGGTGAGAAGGACTATCAGCAGCTGGTGCTCATCAAGCAGATGGTGACCGACCTGAACCTCGACGTCGACATCGTCGGCGTCCCGACCGTCCGCGAGTCCGACGGGCTGGCGATGTCGTCACGCAACCGCTATCTCACCCCGGAGCAGCGGGAGCTGGCGACGACGCTCTCGGCGTCGCTCGTCGCGGGGGCCCATGCGGCCGAAGGCGGACGCGATGCCATTCTCGCCGCCGCACGGTCGGTGCTCGCCACGGTCCCGGAGATCGAGGTCGACTACCTGGACCTGCGCGGGCGTCAGCTCGAGGAACCACCGGAGAAGGGCGCGGGACGGCTGCTCGTCGCGGCCCGGCTCGGCGGCGCTCGCCTGATCGACAACGTCGGCGTGACCGTCGGCGGCGTCGCCGCGCTCGAAGAAGAAATCGCCTGGACCAATGCCACCACAACCACGACAGAGGGACGATGACCATGTTGCGCACCATGATGACCTCGAAGATCCACCGCGCCACCGTGACCCAGGCCGACCTGCACTACGTCGGCTCGGTGACCATCGACTCCGATCTGCTCGACGCCGCGGGCCTGCTCGAGGGTGAGCAGGTCACGATCGTCGACATCGACAACGGCGCCCGGCTGGTGACCTACGCGATCGCCGGCGAGCGCGGCAGTGGTGTCATCGGGATCAACGGTGCGGCTGCGCATCTCGTCCACCCGGGCGATCTCGTCATCATCATCGCCTACAGCATGCTCGATGCGGCCGAGCTGCGTGAGTACTCGCCGAACGTGGTGTTCGTCGACGCGCAGAACCGCATCGTGACCACGGGCGACGATCCGGCCGACGTACCCGCGGGGTCGGGCCTGCTCGACCCGCGTCACCTCGACGGTCCGATCTTCGCCGACGCCTCGCTCTGACGCGGCGACGACCTTCGATGCTGCTCACCGTCGACGTCGGCAACACCAACATCCATCTCGGCGTGTACGCCGGGGTCGGGGATCACGCGCGCCTGGTGCGTGATTGGCGAATCCACACCGACCCGCATTACACCGCCGACGAACTGGCGTGGGCGTTCCGCGGCATGCTCGGCGACGACATAGAGCAGGTGACCGGGGTGAGTGCGCTGTCGACGGTTCCGTCGCTCCTGCGCGAACTGCGCGTGATGGTGCCGCGCTACTTCGGCAACGGGCCGCACGTGCTGCTCGAACCCGGTGTGCGGACCGGGGTTCCCCTCCTGGTCGACAACCCGAAAGAGGTCGGCACCGACCGGGTCGCCAATTGCCTTGCCGCGCACACGGAATTCGGCGGACCCTGCATCGTGGTCGCGTTCGGTACCGCAACGGTCGTCGACGCTGTCTCCGCGACGGGCGAGTTCCTCGGCGGGGCCATCGCACCGGGCGTCAACCTCGCGGTCGAGGCGCTGTCGGAGCACACCGTGACCATGCGGAAGGTCGAGTTGATGCCGCCTCGCAGCGTGCTCGGCAAGAACACCGTCGAAGCGCTCCAGTCGGGCATCCTGTACGGCTTCGCCGGTCAGGTGGACGGGTTGGTCGACCGCGTCTGCGACACCGTCCCGGGATTCGACGGCGACGACGTGACGGTGGTCGCCACCGGGTTTCTCGCGCCGCTGATGTTCGACGAATGTCGTTCCCTCACCGATCATCACCCGCACCTGACCCTGGATGGCCTGCGCCTGGTCCACGAACGGGCCAAGGCGAGTCCGCGTCGCGGGAAGTAGATCTCGGCGAACCGAACGGCGGCACTGGGATTCGGCGTGTCATCGGTGCGCGCGGAGTGCCGCCTCGGTGTAGGCCGTGATGCGGTCGGTCAGTTCGCCGGCGGTCAGGTCGGTGCCGGCCAGCTGGTGGATCTGGGCGTCGACAGCGGCGAAGGCGAGCCGTAGGTCGGCGGCCGCGGACTGCGCCGTCCAGCCGTCGGCGACGAGATGAGCGCTCAACCGGTCGATCAGCGAATCGATCAGGGTTGTGTACTCCGTGGCCAGGCGTGTCGGGTCGGCCAGTTCGCGCAGCCGCCCATGGGCGCGGCCGTGTGTCGAGTTCTCGCGGACCGCGACCTCGATCACCGCATGAAGCACCTCCGGCCACGGGCACGAACCGGGCGGGTGGTCGTCGAGAACGGCCGTCATCGCCCCGGCGGCCGCGTCGAGATGGCGGAGCGCCAGTTCGTCGAAGATCGCCTGCTTGTCGTCGAAGTACTGATAGATCGAGCCCACCGACACCCCGGCCTTCTCGGCGATGCGGTTGGTCGTCATCTCCGCGCCCTCGGTGTCGAGAAGCTGGGTGGCCGCCTCGAGAATCGTGTCGACGGTGAACGAAGAGCGTTGTTGCCGTGGCTTTTTGCGCATCTTCTCGGTTCCTCGCGTTCGCGCGGCGGAGGAGTGGACTCACCGACCGATCGAGAGGGTCAGCAGGGCCCCCGATTCGGTTCCGGCCACGAGGCGACCGGCCGAACCGGGTACCGCTGCGAGGGCGGTCACCGGGTGCCCGACGTTCGCGGTGCAGATCCGAGCGGAATCGAGGTCCACGAGGTGGACCTGGCCGGTGGTCGACGACACGGCGAGCCGCCCGGGGGCCACCTCGGTGAGATCGTCGAGCACACCCGGCAGGGGTGCGGCGAGATCGGCCGCCACCGAGTATGCGGCGGGATCGTCGAGCGGGACGCGCAGCACGCGGCCCGTCGCGCTGACGGTCAGCGTGACGTAGAGATCCCGACCGACGATCACGGCGCCGTTGACCCCGGTTCCGTTGACCGTGGCACTCGGACTCAGATTCTTCGGCGCCGCGGCCGACCAGGCGCGATCGATGGAACCGTCCGGGCGGATCCGGACGACCCCGAGCCGCCCGTCGGAAACGTACACGTCGCCGGTGCGGTCCACGGCCAGCCCGTTCGGCATGCCGAGTCCGCGTGCGAAGACGGTCGCCGGCGTAGAGGGCGTGCGCGGGTCGATCCGCAGCACCTCGCCGACCAGCGGGGACCCCGGCAGCATGTTGACCGGCGAGTCGCCCGAGGCGATGTAGAGGAGACCGTCCGGGCCTCGGCGAACGGCGCCGGGTGACTCGACGCGGACGCGCGCCGTGACCCGGCCCTGCTGGTCACGTCTCTCGACGACGTTCTCGAGAATCCGCGACACCCACAGGTTCCCGGCTGCGTCATAGCCGACGTTCTCCGACCATCCGGTCGGCGTCGGCGACGGAACGACCTCCGTCACCATCACGTGGGCGCATCCGGGCGCCGCCGCGGCCGTCGGCGCCTGGAGTCCGAGAACCGCCGACACCATCACCACCACCGCCACCGCACCCACTTGCGAAGACACTCGCATCGCACACCGCCTCACCGTCGGCCCACACCGTATCGCGTCGCAGTTCGTCGACGCCCGACATTCTCGCCGATGTGATGGATCGTCGGCTCCGTGCCCCTCGGCGTCGAGAAGCTGAGTGCGTGCCCCGGAGACCAGGTCGATGGTGAACGAATGCTGTTGGCGCGGTAGACGTTTCCTCATCGTCTCGACCCGGGTGGAATGCGAGTTGTCTGTCTTCCTCTGGGGTTCGACGATGGATACATGATCCGCCGATCCGGAACCCCCGAGTCCTACCTTCGGTTCCTGCCCGAGCCGTGGCGGTCCGTCGCCGCCGGGGTCGCGGCCGAATCCACCTGGTGGACCTGGCCGTCGAGTTCCGGCCGGGCGTGCGGGGAGGTCGACGTCCACATCCTGCGGGCGCGCCGGAGCGCGGCACCGCTGCGCGTGTTGCTGCTGCACGGCGGTGGCGGACACAGTGCCCTGGTCTGGCCGCTGGGCGCGATCCTCGCGGACGAGGGGTTCGAGGTCCTCGCCCCCGATCTGCCGCAGTACGGACGCACGCGGGTGGCGGATCCGGGGAGGGTCCGCTACCAGGACTGGGTCGATCTGATCTGCGATCTCGTGGTGGCCGAGACCGACGACGATCCGCGTCCGCTCGTCGTGCTGGGTGCGAGTCTCGGGGGGATGCTCGCCTACGAGGTCGCGAGCCGGACCGGACGGGTGACCGCGGTCGTCGCGACATGCCTGCTCGATCTGGCGGGCGACCCCGCTGCGCGCCGGGCGGTCGCGCGCACGCCGGCGCTCGCGCGGCTGATCCCGCTCATGCCGGTGCTCGCCCGGGTCGGTGTTCTGGCCCGCGCGCGTTTCCCGATCCGCTGGGTGGCGCCGATGTCGACGATGAGTCGCGACCCCGAACTGTCTCGGGTCTGCGTCGACGACCGTCTCGGTGCCGGATCGTCGGTCTCGCTGGGATTCCTGGCGGACCTGATGACGCACGAGGTGCCGGACCCTGAGGAGTATCGGGGTCCACGGGTGCTGCTGGTCCATCCGGCGGCCGACTCGTGGACGCCGCCGGCGGTCAGTGCGCGCTTCGCGCGGCGGATCGCGGCGCGCGCCGACATCCATCTGCTGACCGGCTGCGGGCACTTCCCGGTCGAACAGCCCGGTGTCGACGAGCTCGCGGCACACCTCCGTGCGCTGGCCGCCGATCTCATCGGGACGCAGTGACATCCGGGATCGTCAGCGGAACGCGCGCAGCAGGGGAGTGGGATCGTGGTCGGCGTCGGTGCCGTCGGAGTTCCGCAGGAGGGCGTCGAGGACGAGGCCGTCGAGCGCGGCGACCAGTTGCCGGGCCTCGGTACGGGTCAACCCGCCGTCGACGAGTCCGTCGACGTAGCGCTCCCGATGCCCGACCATCACGTGTCGCAGGTCCTCGTCGCGCGTCGCCAGGAGCATGAGCTCGTACCGCGCCCTGGTGCGGACGCGGTCGGTGCCCAACCAGCGGACGATCACCTCCTGGGTCGACTCGCCCTCCGCAGCGCGGTCGGCGCTGAACACATGCTCGACGAGAGCCGCGAGAAAACCGCTCTGACCGCCGAAATGATGCCGAACGCTCCCGTGTGGCACCCCGGACGCGTCTTCGACCGCGCGTGCCGACGCCTGCCGGCTGCCGACGGTGCCGATCAGGGTGATGCCGGTGTCAAGCAGTAGGTCACGCGTCGACCCGTTGGGTGATTTCTCCACGCGGAGAAGTTTATCTGCTAACTTCTTCTCCATGTGGAGAACAGTCTCATGAAGGTCGTCGTGGTGGGAGCCGGGATCGCCGGCCTGTGTACCGCGGTCGGACTGGCATCGACGGGTGCCCGGGTAACGGTCGTCGAGCGCGCGCCCGAGATACGCGGCGGGGGTGCGGGCCTGAGCATCTTCGCCAACGGGGTCCGTGCACTCGATGCGTTGGGTATGCGGTCGGTCCTCGGCGACGCCGCGGCGCCGACCCCGCCGGCGAGCGGAACCCGGACACCGGGCGGGCGATGGCTCAGTCGGTTCGACCCGGCGTCGCTGACCGACATGCGCGTCGTCCGCCGCACCGATCTCCACGCGGCCCTCCTCGCGGCCGCGGCCGACGTCGTGGACATCAGGACCGGTTCCGGCGTCGATGACACCATGTCCGACCGTGGTCTCATACGACTGGCCGACGGCACCGAGATCGGTGACTGCGATCTGATCGTCGGCGCCGACGGTCTGCGCAGCCGGGTGCGTGCCGCGGTCGTCGAGGACCCCGGCGCCCGGCGATGTGGCTACTCCGCGTGGCGGGCCATCACGACGACCCCGGTGTCGGTCGACGCGGCCGGCGAGACGACCGGACGTGGGGCGCGTTTCGGGATTGCGCCGCTCCCTGACGGGCATGTCTACTGGTTCGCCTCGGTGTCGGACGACGGGGATGACGCGGCGGGCGGGCTCGATGCAGTGCGGCAACGGTTTTCGGGGTGGCATCGACCGATCGGGCAGCTGCTCGACGCCACCGATCCGGCGACCGTCGGATACCTGCCGATCGAGGAGCTCGCCAAGCCGCTGCCGACGTTCGTCAGAGCGGGCCGGGGGTGCGCGAGTGTTCTCATCGGCGACGCCGCGCACGCGATGACCCCGAACCTGGGGCAAGGTGCCAACCAGGCGATGGAGGACGCGGCCACCCTGACCGCGCTGATACGTCGGCACGGCCGCGGTGACCTCGACAAGGCCTTGCGCACCTACGACCGGCTCCGACGCCCGCGGACCCAGCAGATCGCGCGGCAGGCGTCGATGATCGGCCGGGTCGGGCAACTGCGTGCCGGCCCCGCGGTCTGGGCGCGCGACCTCGCTCTGCGCATGACGCCCGACGCCGTCCTGAACGCGCAGATGCGACGCGTGCAGCGGTGGCAGCCGCCGGAAGTGTGACGACGTCGGTGTGACGACCTCGGTCGGGTGGAGGTCTGGCCGGAGGGGGCGTGCTGTGGCATACTCGTCGCCGTGATCACGAGCTGTCGGGAGTGTTGTCAGGGCTAGTACCGCGTCTGCGGCTGCCCTCCTTCGCGCTCCCCGCTCGATCTCGATCACCTGAGGACTCCCTCTCATGACCGCTTCGGTTGCTTCTTCTGTTCGTCCTTCTTCCGCCGGTACGGTGTTTGCCCCTGCTTCGGTGTTTGCCGCTGTACCGCCGACCGTCGCCCCGGCCCCGTCTGCGCCGCTGTCGTTGCGGGTCGAGGACTACGCGTTCGCCGTCGCCGCCGGTGCCACCCCCGTCGACGTCCGCTCCCACCGGCGCCGTCAGCTCGACGGCGCACTGTTCGGGGCCCTGGCCATCGACGCCGTCGAGGTTCTCGACCGGCTCACGCCGGACACCCCGGACTCACTGCGCGTCGCCCGGCCGGAATCACGATGGATCCTCGTCAGCGAGGACGGGCACGAGGCCGAATGGCTCGCCTGGCACCTGCAGGCGCGCGGGGTGCACGGCGCGGTGTTCGTCGTCGGCGGGCACCGTCGGATGCGGTCGGCACGGGTCAACGGTCGGATTCGGCCCGACGACCTCGCTGTCATCTCCGCCCACGAGAGCTGAACCCGCCCAGCGCGACCCGGTTGTGTCCGCGGTCACCGCGAGGCAGTGAGTTGGAGTCGATGACCGGCCCCGATAGGGTGCGTGGGGTGAGTGACAGCCCGACCAGCACCGCCATCCCCGAAGCGACCGACGAGCAGACGCCCGAGCAGTTGCGCATCCGCCGCGAGAAGCGTGAGCGGATCCTGGCCGAGGGTCGCGAGGCCTACCCGGTCGCCATCCCGCGCACCCACAGCCTCGGTGAGATCCGCGCCGCCTACCCCGACCTCGAGGCCGGTACCGAGACCGGACAGCACGTCGGCGTGAGCGGACGCGTGATCTTCCTGCGCAACAAAGGCAAGCTGTGCTTCGCCACGCTGCAGGAGGGCGACGGCACGCAGCTGCAGGCGATGGTCAGCTTCAACGGCGTCGGCGAGGAAGCGCTGGCGCGGTGGAAGTCCGAGGTGGATCTCGGGGACATCGTGTTCATCTCGGGCGAGGTCATCAGCTCGCGCACCGGCGAACTCTCGGTGATGGCCGACGGCTGGCAGATGGCGTCGAAGTCGTTGCGGCCGTTGCCCGTCGCGCACAAGGACATGAACGAGGAGACTCGCGTCCGGCAGCGCTACGTCGACCTCATCATGCGCCCGGAGGCCCGCAGCATCGCCCGCACCCGGATCTCGGTGATCGCCGAACTCCGTGCGGCGCTGGGCCGTCGGGGTTTCCTCGAGGTCGAGACCCCGATGCTGCAGACCCTGCACGGTGGGGCGGCCGCGCGACCGTTCGTCACGCACTCCAATGCCTTCGACATCGATCTGTTCCTGCGCATCGCACCGGAGCTGTTCCTCAAGCGCTGTGTGGTCGGCGGCATCGAGCGCGTCTTCGAGATCAACCGCAACTTCCGCAACGAGGGTTCCGACTCCACGCACTCACCGGAGTTCGCGATGCTCGAGACCTATCAGGCCTACGGCACCTACGACGACTCCGCCGTCATGATCCGCGAACTGGTGCAAGAGGTTTCGCAGGCGGCGCTCGGCACCCAGACCCCGACCATGCCGGACGGTTCCACCTACGACCTCTCGGGCGAGTGGACCGCACTCGAGATGTACCCGTCGCTGTCGGAGGCGCTGGGCGAGCAGATCGTCCCGGCCGGCGCCGACGGGGAGACCACCGTCGAGCAGCTGCTGGCCATCGCGGCGCGCGTCGGCCTCGAGATCCCGAAGGACAAGGGATACGGGCACGGCAAGCTCGTCGAGGAACTCTGGGAGCACATGGTCGGCGAGAAGCTGGACCGCCCGGTCTTCGTCCGCGACTTCCCGGTCGAGACCTCGCCGCTCGTCCGCGCACATCGGTCGCAGATCGGCGTCGTGGAGAAGTGGGACCTCTACGTACGCGGCTTCGAGCTGGCGACCGGATACTCCGAACTCGTCGACCCCGTCATCCAGCGCGAACGCTTCGCCGATCAGGCCCGCCTGGCCGCCGCCGGCGACGACGAGGCGATGGTCCTCGACGAGGAGTTCCTCGCCGCGATGGAGTACGGCATGCCCCCGACCACCGGCACCGGCATGGGCATCGACCGCCTGCTGATGGCCCTCACCGGCCTCGGCATCCGCGACACCATCCTGTTCCCGCTGGTGAAGCCCCGCTCCTGACCGGGATTTCGTAGCGCGGATACGCGCTATATCCGCATCTACGCTACGGATTTCCGTCGTAGGGCTGTACGGATCTGACGAGGTCGTTCTGTCGGGTGCGGTCTCGCTGGAATGCGACGGCGTCACTATGGAATGCCATCCCATCGATCTCGATGGCGATCTTCGACGCCTCGAACGCGAAGTCGAGGACGTAGCCACACGCCGGCGTGTTGGCCGACCACCCCGTGAACCCGCTGCCGTCGAGTAGCTTCGCGGTGATCCGCTCCGCCTCCGACCTCGCGCCCGACGACATCGCCTCCAGCATCGCCCGCGCGCGTGGCGAACCCCGGCGAGCCGCATCCGCATCCGATCGTCGACCGTCCGGTCGGCCACCCGGAAGACACCTCGCGTGACCCGGACCCACTGTCCGGTCCGAACCCGATGCCGGATGCCGTCGGCCGACACCCCGTGCGAGTGTGCCTGATGCGTGGTGAAGACGCCGTCGTGGGAAGCGATCATGGCGCGCAGGTCGTCGGTCATACACACTTCGACGCACCGCACGTCCGGCCGGTTCCCAGCCCCGAATTTCGTAGCGTCAGTAGGTGAATAGCGCGCATTGGCGCTACGAAATCCCGGGGTCAGGTGAGGTTGCGCTTGAGGATCTTGCCCGACGCGTTGCGGGGGAACTCGTCGACGAAGACCACCGACCGGGGGATCTTGAAGTTGGCGAGGTGCTCCTTGGCGAACGCGATGACCTGCGCCTCGTCGAGGTCGGCGTCCGCCCGGACCGTCAGGTAGGCGCGGCCGACCTCGCCGAGCCGGTCGTCGGGCACGCCGACGACCGCGGACTCGGTGACACCGTCGAGCCGCGCGAGGGTCTGCTCGATCTCCGCGGGGTAGACGTTGAACCCGCCGCAGATGTACATGTCTTTGAGCCGGTCGGTGATCTTGAGGTTGCCGCGCTCGTCGAGGATCCCGATGTCGCCGGTGTGCAGCCACCCGTCGGCGTCGATCGTCGCGGCGGTGGCCTCCGGGTCGTCGAGGTAGCCGACCATCACCATGTCTCCGCGCGCCAGCACCTCACCGTCGTCGGAGAGTCTGATTTCCATGCCCGGGAACGCACGTCCGCAGGTGTTGGCGACGGTCGCGTCGTCGTCGTCGGGGGTGCAGGTGGAGACGAAGCCGCTCGCCTCGGTCAGGCCGTAGGCGGTGATGACGGTGTCGACGCCCAGGTCGTGCTGGAGGCGTTCGACGAGGACGACGGGCACGATCGCCGCGCCGGTGATGACGATGCGCAGGCTCGAGAGATCGTGGTCGGCGCGCTTCGGGTCGTCGAGGATGGTCTGGAAGATGGTGGGCGCGCCCGGGAAGACCGTCGCGCGCTCGTCGGACACGAGCTTCATCGCCTGGTCCGGTGAATAGACGGCAAGTGGCAGCATGGTCACGCCGAACAGCACGCTCGGCAGGATGCCCGCCTTGTACCCGAAGGTGTGGAAGTACGGGTTGACCATCAGGTAGCGGTCGTCCGGGCCCAGGCCGGCATTCGCGCCCCAGCCGTACGAGCC
Source organism: Gordonia sp. ALPHA1B1 (assembly GCF_005502615.1). NCBI lineage: Bacteria > Bacillati > Actinomycetota > Actinomycetes > Mycobacteriales > Gordoniaceae > Gordonia > Gordonia sp. ALPHA1B1. The sequence continues at coordinate 11,728 of NZ_SCOC01000017.1, read as the reverse complement.
GGTCAGGGTCTGCCGGTGGGTCGCCAGCACACCCTTCGACTTCCCGGTCGTGCCGGAGGTGAAGAGGATGTCGGAGAGATCGTCGGGGGAGACGGCATCGGCGCGTCGGTCGGCTTCGGCGAGTGCGTCGGGGGTTGCCGCCCGACTGAGGAACTCATCCCAGTCGACGGCACCGTCGAGCGGGGCGGCGTCGTCCGTGAGCGACACCCGGATCACGACGTCGGGCATCGTGGCGCGGTGATCGCGCAACAACTCGGCCACATGATCGGCACCGAGGAACTCGCCGGACACGACGACGGCCCGGGCCCCGGACCGTTCGATGATCTCGATCGCCTCGCCCGCGGTGTAGCGCGTGTTCAAGGGGACGAGCGTCGCACCGGCGTAGTGGATCCCGAGCGCCGCAATCGGCCAGTGGAAGCTGTTCGGCGACCAGATGGCGACCCGGTCGCCGGCCTCGATACCCGAGGCCACCAACGCTGCCGCGAAATCCCGGACGGACTCGTGGAGACGGGTCCAGGTCGACTCGATCCGCGGATGCGTCGAAGACTGCCACTGACCGTCGACGAGAGCGATACGGTCGGGCCAGGTCTGCGCCGCCCGGCGCAGTGCGGCCGGGGTCGTGGGCGTGGGGAGGACCTCGTGCAGTGGGGTCTGCGCCATGCGCCCAACCTAGCACTTGCTTGGTGCGTTATGCTAGCGCCCATGACCACGACGAATCTCGCCGATCGTGCCGTCGACCTGGGTGAATGGGCGAAATCGACACCGAACGCCACCACCGAGTTCGCGGCCGCGGTGCGTGCGTGGCTCGACGAGAACCTCGCTGGCGACTTCGCCGATCTGAAGGGTCGTGGGGGGCCGGGCAGCGAACACGAGTTCTTCGCCGAGCGCCTCGAATGGGATCGTCACCTCGCGCGCGCCGGGTGGACCTGCATCGGCTGGCCGGTCGAGTACGGCGGTCGTGGTGCGACGCTCGAACAGCGCATCATCTTCCATCGCGAGTACGCACGTGCAAACGCACCTGCGCGCGTGAATCATCTGGGCGAGGAACTGTTGGGCCCCACGCTCATCGCCTACGGGACCGACGAGCAGAAGCGGCGTTTCCTGCCCGGCATCGTCGATGTCACCGAGTTGTGGTCGCAGGGTTATTCCGAGCCGGGCGCCGGATCGGACCTCGCGGGCGTGTCCACGTCGGCGCGGCTCGAAGACGGCAAGTGGATCATCAACGGCCAGAAGATCTGGACCTCGCTCGCCCACGTGGCGCAGTGGGTGTTCGTGATCGCGCGTACCGAGAAGGGATCGTCGCGCCATGCCGGACTGAGTTTCCTGCTGGTGCCGCTCGACCAACCGGGCGTCACCGTCCGTCCGATCCAACAGCTCACCGGCACTTCGGAATTCAACGAGGTGTTCTTCGACGACGCGGAAACCGATGCCGATCTCATCGTCGGTGACCCGGGCGACGGCTGGAAGGTCGCGATGGGGCTGCTGCAGTTCGAGCGCGGGGTGTCGACGCTGGGTCAGCAGGTCGGATTCGCGCGCGAGCTGGGCAATCTCACCGATCTCGCGCGAGCCAACGGGGCGCTGGACGACCCGGAGATCGCGTCGCGGCTGGCCCGGGCGGACATCGGGTTGACGGTCATGCGCGCCCACGCCCAGCGGACACTCGACGGCGATGTCACTTCGCAAGCCGGCGCGGCGTCGGTCTCGAAGCTGTTGTGGGCGAACTGGCATCGCGATCTCGGCGAACTCGCCATGGACGTCGTCGGCGCACCGGCGCTGATCGGTCCCGTCGCGACGGCGGAGGGTCGGGCCAACGACATCACCGACCCCGAGCACGTCGAACTCGACGAATGGCAACGGCTGTACCTCTTCACGCGCGCCGACACGATCTACGGCGGCTCGAACGAGGTGCAGCGCAACATCATCGCCGAGCGGGTGCTCGGCCTACCCCGAGAGGCACGCTGAGATGACCGGAATCGACTTCAACGGGGCGCATGTCAACGGCCGGGCGGTCTCTCCGCTGGCCACACCGCCGGACGAGATCGCCGGGCACGGCCTGCTGCTGGGCAAGAAGGTCGTGGTGACCGCCGCCGCCGGAACGGGCATCGGCTTCGCGTCGGCACGTCGCGCACTGCTCGAGGGTGCGGACGTGCTCATCAGCGACTGGCACGAGCGGCGTCTCGGTGAGGCCGCCGAGAAGCTCGCGGCCGAATTCCCCGACCGCACGGTCACCCAGCGCACCTGCAATGTCCAGGTCACCGCCGAGGTGGACGCGCTGATCGCCGACGCCGCAACCCAACTCGGACGCATCGATGTCCTGGTGAACAACGCCGGGCTCGGCGGCGAGACCCCGGTCGCCGAAATGACCGACGAGGAATGGGACCGCGTCCTCGACATCACCCTCACCGGCACCTTCCGTGCCACCCGTGCCGCCCTGCGGTACTTCGGCTCGGTCGAGCACAACGGGGTGATCGTGAACAACGCCTCCGTCCTCGGCTGGCGTGCCCAGCGCGGACAGGCGCACTACGCCGCGGCCAAGGCGGGCGTCATGGCGCTGACCCGGTGCTCCGCACTCGAAGCCGCCGACGTCGGGGTGCGCATCAACGCGATCGCGCCGTCCATCGCCAAACACCCGTTCCTGGCGAAGGTCACCAGCGACGACCTCCTCGACGAACTCGCCTCCCGCGAAGCCTACGGGCGTGCCGCCGAGGTCTGGGAGGTCGCCGCGACCGTCGCGATGCTCGCCAGCGACTACACCACCTACCTCACCGGCGAGGTCGTCTCGATCTCCAGCCAACGCGCTTGACGGACAACGACTTCCACCGAACCAAGGAGCACCGACCATGACCACACCCCAGGCCTACATCGTCGACGCCGTCCGCACCCCGGTCGGCAAGCGCAACGGCTCACTGGCCAAGACCCACCCCGCCGACCTCGGCGCCCACATCATCTCCGCCCTCGTCGAGCGCACCGGCATCGACCCCGCGGCCGTCGACGACGTGGTGTTCGGCTGCCTCGACACCATCGGTGGCCAGGCGGGCAACGTCGCCCGGACCGCATGGCTCGCAGCCGGTCTCCCGCTCGAGGTGCCCGGCACCACCGTCGACCGGCAGTGCGGGTCCAGCCAGCAGGCCATCCACTTCGCAGCGCAGGGCATCATGAGCGGAACCCAGGACATCGTCGTCGCCGGCGGCCTGCAGAACATGAGCGCCATCCCGATCTCGCAGGCGATGATCTCCGGCAAGGAGTTCGGATTCACCACGCCCACCGCCGAATCCGCCGGCTGGCAGGAACGTTTCGGCGACGCGCAGATCTCGCAGTTCCTCGGCGCCGACATGATGGCGAAGAAGTGGGACATCAGTCGCGAGGACATGGAGCGCTGGGCGCTGCAGTCGCACGAGCGGGCCCGGGCCGCGATCGCCGACGGCAAGTTCGACAACGAGAACGTCGCCCTCGGTGACTGCGTCGTCGATGAATGCCCGCGCGAGACCTCGATGGAGAAGATGGCCGGCCTGCAGGTCCTCGCCGATGGTTCCCGGCTCACCGCGGCCGTCGCCTCGCAGATCGCCGACGGGTCGTCGGCGACCCTCGTCGTCTCCGAACGCGCGCTGAAGGAACACAATCTGACACCGCGAGCCCGCATCCACCACCTGTCCGTGCGCGGCGACGACCCCGTGATGATGCTCTCCGCGCCGATCCCGGCCACCAAGTACGCCCTCGACAAGACCGGCATGTCCATCGACGACATCGACGTCGTCGAGATCAACGAGGCGTTCGCGCCGGTCGTGCTCGCGTGGCTCAAGGAGACCGGCGCGGACCCGGCGAAGGTCAACCCCAACGGTGGCGCCATCGCACTCGGTCACCCCCTCGGCGCCACCGGGGCCAAGCTGTTCGCCACCCTCCTCAACGAACTCGAGCGCACCGGCGGGCGCTACGGACTCCAGACGATGTGCGAGGGCGGCGGGACCGCCAACGTCACGATCATCGAGCGGCTCGGCTGAGCGACCCCTCTGCTACTCGAGCCAGAGTTCACCCCTCGACGTTCCCCTCTCGAGGCCGTACCATTCTGACAACAGGCGTGCCCACATACGGGTGTGATCTGGCGCATACTATTGTGTGGCACAGGCGGACCATTTCGTTCCAACCGCCGCACGTCAGGTGCAGCACGACCTAGCTGAGGGGATCTCGATGACCAAGCCTGCTGAGCACACCAGCACCGGCGCCACCGGCGCGACGCGTGGCGTCTCGTCGGAAGCGCATAGTTTGACCGAACTGGTCGAGATCCAGCGCGCGGCGTTCCTGCGCGACGGGATCCCCGACGCGGACACCCGCATCGACCGCATCACGCGGCTCGCGGCCCTGCTCCTCGACAACGCCGACGAGATCGCCGCCGCGCTGGCCGAGGACTTCGGTGCCCGCCCGCGCGAACTCTCGCTCGCCGCCGATGTGGCCGGCTGCATGATCGACCTCGCCCACCAGCGTCGCGGGGTCAAGGAGTGGATGGCCGAGTCCAAGGTCGCGAAGGTCCAGGGCCTGCTCGGATACAAGCAGAGCATCCGCCACGACCCGCTGGGCGTCGTCGGCATCATGGGGCCGTGGAACTTCCCGCTGCAGCTGACGGTCGTGCCCGCGGGTTCGGCGTTCGCGGCCGGCAACCGGGTCATCATGCGACCGTCGTCGGTGACCGCGAAGACCACCGACGTGATCGCCAAGCACGCACCGAACTACTTCTCGATCGAGGAGTTGGCGATCGCCACCTCCAAGCACGGCTCCGGATCGGACTTCGCCAAGCTCAAGGTCGACCACATGTTCTTCACCGGCTCGCCCGGCGTGGGCGCCTCGGTGGCCCAGGAGGCCGCGAAGAACCTGATCCCGGTCACCCTCGAACTCGGTGGCAAGAACCCGGCCGTCGTCGACGTCGACGCCGACATCGACAAGGCCGCGACGATGCTCGCCGACGCCCGCATGGTCAACGGCGGCCAGGTGTGCCTGTGCCCGGACTACGTCTTCGTTCCCGAGGCCAAGCTCGGTGAGTTCACCGACAAGGTCGTCGCGCGGTGGACCGAGAACTTCCCGACGATCATCGACAACGAGCAGTTCACGTCGACGATCAACCAGAAGAACTACGAGCGGATCCTCGGGCTCATCGACGACGCCGAGCAGCTCGGCGCCACGAAGCGTCAGGTGATCCCCGGCGGCGAACCGCTGCCGGACGCCGAACGCCGCAAGATCCCGCCGACGCTGCTCACCGGTGTCAAGGCGGGTATGAAGATCGAGGAGGACGAGGTCTTCGGTCCGGTGCTGACCGTGTACCCCTACCGCGACCTGTCCGAGGTCATCAGCCAGATCGGCTCGCACCCGCATCCGCTGACCATGTACTGGTGCGGCGATCAGAACGAGCGGTTCCAGAAGCTGGCCGACAACACCCGCAGTGGTTCGATCAACGGCAACGACTTCGCCATCCACCTGTTCAGTGGCGAACTGCCGTTCGCCGGCGTCGGTAACAGCGGAATGGGCGGGTATCACGGCCGCACCGGTTTCGAGACCTTCAGCCATGCTCGGGCCGTCGCGTTCTCGACGCTGCCGGTCAGCGTTGCCGAGATGATGTCGCCACCGTTCCTGCCCAAGGACACCAGGCTGACCAACAACCAGCTGAAGCTGTGGAAGTTCTTTAACAACCGCGCCATGAAGAAGGTGCGCAAGCGCCTCGGCGCATAACATCGGTGCTCTTGGCCGGGATCGTCGTGCGACGGTCCCGGCCAAGCGCTTGCTAGGGTGAGCGCAGACTCTTCCAGGAGGATGCGCTTGTCACCACGAGGTCAGACCAGGATCGACGCGACCGGACGGACCGCTGCGAGCACCGCCGACGCGCCGACTCGTTCGTCGCGCCGGGACGAGTTGTTGGCGACCGCCGGGCGCATGTTCGCCGAGCAGGGACTGCGCTCGACGACGGTCCGGGACATCGCCGACGCGGCCGGAATCCTCTCTGGGAGTCTGTATCACCATTTCGACTCGAAGGAGTCGATGGTCGACGAGATCCTGCGGGGTTTTCTCGACGACCTGTTCGCTCGCTACCGGCAGATCGCGGCGTCGAGCAAGTCGGCGACCGAGACCCTGCGGGGGCTCGTCATCGCGTCGTTCGAGTCCATCGATGCCGAACGCAACGCGGTCGCGATCTACCAGGACGAGGCGAAGCGTCTCTCGGGCCAGGAACGTTTCGCCTATATCTCCGAACTGAACGTCGAGTTCCGGCAGTTGTGGCAGTCGGTGCTGCAGCGCGGCGTCGAAAACGGGGAATTCCGGGCCGATCTCGACGTCGAACTCGTCTACCGCTTCATGCGCGACACCGTGTGGGTCGCCGTGCGGTGGTATCGGCCCGGGGGCTCGATGACGGTCGACTCGATCGCCGATCAGTACCTGTCGGTGGTCCTCGACGGCATCCTGCCGCGCTGACCACGCGCGTCGAAGTTAGGGTAGCTTTCCTTTCCCAGCGTCTGGCCGTTATTGTGCGCGTATGACAATTGGCGGAACCGATGTGGCCGCGCCGGCACCAGTCTCCGACGTCGACGTCGAACCCGACGATCCGAAAGCCGCGCGCGCTCAGGCCAAATCCGAGTCCAAGGCGAAAGCCGCTGCCCTCGCCGACGTCCTGGCCCCGGTGAAGAAGCGCACGCTGCTCGCCCAGTTCGTCCAGGTCTTCGCCTCCGCCGCCACGGTGGTGCCGTTCATCGGGATCGTCGAACTCGGGCGCATCCTGCTCGAACCGGGACCGGTCGATTCCGGGCGCGTCTGGATGGTCGTGTGGCTGGTGGTCGGTGGGCTCGGCGCTCGCGCCGCCTTCAGCTTCCTCGCGCTCGCGATCACCCACTTCGCCGATCTCGATCTCCAGGCGCAACTTCGAATCCGCATCGCGGACAAGCTGGGTCGGCTGCCGCTGGGGTGGTTCAGCCGGACCAGCTCGGGTGCGGTCCGCAAGTCGGTGCAGAACGATGTCGCCGACCTGCACTATCTCGTCGCGCACGCGACCGTCGAGGCCACGGCCGCGATGCTGTCGCCGATCTTCGCGCTGATCTACTGCTTCTACCTGGACTGGCGCCTGGGGCTGCTCGCGATCGCGACGGTGCCGCTGTACGCGCTGACCTACTCCTACATGGCTCGTGACCTGACGACCGAGATGGAGAAGATGGACAAGGGCGTCGCGCGGATCAGTGCCACCATCGTCGAGTTCATCTCGGGCGTCGCCGTCGTGAAGACCTTCGGACAGACAGGCAAGGCGCACCGGCGGTTCGTCGATGCCGCCGACGAGTTCAACGACGACTTCGCCGGCTACATGGGGCCGATGCTCCGCGTACAGGCGGTCACCACCGTCCTGATCAGCGCGCCGCTGATCCTGCTGGTCAACCTCGGAGTCGGGTACTGGCTCGTCGACAACGGGTGGGTCCAACCGATCGAGCTCGTCGGGTCGACGCTGATCGCGATGGTGCTCCCGACCGCGCTGCTCACGGTCTCGACCGCGGTGCACACCCGTCAGCAGGCCTCGGCCGCCGCCCTGCGTATCGCCTCGTTGCTCGCCGAACCAGAGCTGACGGTTCCGGAGAACCCCCAGGTGCCCGCCGGGCACGATGTGCGGATCGAGAACGTGCACTTCACTTACCCGCCGCGCCTCGGAGTCCCGTCCGGGGTGAAGGCGCTCGACGGGGTCAGTGTCGAACTGGCCGAGGGAACCGTGACCGCTCTCGTCGGGCCGTCGGGAAGCGGTAAGTCGACGCTTGCGACGCTGCTGCCCCGCTTCGGCGATCCCGACTCCGGTGCGGTGCGCATCGGTGGGGTCGATGTCCGCGACATCGCGCCCACCGAGCTCTATCGCCACGTCGGGTTCGTGCTCCAGGACGTGCAGCTGCTGACGATGTCGGTGCGCGACAACATCCGGCTCGGCCGTCCGGACGCAAGTGACGAGCAGGTCTACGACGCCGCCCGCGCCGCCCAGATCCACGACCGCATCCTCGAGCTGCCCGACGGCTACGACACCGTGGTCGGCGACGGGGCACACTTCTCCGGCGGTGAGGCGCAACGTGTCTCGATCGCGCGGGCCCTGCTCGCCGACACCCCGATCCTCGTCCTCGACGAGGCCACCGCCTTCGCCGACCCGGAGTCGGAGGCGCAGATCCAGCAGGCCATCGGCGCGTTGATGGTCGGGCGCACGGTGCTCGTCATCGCGCACCGTCTGGGCTCGATCACGCACGCGGACAACATCGTCGTCCTGGATCGGGGTCGGGTCGTCGAACAGGGTCGGCAGGACGAACTGGTCGCCCGCGGCGGGTTGTACGCGTCGATGTGGGCCTCCTACGAGGCCGGGACCACCAGGCAGGACGAGGAGATCGCGCGGGGCGCGGTCACGAGCAGCGAGGCGGCACGATGATCCGCGGTTTCTACACGATCCTGGGTTCCGAACGGGCCCGGATGGTCGTCTTCCTGACCTGGGTGGTCGTCTACGGCGTCGCGCAGGGGCTGGCGATGCTGACCCTGGTCCCGATCGTCGAACACCTGCTGACCGGTGACCTCTCCGCCGCCGCGATGTGGTTGTGGCCGTTGGCCGTTCTGGTCGCCATCTGTGCGGTCAGTGCCTACGTGCAGTCGCTCAAGGGCATGACGATGGCGCTCTACGCGATGCGCATGCTGCACCACCGTCTCGGCGATCACATGGTCACGCTGCCGCTCGGCTGGTTCACCCGCGACCGCGTCGGTGACGTCTCCCAGATCGCGGTCAAGGGAACGATGTTCGTGGGCAGTACCGGCGCGCACTACATCACCCCGGTCGTCGTCAACATGGTGAGCTCCGTCGTGGTCGTCATCGGTATCTGCTTCTTCGACTGGCGCATCGGTCTTCTGATGGTCGCAGGGACGCTGCTGCTGATGTACGTCGGCAAGCTGTCGAGTTCGTTCCTCGCGAAGTCCGAGGGCCGTAAGCGTGCCGAGGCCGTCAAGGTCAACAACCGGGTCCTGGAGTTCGCCCGCTGCCAGGCGGTGCTGCGGGCCTTCGGCGACTCGGACTCCGCGCACAAGCCGCTCGCCGACGCACTCGGACAACAAGCACGCGTGGGCAAGTCGATGCTCTGGCGCTCGATCCTCGGCATCCTGCTGAACGGACTGTCGGTGCAGGTCGTCTTCAGTGCCGTGCTCGCGCTCGGCGCGGGGCTGGCCGTGGCGGGCCACATCGAGCCGGCCCTGCTGATCGCCGTCTTCGGCCTCGCGGCCCGCTTCTTCGGCCCGATCGGCGAACTCGCCGAACTCGGTTCGACGCTGCGCATGTCCACCGACGAGATCAACCGCATCACCGGGGTGCTCGACACCGACCGGATGCCCACCCCCGATCAACCCACGCCGATCACCGAACCGGGTGCTGTCGAACTCGACGGTGTCGCTTTCGGGTACGAGACCGGCGCGCAGGTCCTGCGCGATGTGTCCCTGCGAGCCCGCCCCGGCACGATGACTGCACTCGTCGGCCCGTCGGGGTCGGGTAAGTCGACGATCTTCCGTCTCATCGCACGGTTCTACGACGTCGACGGCGGCGTCGTGAAGGTCGGCGGCGTCGACGTGCGGGAGCAGGAGACCGGTGCACTCATGGGCCAGTTGTCCCAGGTGTTCCAGGACGTCTACCTCTTCGACGACACCCTGTGGGAGAACATCAAACTCGGACGGCCAGATGCGACCGACGACGAGATCCGAGCAGCCGCCGAGACCGCGGGGGTCACCTCGATCGTCGACCGGCTGCCCGATGGCTGGCAGACCGTCGTCGGTGAGGGCGGTTCGGCCCTGTCCGGCGGTGAGCGGCAACGAGTCTCGATTGCACGCGCCCTGCTGAAGAATGCGCCGATCGTGCTGTTCGACGAGGCGACGAGCGCTCTCGATCCCGAGAACGAGTCCCACGTCGCGGAATCCATCCGCCGGCTCGCCGACCGCAGCACGGTGCTGGTCATCGCGCACAAGCTGTCCACCGTGATCGCCGCCGACCAGATCGTCGTGCTCGACGATCAGGGCGGCGTCGACGACATCGGCACCCACGACGAACTGCTCACCCGCGGTGGGCGATACACCGAGTTCTGGAACCAGCGGACAGCAGCCGCCGGCTGGACGCTGACGCCGTCGGTGTAGAGGTCCCTCTGGACAGCGGGAACTGGGTGTGGTCAACCCCCGCCCCCAGCGGGATCTCATAGCGCAAGAGATGCTACTTGTCTTCGCTCGCTCGCTACGAGATCCCGGTGGGTGGGCCTGATTTCACACTGTGGAGTTGTCAAAGGTCGTGTGGCGTCGGAGTCGACGCCGGAGGGGCAATGGGTCAGTGGCGGTTACACGAGGGCGTCGTCGAGTCGCATTGTCCGTCGGTTGTAGGCCGGTCGGGGTGAACGTCGCGGGTCGATGCAGGCGGGCGGGATCAACCATGGATGACGATCAGGACCCATCACCACCTCCCAGCCGTGATGGTGCACTTGGGTGTGACAGCGCTGGCACAACAGGCAGCCGTTGTCCAGGTCCGTCGGACCGCCGTCAGCCCATGGCACCAGATGATGCACCTGCGTATGCGCTGCTGGGGCACCGCATTTCACACAGTACACATCGCGCACGATGATCGCTTGGCGCAGATGGTGGGGGAACAGTCGTCTCGTGGTTCCCATCCGCAGCGGCACCCCTTCGGCGTCGAGGACGATCTCAGCGACCCCGCCGTCGCACGACAACTGTCGTGCCGTCGACGCTGACACCGCTCCGACCCACTGCAACCGCGCCGGATCAACACCATCAGCAGGAATGGTGACCAACATCTGCGTGCGCGGTGCACCCGCAGTCGTCATCGCTGCACCGATCGCGGCCTGATCGAGCAGGAGTTCCAATCCGTCGGCGCGGCGTTGGGCGGCGTCGCGGCGGTCGTCGGCGCCGTCGGGTTCGGGTCGTGGGCAGGAGCGTTCGTCGATCATCGTCAGAAACTTCTCGCCGATGACGGCGGTCACGTCGGCGGTGATTGCGACTCTGCCTTCTTCGGTCACCCGGGTGTGCACGGTGTTGAGCGACGCATCATCGGCTGCGGCTACCGCGTCCGGGTCAGCGTCGTCGGCGACCCGCACGGCGATACCCCGGGCGTGGGTGTTGATCTCAGCGGGGGAGGCGCCGGAGAACGCCTGCGCGAGCAGATAGCTTTCGAACGCCGACCGGTCGTCATCGGACAACGGTGCCGCGGCTCTTTTGTCGATGAACGCCATCCCTCGGACCACCGCGTCAACACACTCGGCCGCGAGGTAGCCGTCGGCGGCGCAGTCGGCGACCTTCGGCAACGAAGACAGGGCGCCGCCGATCCGCGTCCCACGGTGCGCAGTCGATGGCGGCATTCCCATCTCGATCAGCCACGATCGGGTCGTCGAGCCCGCACGCTTAGCCGCACCCGATGCCTCTAACAGGGCTATGTGGAGGGCGATCTGATGATCGAGAACGTTGCGCAACACGCGTAGTTCGTCGAGACGGTCGACCACCGCACGACCACTCCCGTCGTCGGGTGGTGATGGCAGTGAAATGAGGGTGTCGCGGAGCTCGGTGATCGAGGGCATGACACCAAGGTACTCGCCAAAATGTGGATCTCGTGACCTGAAAGTGGGCGGTTTTCGGTCAGTTTCGATGTGGAAGTTCCGGGCATGCGCCACCCCTGGTGAGGTTCGCCATCGCGATCAAAGCGTCAGGTGTGTGA
>NZ_SCOC01000016.1:0-102825 GCF_005502615.1 Gordonia sp. ALPHA1B1 | reverse complement strand
ACGCCAGCCCCCGCCGGACCCGCGACGTCGAGCTGCCGATCCACGCGACCCCCGCGACCCCCGGCGTCGGCCGGCCGCCGACACCCGCAACTCCGAACGTCGCGCCCCCGGCGGTCGACGAGCCACGCCAGAAGCCGTGGAACCCACCCCTACCCGGCAGCGCCGCCCCGGCGAGCCGCGGCCCGTCCGACGCACCTCCGGCGAGATCCACACCCGCCCGGCCCCGGCCGCTAAGCGGACGTCCGAGCAGAAGCCGGGCGACCCCAAGACGAGCCCGCGGAAGCCGACCGCACGTCAGTCCACCGACCCGAAGCCGACCGGACCCAAGCAGACCGGACCCAAGCAGATTGGACCGAAATCGGCCGGACCGAAGCAGACCGGACCGAAGTCCGGCGACCGACGCACGGCGGCGACGTCGTCGACACCGGAACCACCGTCGAAGCCGCCGGCGGACAGCCGACGCAAAGGTGCCCGGACCCCGGGGGCCGGCTGGGGTCGTGCGCTCATCGCGGTCGCCTCGGTGGCGGTGCTGTTGTGCACCGGATACGCCTGGAACACGATGTCGGACCTGCAGACCCGCATCACCCAGCTCGGCGGACTCGATCTCGGCGGTGGCGTCGAAGACGGGGCCGTCGACATCCTCCTCGTGGGCACCGATTCGCGGACCGACGCCAAGGGCAATCCGCTGTCGCCGGAGGAACTCCGACTCCTGCGGTCGGGCGACGAGGTCGCGACCAACACCGACACCATCCTGCTGATCCGCATCCCCGACGACGGCTCGTCGGCGACCGCGATCTCGATCCCCCGCGACTCGTATGTCGACGTACCCGGTGTCGGGATGAGCAAGATCAACGCCGCCTACGGCACGACGCGCGAAACCGTTCGCGCGCAAGCGGTCACCGACGGCAAGTCGGAGGGCGAGGCCGAGTCCGAGGGCACCCTGGCGGGCCGGAAGGCGTTGGTGGACACCGTCGCCAACCTGACCGGCGTGCAGGTCGACCACTACGCGGAGGTGGGCCTGCTGGGGTTCGTGCTGCTGACGAACGCGGCCGGCGGCATCGACGTCTGCTTGAACAACGCGGTCCGGGATCCCTTCACGGGCGCGCGGTTCCGCGCCGGCCGTCAGACTCTCGACGGGCCCAAGGCGCTCAGCTTCGTGCGCCAGCGCCACGGCCTCCCCCGCGGCGATCTCGACCGCATCACCCGTCAGCAGGCGTTCATGGCGTCGCTGACGCAGAAGATCATCTCGGCGAACACCCTGACAGATCCGGGCAAGCTGTCGGAGCTGCAGGACGCGGTGTCGCGGTCGGTGGTCATCGACGACGACTGGGACATCATCCGGTTCGCCGAACAGTTGAAGGACCTCAGCGGCGGCCGGGTGAAGTTCGCGACCATCCCGATCGTGACCGAGCAGGGCTGGAGCGAGGACGGTCAGCAGAGCGTCGTCCAGGTGGACCCGCGCGAGGTCCAGGCCTTCACCGGTGACCTGCTGGCACCGAAGCAGACGCAGGGCATCCAGCGCGGCGACTACACGGTCGACGTGGTCAACGCCGGCACCATCGACGGGCTCGCCTCGAACGTCGCGAACATCCTGACCAACAAGGGTTTCCGGGTCGGAGCCACCTCCAGCGGCAAGGCCGACACGAAGGACTCGATCGTGTACGCCAAGGAGGAGAGCGACGCCGCTCGGCTCCTCGCCAAGGATCTCGGCGGCGCCCAGGTCGTCGACGATCCCGCCCTCGGCGACGATCAGTTGAAGGTGGTGCTCACCAACACCTACGCCGGTCCGGGCTCGATCAGCGACACCGGCGACCAGACCGACAACACCCCGGCGAGCGAGCGCGTCGGCAACAAGCGCCCGCCGATCACCGCGGGCAACGAGGGGCCCATGTGCGTGAACTGACTCCGAACACTCTCACCGACGCGACCTTCGCCGCGGTCGCCGATCATTCGCGTCCGCTGCTGACCTACTACGACGACGCGACCGGCGAGCGCACCGAGCTCTCGGCGGCGACCCTCGGCAACTGGGCGGCCAAGACCGCGAACTACCTACGCGACGAGATCGGGGTCGCCGAGGGCGATGTCGTCGCGGTCGATCTCCCGGAGCACTGGCAGACGGCCGGCATCCTGCTGGGCGCGCTCTGGGCGGGCGCCGAGGTGCACTTCGACTCCACCGAAGACCCGATGGTCGTGTTCACCAGCCGCGACCGCCTCGACAGTTATCCCGACGTCGACGAGGTCGTGGTCGCCTCGCTCGATCCGTTCGCGTTGCCGCTGCGCGATCTGCCGCCCGGCGTCGGCGACTACGGCAGCGTCGTCCGCGTCCACGGCGATCAGTTCTCGTCTCGGTACCCTGCATCGGCCACCCTGGAGGGCGCCCCCATCGGCGAGGTGCTCGACGACGCCCGGGCGACGGCTGAGCGCGAGGGAATCGGACCGGGCGCCCGCGTGGTGTCCACCCGGCCGTGGTACTCCGGCGACCGGGTGATCGCTCACCTCCTGGCACCTCTGCTGGCGGGCGGCAGCCTCGTCCACGTCTCCGCGGCCTCACCGGAACGGCTCGCGGCGATCGCCGAGATGGAAAAGGCCACCCTGATCCTGTCGTGAACCCCGCGGGCACGCCGCCGATCGGGCACAGTGGGGACATGCGAATCCCCCGCGCGGTGGCCCGGCTGAACAAGCGAGTGACCAACCCCATCCAGCGACAATGGGCGCCCAGACTGGCTCCGTACGCGATGGTCGAGCACGTCGGACGCAAGTCCGGCAGGCACTACTCCATCCCGGTGATGGCGTGGGTCGACGGCGATCGTCTCACCATCATCCTCACGTACGGGCGGCACACCGATTGGGTCCGAAACGTGCAGGCCGCCGGGACCTTCGGCCTGATCCGCAAGAACCGGCACTACCGGGTGACCGGTCCGCGGGTGGTGCCGTCGGACTCGCCGGACATCGCCCAGGGTGCCCGCATCCCGGCGCGACTCTTCGACTCCGCGCTCCTCGGCACACTGCACGCGGCGTGATCTGATGGCCGACGACCCGCTCGACGACTTCGTCGCCGAGGACGTGACCCTGTACGGGACCACCCGCCGGGTGCATCGCCTCGGCAGTGGTCCCGCCGTCATCGTCATCGCCGAGATGCCGGGGATCAGCCCCAAGGTCGCCGACGTCGCGCGCCGGGTGGCCGGGGCGGGCGCCACCGCGGTGCTGCCGTCGCTGTTCGGCGTCGACGGCCGTGATCCTCGCCCGGACAACCTCGGCGCGGTCGGCTCGGCGACGAACATGCTCGGCACCATCGCCCGGGCCTGCATCACCCGCGAGTTCACGATCCTGGCCACCGGCAAGACGTCACCGGTCGCGTCGTGGCTGCGGGCGTTGGCCGCCCGCGAACACGACCGGTGCGGCGGCCCCGGGGTCGGTGCCGTCGGGATGTGTTTCACCGGCGGGTTCGCACTCGCGATGGCCACCGACGAGCGGATGCTCGCCCCGGTGCTGTCCCAGCCCTCACTGCCGTTCGCGGTGTTGCCGGGACGCGCGCGGGCCATCGACGTGAGCGAGTCGGATCTCGCTCTGGTGCAGGCGCGGTGCGCACGCGGCCTCGAGGTGATGGGTCTGCGTTTCCAGGGCGACCGTCTGGTGCCGGGAGCCCGATTCGCGTATCTCCGGGAGATCCTCGGCGACGCCTTCATCGGCATCGAGCTACCCGACGAGTCCGCGAACCCGGATTCGATGCTGCCGCGGCCACATTCGGTGCTCACCGAGGACCTCCGCGACGAGCCAGGGCAACCGACCCGCGAGGCCTACGATCGGGTCATCGACTTCTTCACCGCGAAGCTCGGCCTGCAGCCGACGATCTGATCGGCGGAAGTGCTACTCCCCCAGCAGTTCCTGCTGGAGTGCCGCGTCCTTGTCGAGAACCATCTGTTCGAGCCCCTGCTGGAATTCGACCATCCGGGCGCGCAGGTCGGCGTCGGCGGCGGCGAGGATGCGGACCGCGAGCAGCCCGGCGTTGCGGGCGCCGCCGACCGACACCGTGGCCACCGGGACCCCGGCGGGCATCTGCACGATCGACAGCAGCGAATCCAGTCCGTCGAGATGCCGCAACGGGACCGGTACCCCGATCACCGGCAGCGGGGTCGCCGACGCGACCATGCCCGGAAGATGCGCGGCGCCACCGGCTCCCGCGATGATCACCTCGATGCCGTGGCCCGCCGCCCCTGCCGCGTAGTCGAGCATGCGCTGCGGTGTGCGGTGAGCCGAGACGACGCCCACCTGGAACGGCACGTCGAACTCGGCGAGGGCCTCGGCGGCCGCCTTCATCGTCGGCCAGTCCGAATCACTGCCCATGATCAGGCCCACCCGCGGGCCGTGCGTCTCACTCATGAATGTTCATCCCATCCGTCGGTCCACGTCGCCCGCGACATCCACTGGGCCGCGCGTTCGGCACGCTCCCGTACCGACTCCGGCGAATCCCCTTCGCGCCCGACGATGTTCACATGCCCGATCTTGCGATCGGGCCGCTCGCCCTTGCCGTAGAGATGCACCTTGGCCTCGGGCATCCGGGCCATGAGGTGGTGCAGCCGCTCGTCCATCGACATCGCCGGTGCGTCCGCCGCGCCGAGGATGTTGGCCATCACCGTCACCGGCGCACTCGGTGCCGTGCTGCCCAACGGATAGTCGAGGACGGCGCGCAGGTGCTGCTCGAACTGCGAGGTCACCGCGCCGTCCATCGTCCAGTGCCCGCTGTTGTGCGGACGCATCGCCAGCTCGTTGACGACCAGCTCGCCGTCGACGGTCTCGAAGAGTTCCATCGCCATCACACCGACCACACCGAGCTCGTCGGCCAGCCGCAACGCCATCTGCTGTGCCTGCGCGGCGACCTCGTCGTCGAGCCCGGGAGCCGGTGCCAGGACGACCGCGCACTGCCCGTGGCGCTGGATGGTCTCGACCACCGGCCACGCCCCACCCTGACCGAACGGCGACCGCGCGATCATCGCCGACAACTCTCGTCGCATCGGCACCTTCTGTTCGGCGAGCAGCGCCGGTGCGTCGTCGGGGTACTCGTCGAAGACCGCGAGAGCGTCGTCCGCGCCGTCGACGAGCCACACCCCGCGGCCGTCGTAACCGCCGCGGACCGCCTTGACGACGATGGCCCAGTCGTTGGCCTCGCCGAACTCGATCAGACGAGACCGGGCCGCGGCCCGGTCCCCGGACAGGTCGGCGAAGTCGGGCACGGGCAGTCCGAGCTCGGCCAGCCGGACCCGCATGGCGAGCTTGTCCTGCGCGAAATGCAGCGCCTTCGACGGCGGCAGCACCGCGACGCCGTCGGCTTCGAGTGCCTGCAGGTGCGCCAGCGGGACGCCCTCGTGGTCGAAGGTCACCGCGACCGACCCGGACGCGGCGCGCCGCAGATCGTCGAGGTCGTCGTGCGACCCCAGGACGATGTCGGCGCTCACCTGGGCGGCCGGATCGGATTCCGAGGCCGCCAGTACCCGCAGGCACTGGCCCAGGGCGATGGCGGCCTGGTGGGTCATCCGAGCGAGTTGGCCGCCGCCGATCATCGTCACGGTCGGCATCCCCGACGCCCGGCCGCCCGGGCGCCCCGATTCAGGGACCGGCGGCACCTGCGACGACGGGGACACGGCCCCGCCGACCTGCTCGCGTGAATTCACGCGCACCATCGTGGCATGTATGCGGCATCATTCGCACAACCGCCCGGCACGTGTCCCGGCGGTTTCGTTTCGTACACTCGGATCTTGTGCCATTGATCGACGAGATGATCGCCCGCCTCCCAGCGCCGGTCCGTCGGCTCGTGATGCGGCACCACGAACTGATCAAGTTCGCGATGGTCGGCGGGACCACCTTCGTCTTCGACCTCGCCATCTTCTACAGCCTGAGCCTCACGGTCCTGGAGACCAAGCCGGTCATCGCCAAGGTCATTGCCGGCGTCCTGGCCACCATCCTGAGCTACATCCTCAATCGCGAGTGGGCGTTCAAGAACCGCGGCGGCCGCGAACGTCACCACGAGGCGATGCTGTTCTTCGCCATCAGCGGTATCGGCGTCATCCTCCAGGCCGCTCCACTGTTCGTCGCCAACAACATCTTCGACATGCGCTCCAACCTGAGCGTGTCCGAGATCGTGGTCATCGACTTCGTGCTCGGCTACATCATCGGCAACCTCATGCAGATGGCGTTCCGGTTCTGGGCACTGCGCAAGTTCGCCTTCCCCGAAGAACAGTTGCGCGGCGGGGACGCCGGATCGACCGACCTGCACCCCTCGCTCGCCGAGCTCAACGATGAGGAACTCGGTCACGCCTGACGCCCGATCGCGGGGACCGGCCGGAGTTCTCGTCGATCTCGTCGGCGAGTTCGGAGTCGCCCCGGTCGGTGCCGAGCTGATCGCGTCCGGTGACCAGCCGCGCGGGCACGACGATCGCGAACACCGGCGGTCGCCGGACGGTCAGTTCGAGTCGGCCACCGTCGGATTCGATCAATGCCCGCGCGAGTGACAGGCCGACCCCGCTCCGGCCCGCGCCGGGCCGTCGCCCGGCCGAGAAACCCCGACGGAAGATGTGTGCGGCGATCTCGTCGGCGACCCCGTCACCCTCGTCGGCGACGGTGATGCGCACCAGATCGCCCGCGGGCAGGGTGCCGACGTGGATCCGGCAGGTCCCGCGGCCGTGCTGCAGGGCGTTGTCGACCAGCACACTGACCGCCTCCCGGAGACGACCCGGGTTCGCGGTCAGCGCGTGCGGGACGCCGTCGAAGGTCGCCAGCAGTTCGCGGCCCCTCGCCTCGAAGGCGTGCCGGAAATCCCCGACCAGCGTCGTCAGCATGTCCGACACGTCGACGAACTCGGGCGCGGGTTCGTCGGCCCGGGACGCCTCGACCAGCTCGTCGAGTTCGGCGGAGAGCCGCTCGATCTGATCGAGGGCGGCCTCGGCCTCGGTGACGACCGCGGGGTCATCGTGCAGGGAGAGTTCCTCCAGGCGCAGCTGGATCGCGGTGAGGCGGCTGCGCAACTGGTGGGAGGCGTCACCGGCGACCTCTCGCTCGCGCTCGAGGCGTAGGGCGAGTTCGGCGTTCGCGTCGGCCAGTGCACGCGACACCCGATCGAGTTCGGCGATGCCGTACATCTTCCACTGGGTCCGGAAGTCGCCCCGGCCCATGGTCGCGGCCCGATCGGCGAGATCGGTCAGCGGATCGACGATCCGACCCGCGGTGACCGCGGCGACGAGCGTGCCGCCGATGACGGACGCGACGACGATGACGGCCACGATCGAGGCGGCGGTGAACTGGTCGTTGCGCACCTCGTCGCGCGGGATGGACAGGGTCAGCGTCCCGGCTGCGCCGAGCGCGATGGACTCCGAGAGCCGGGGCTCGCTGATGTCCGCCCCGACCACCGTGCGCTGCAGGGTGCCGGTGAGGTCGGGGAAGGTGACGATCAGGCTGCCGTTCGGCGGCAGCAGCAGCTGGAACGCCTCACGGTCGAGGGACTCCGGCGGGATCCGGCCGTCGGCCCCCTCCTGCCGGATCAGCTGGTCTGCGATGACCTTCAGCCGATTGTCGAGGTCCTGATGCGCGTTGTCGGCGACCCACCACCACGCGACGACACTCAGCGGGATGCCCAGCAGCCCACCGACCGCCAGCAGGACGGCGATCATGGTCGTGAGCAGGCGACGGCGCATGAGACGACTAGGGGTCGAACCGGAATCCGACGCCGCGCACGGTCACGATGTGGCGGGGACGGTCGTGGCGGTCGTCGCCGATCTTCCGGCGCAGCCACGAGATGTGCATGTCCAGGGTCTTCGACGACCGCAGGTCGGCCGAACCCCACACCTCGGTGAGGATCTCCTCGCGCGTCACCACCTCGCCCGCGCGTTCCATGAGGAAGCGCAGCAGGTCGAACTCGCGGTTGGCCAGGGTGAGGTCGTGTCCGTTCACCAGGACGCGGCGTGCCCGCGCGTCCAGGCGTAGGGCACCGCCCTCGAGGACGACGTCGCCGGGCTGGCGACGCCGCAGGAGGGCACGCACCCGCGCCAGCAGCTCGGCCAGGCGGAACGGCTTGCCGACGTAGTCGTCGGCGCCGGCGTCGAGGCCGACCACGAAATCCACCTCGTCGGTGCGTGCGGTCAGCATCAGCACCGCGAGCGCGGGTCGCTGGGCCCGTACCCGCCGGCACACCTCCAGACCGTCGAGCACCGGTAGCCCGAGGTCGAGGATGAGCAGTTCATAGCGGGTGTCGAGGGCTTTCTCCAGGGCATCCGCCCCGGTCGAGACCACCTCGCAGCCGTAACCCTCACGCGACAGCGCCCGCGCGAGCGGTTCGGCGATCGCGGCGTCGTCCTCGGCGAGCAGCACGGTCGTCATCGGTCGCGGACCCCCCGGTTCTCCGCCCGGTCACCGGGGTGCACGGGACCGTCGGCGGGCTGGTCGTGGGAATCGCGCCGGTGTCCGTCCCACGGATGATCTTCGTCGTCGTGGACGTCGAGCACCTCGTGGTACAGCAGCGCGTGCACCCTCTCCACCTGCGGGATGTCGTCGAAGGACAGCGGTTCGTCGGAGGCCGACTCGATGACCAGCGTGCCGGTGCGCAGCATCCGGTCGACGAGGCCGTGCCGGAACTCGACGGTGTTGATCCGGCGGATCGGGATGTCGATGCCCGACCGGGTGATGATTCCGTTGCGGAACATCACCCGCCGGTCGGTGAGCACGAAATGCGTTGTCTTCCAGGACATCAGCGGGCGGACGAAGTACCAGCAGAAGCCGATGGCCCAGACCGCCGCGACCGCGATGAGCAGCACGGTCTGCGGTGTCGACCGCAACCCCGACGACGTGATGACGCCGAGGAGTACGCCGGCGGCGGCGGTGAGGAGCCCGAACAACAGGAACGGCCCGAGCAGGCATTTCCAGTGCGGGTGCCGATGGAGTACGACGCGTTCCCCCGACGCCAGGTTCTCCCGCGGATAGGCCATGCGGCTCAGCATAAACGGCCGGGTGCCGCAGTAGACTGCCAATCACGCCGACCGCCGCCGTCCTCGTGCCGTGAGCATGCCAGGGCCCTGACACCAGATCCGACCGACACCAGATCCGACCATCGGCTTTCACGACCGGTCGGGGAGGAGAACGCCATGAGCTACCAGGATCCCCGCGACCCGCGGACCGCGCGCTACGAGTCCGGTTACACACCCGAGTCGCGTGCCTACAGCAGCCAGAACGACCCCTATGCGCGCGATCCGTACGCCGCCGATCCCTATGCGGGAGATCCGTACGGGGGCCAGGGCGCCTACGGCCGGCCGGGCCAGCCCGCCAAGCCCCGTCGTGGCCCGGACATCAATCCCGTCACGTTCGCCGGCGGTGTGGTCATGACCGGCGTGGTGACCGGTCTCGCGGCATGGCTCGTCGCCTGGATCATCTCCGCATTCGTGGAGAAGGTGAACGAGTCGGGCAAGTTCGGCGTGTGGAACCCGGTCGCCGCCAGCGAGCTCTGGTTCGGCGTCGTCGGCTTCCTGTGCGCGCTTGCCGCGGGTGCGCTCTGGTACGTGCTGCACCTGGTCACGCCGTCACCCGATCAGTTCTACCGGTGGATCGTCGGCCTGCTGCTGGTGGCGGCCGTGCTGATCCCGATCCTGACCTACAACCAGATCTCGGTGGGCATCGAGACCGCGATCGTGCATCTGGTGATCGGTCTGCCTTCGCTGACGATCATCCCGGCGATGGCCGGCAAGAGCGTCCAGCGCCCCGCCGGCTGAGCCGGCGAGGAGCGGAGCGACGAGCCGAGTGTTCCCCGCCGGCTGAGCCGGCGAGGAGCGGAGCGACGAGCCGAGTCGAAGTCACTCCGGCCGCAGGTGGGTGACATCGCCCGCGGCGGCCACCACCTGCTCACCGTCGGCGTCGACGACGATCCGGCCGGAGGGGTCGACACCGGTCGCGGTGCCGACGACCTCACGATTGCCGGGCAGGACCAGCCGTACGCGGCGGCCGATGGTGTCGCTGTCGTCGCGGTACCGCGCCGCGAGCCCGTCCAGGTCGTGCGGCCACAGGTCGAGCAGCTCGGAGAGCGCCCGCAGGTACGACGCGGCGAGCTCGGTCAGGGGGACGTCGCGGCCGGTGGCGAGCCGGAGCGAGGTGGCGGTCGGGACCGGCAGCTGCTCCTCCGCCATCGTGGTGTTGAGCCCGGTGCCGATCACCGCCACGCCTCCCGGGCCACCTGCGGCATGCTCGCTGCGGGTGTATTCCGAGAGGATGCCCGCGACCTTCTTGCCGTCGATCAGCACGTCGTTCGGCCATTTGAGCGTCGGACGGATCCCCATCGCGTCGTCGACACCCTGCACGGCGGCGAGTCCGGCCAGCAGCGACAGCCAGCCCAGGTCCTCGGTGTGGTCGGCGACGTCGAGCGCGGCCGACATGGCCAGCTGCGTGCCGGCCGGCGCGGTCCAGGTGCGGGCGTGGCGGCCACGTCCGGCGGTCTGGTCGGTGGTGATCCGCACGGCGCCCCCGACGGATTCGCCGGCGGCGCGCGAGACGAGGTCGGCATTGGTCGAACCGGTCGCCTCGACCACCTCGATGCGGTGCCAGCGGGTGCCGGTGAGACGGGTGCGGAGCAGATCGGCGTCGAGACTCATACCTGACGAAACTACTGGCCGCCGCCTCCGCACGAACGGATACCACCGGTTTCACGGTCGACCCGCCGGCCCACCGACCGATCGCTCGTAAACCTGAGGGATATCTCACGTTGATCCGGTTGACGTGGCTCACACTCGGGTAGTTAGCATCGTCAGTCATGACCACTGCTTCGCGCGACGACGCCGCCGCTCCCGACATCCACACGACGGCGGGAAAGCTCGCCGATCTGCGCAATCGTCTCGAGGAGACCAAGCATCCGGTGGGTGAGGCCGCCGTCGAGAAGACCCACGCCAAGGGCAAGCTCACCGCGCGGGAACGGATCACCCACCTGCTCGACGAGGGGTCCTTCGTCGAACTCGACGCCCTCGCCCGGCACCGCAGCACCAACTTCGGACTCGCCGAGCGCCGCCCGCTCGGTGACGGCGTCGTCTCGGGTTACGGCACCATCGACGGTCGCGAGGTCTGCGTCTTCTCGCAGGATTCGACGGTCTTCGGCGGCAGCCTCGGCGAGGTCTACGGCGAGAAGATCGTCAAGGTCATGGACCTCGCGATCAAGACCGGTCGCCCCCTGATCGGCATCAACGACGGCGCCGGCGCCCGCATCCAGGAGGGCGTGGTCTCGCTCGGCCTCTACGGCGAGATCTTCCACCGCAACGTGCGTGCTTCCGGTGTCATCCCGCAGATCTCGCTGATCATGGGCGCCGCGGCCGGCGGTCACGTGTACTCCCCCGCGCTCACCGACTTCGTGGTCATGGTCGACCAGACCAGCCAGATGTTCATCACCGGTCCGGACGTCATCAAGACGGTCACCGGTGAAGAGGTGACGATGGAGGAGCTCGGCGGCGCCCACACGCACATGTCGAAGTCGGGCACCGCGCACTACGTCGCCTCCGACGAAGAGGACGCCCTGGAGTACGTCAAGGAACTCCTGAGCTACCTGCCGAGCAACAACCGCGCCGATGCCCCGCGTCTGCCCGTCGCGCAGCCGGCCGCCGGTTCCATCGAGGACACCCTCACCGAAGAAGACCTCGAGCTCGACACCCTGATCCCGGATTCGCCGAACCAACCCTATGACATGCACGAGGTCATCCGTCGCATACTCGACGACGACGAGTTCCTCGAGGTGCAGGCCGAGTACGCGACGAACATCATCATCGGCTACGGCCGGGTGGACGGCCGCAGCGTCGGCATCGTCGCCAACCAGCCGACGCAGTTCGCCGGCTGCCTCGACATCGACGCCTCGGAGAAGGCCGCCCGGTTCGTGCGCACCTGCGACGCCTTCAACATCCCCATCGTCACCCTGGTCGACGTCCCGGGCTTCCTTCCCGGCACCGATCAGGAGTACCGCGGCATCATCCGTCGCGGTGCGAAGCTGCTCTACGCCTACGGCGAGGCGACGGTCGGCAAGATCACCGTCATCACCCGGAAGGCCTACGGCGGCGCGTACGACGTCATGGGCTCCAAGCACATGGGTGCCGACGTGAACCTGGCGTGGCCCACCGCCCAGATCGCCGTCATGGGCGCCTCGGGTGCGGTCGGGTTCGTGTACCGCAGCCAGCTCAAGGACGCGGCCGCCAAGGGTGAGGACGTCGACGCACTGCGTCTGCAGCTGCAGGAGGAGTACGAGGACACCCTCGTCAACCCGTATGTCGCGGCCGCCCGCGGATACGTGGACGCGGTGATCCCGCCGAGCCACACCCGCGGTCAGATCGCCACTGCGCTCAAGCTGCTCGAGCGCAAGATGGTCAACCTGCCGCCCAAGAAGCACGGCAACATCCCCCTGTGACACCAGCGGTCAGTTCCGAGAGCGAGAATTCCGTGAGCGAAGACTCCACGAAGTCCGAGCGTCCGTTCCTGACGGTCGTCGGCGGCAATCCGACCGACGAGGACCTCGCCGTGCTGGTGACCGTCCTCGCCGGTGCCGGTTCGGGCGGCGGTTCGGCCGAGCCCGAGACCCGGAACGACTGGGGCCACCCGATCGACCGGCTGCGTCCGCAGTGGGGCGGCCCGGGAAGCTTCACCAACCTGCGTTACTGACGATGACATCCGAATCCGAGATCGGGCCGGGTACTCCCGGCCCGATCTTCGTACTCGGTTCGGCCTCCCCTGCCCGGCTCCGCATCCTTCGGGCGGCAGGCGTCGAGCCGGTCGTGCGGGTGTCGGATGTCGACGAGGATGCGCTCCTCGCCGCGCTCCCCGATTCCACACCGGCCGGTGTGGTGGTCGCCGAACTCGCCCGCGCGAAGGCGGAAGCCGTTGCGGCACTTCCGGAGATCGCCGAACTCGCCGGGTCCGGCAGCGCCGTGGCCGTCATCGGCTGCGACTCGATGCTCCATCTAGGCGGCCGGCTGCTCGGCAAACCGCACACCCCCGAACGCGCCGTCGCGCAGTGGTCGGAGATGCGCGGTCGTAGCGCGGACCTGCTGACCGGCCATCACCTGATCCGCCTCGACCGGCCCGCGACCGCCGGCGGGACGAGCTCCACCACGATCCATTTCGCCGCCGCCGACGACCACGTCATCGAGCGGTATGTCGCCAGCGGTGAACCTCTACAGGTGGCCGGCGCATTCACCCTCGACGGTCTGGGTGGCTGGCTGGTCGAGCGCATCGAGGGCGACCCGTCGTCGGTCATCGGTATCGGCCTGCCGCTGGTCCGCACCCTCCTGGCCGACGTCGGGCTCTCGGTCACCGACTTCTGGCGCCACTGACGACGACCCGCTCCCTGAGGTGGCCCTACTCCACCTCGAAGAATTCCGGCCAGTACCGCTCGATGCAGTCGACCGGCTGACCCTGGCGGTTGAACTGCGGGCCGGTCAGTCCGACCGTCAACGCCACCGCACGTTCGCGCGCCGAGCCGTGTCCGGACGCGCCGCCGGTGTCGCCGATGATCGGCAGCAGCGTCGCGACCTGCAGGATCTCCCGCGCGCCGAGCGCATCACGCTGGTAGGCGGTTGCACCCCAGTTCGCGGCCAGGCAGTCGGCGATGAGCTCGCTGTTCTTGCCGGCCGGGAGACGGCTGTCGGGGATGTCGAACGCCTCGGCCATCCGGAACACGACGTTGTGGCCGTATTCGTGAGCGACCACGATCGCCGCGGTGAAGTCGCCGACGATCGGCGATGGCACCCCGAAGACGTTGCCGTCCCAGATGGCCGCGAAGGTGTCGACCGGGAGCACGATGCTGCCCTCGGTCGGGGTGCCCTCTCCGTTCGGTTCGGTGTCCACTCCACAGAAGAACGCGTTGGCCTCGTCGGACGGGATCGGTACGGGGTTCGAATCCTCGTCGCCGGCAATGCACTCCGTGGCGAAGGAGGTGCCGGACTCGATCAGCACCCGTCCCGGTGCCGGGTCGCCCCAGCCCAGTTCGTCGAACCACCCACCCCATGTCTGGTCGAGGTCGTCGAGGAGCGTGGTCAGGTAGTCGGGCACCGCGGTGTCCACGTTGGCCGGGGTGACCCCGCTGGTCATGAGTTCCGCGGTCGGCGTCGGCAACTTCGGGCAGTCGTCGGGCCGGCACTGCGCCGCGTCGGCGTCGCCGGTCGGGTCCGTTGAGCGCGACGGCGTCGGACTCGGTGCGCTGCTTGTCGACGCGGACGACGGACGGGACTCCCCGGAATTCTCGGACGGGATGAGTGCGCATCCGCTTCCGACGGTCAGTGTCACCACGGCGGCCAGAGCGACCGCCCACCGCATCGCGAGGGGCCCGCGTCGATCGATCATTCGGCGAACGTAGCAGGCGGGACCCGCTTCACCTGGGGTTTGTCGTCTGATCGAAGCACGCTCCGGCCGATGCCCTACGCTTTATCAGCGGGACCGCAGATGGTCCGCGCGTGATCCACGCGGAACGTCCGAACAGCGAGCTGGAGAGCACCGTGAGCGTTGACACCGACCCGAATCCGGCCTTCGCCGACTACGCCCACCCCGAGCGGCTGGTGACGACCCAGTGGCTGTCGGCGCATCTCGGCGCCAAAGGACTCAAGATCATCGAGTCCGACGAGGATGTGCTGCTCTACGACATCGGCCACATCCCGACCGCTCAGAAGATCGACTGGCACCTTCATCTCAACGACCCGGTCACGCGCGACTACATCAACGGCGAGCAGTTCGCGGAACTGATGCGCAGCAAGGGAATCGAACGCGACGACACTGTCGTGATCTACGGCGACAAGAGCAACTGGTGGGCCGCCTACGCGCTGTGGGTCTTCACCTTGTTCGGCCACGAGGACGTCCGCCTGCTCGACGGTGGCCGCGACGCCTGGATGGCCGAGGACCGTGACACCTCCTTCGACGTCCCCGATTACCCGCGGTCGGACTACCCGGTGGTCGAGCGCGACGACGCCAAGATCCGCGCGTTCGCGCCGCAGGTCCTGGAGGCCCTGGGCACCGAGCCCCTCGTCGACGTCCGTTCCCCGCAGGAGTACACCGGCGAGCGCACGCACATGCCGGACTACCCGGAGGAGGGCGCGCTGCGCGGCGGGCACATCCCGACCGCCATCTCGATCCCGTGGGCGAAGTCCGCTGCCCCCGACGGCCGTTTCCGCAGCCGCGCCGAACTCGACGAGATCTACGCCGGGCTCGACCCGAAGACGCCCACGATCGCCTACTGCCGCATCGGTGAGCGGTCGAGCCACACCTGGTTCGTGCTGACACATCTGCTGGGGCACACCGCGGTCCGCAACTACGACGGATCGTGGACCGAGTGGGGCAACGCGGTGCGCGTGCCGATCGCCGTCGGCGAGGAGCCGGGCGCCGTTCCCGGCACCGAGTGAACCCGACCGCACGATGAGTCTGCCTCCAGCCCTGGCCGAGATCGTCGACGACTTCGGCGCACTCGGCGACTCCGACAAGGTCACCCTCCTGCTCGAGTTCGCCGGCGAATTGCCGGACATACCGGCGCATCTCGAGCAGGATGCGATGGAACCGGTACCCGAGTGCCAGTCGCCGGTCTTCCTGTCCGTCGACGCCGCCGACCCGTCGTCGGTGCGGCTGTATTTCAGCGCTCCGCGCGAGGCGCCGACGACCCGCGGTTTCGCCGCCATCCTTCATCAGGGACTCGACACCGCGTCGGCGCGCGAAATCCTCGACGTGCCATCGGATTTCTATTACGACCTGGGACTCGGCAGCGCCGTGAGTCCGCTGCGCCTGCGGGGTATGGCGGGCATGCTGGGCCGCATCAAGGCGCAGGTTCGCGCCCAGGTGCCCGACACGCCCGGGGCATGAAGTTCATCCAGATCCGCGACGAACCCATCGCGCCCGGCGGTCTCGTCGAGTGGACGCCGTATGTGCCGGGCGGACTGGGTAATTGGGACTACGACTCGCGCCTGACCTCGCACAATCACGAGCAGCATCTGCGGGCGGCGTTCGAGTACCGGGTCCGCACGCGTCGCGAGGGCGGACGTGAGGCCTGGCTCGGGTTGAGCATCGAGTTCGACGAGCCGCTGTCGATCCCGGCCATCCGGTCGGTGCTGACCCAGTGGATCGACCGGCACGAGGTGCTGCGTAGTCACGTCGTGATCAAGGGCTCCGGCCTGCAGCGGCTGACCACCGCGCCGGGGACCGTGAAACTCAAGATGGGCCGGGTCGGCTGGTACGCCGAGTCGGGTCCGCTCGTGGAGCAACTGGCGGGCTCGTTCGATCGCGCCACCGCGCCGCTGCACTGGCCGGCCTACCGGTTCGCGACGGTCGGACGCGAACGCTCGTTCACGCTCCTCTTCGCCGCCGATCACTCGCTGGTCGACGGGTACTCGCTGATCATGGCCCAGCAGGAGCTGGTGTCGATGTACCGGGCGGCGCGGGAGCATCGCGGCGCGAATCTGCCCGAGGTCGGCAGTTATGTCGACTTCAGCGCCGCGGAACGCCGGCTCGCCGACCAGACCGGGCGCGATCATCCGGCCGTCGGCCTGTGGTCGGAGTTCCTGGCCGCCGGCAACGGTGACATGCCCGGCCTGCACACGGCTGACCCGGCCAACGATCACCGCACCCCCGACGATGTCGACACGGACGCGGCACTCCCCCAGGAGTCGCTGTGGGGTGTGGTCGCCGACGACGCGACGGCCAACCGGTTCACCGCGATCTGCTCGGAGGCCGGCGGCACGCTGACCGCCGGAGTGCTGGCGGCCTTCGCCGTGGTGCACCACGAACTGACCGGCGATCGGCAGTTCCGTTGTGTGCTGCCGCGGCACACGCGCGACGACGCCCGCTGGCTGACCTCCCTCGGCTGGTTCGTCGGGGTCGCTCCCTTCTGTCTCGACATGTCCGACTCCCCGACGTTCGACCAGGCCGTCGTCCGATCCACCGCCGCGCTCAAGCACGGGCGTCAGGGCGCTTCGCTGCCGTTCCTGCGGGTGGCCGACCTGATCGGGCACGAGGGTGGCCCGCGGTTCGTCATCTCGTTCATCGACACGCGCTATGCACCGGGCGCCGGGGCCGCCGACGCGGGGCGTGCGAAGGTCCTCCGCAGTCACAGCTATTCGCCCGACGAGGTGTACATCTGGATCAACCGCACCCCGTCGGGACTGCGGTACTCCGCCCGGTTCCCGCGCGAGTCGCCGCTGCGTGAGCTCGGCGTCACCGCCTCGGCGAACACTCCGGGTGCACAACATGAGGGAAACGTCACATTTCCCGCCGCCGAGGCCCGTTCCGAAGACGGTTGGGCGATCGACCCGACAGGTGGTCCCGTCCACGCCTACCTGCGTGCTTTCGCCGAACTGGTCCGACGCCTCGGTGATGCGAGCACATTCTCTCCGGCGTTGTGACCCAGGGCTCCACCGAACGATTGCTCGGTGGGCTAGGGTATTGCCCGGAAGGTCGCGACACCTGCACCGCGAAGGTGTCGCATCGCCCTCGCCGTCCGCATCCCGGCCGGTGACGGCGGGCCGCCAGACTTGACCGACGTCCGCCCAACGTGTCGCGTGCGCTACCGCGTCGTGCACCTGAGTACGAGTAAGGCCCAGGAGAACAAGTGCCCAGTACCTCTGCGAACACTCCGTCCGCAATCAGCAAGGTCCTCATCGCCAACCGTGGCGAAATCGCTGTCCGCGTGATCCGCGCCGCCCGGGATGCAGGCATCGCGAGCGTCGCGGTGTACGCCGAGCCCGACGCGAACGCACTGTTCGTCAAACTCGCGGACGAGGCTTTCGCACTGGGCGGGCAGACATCGGCGGAGTCGTACCTGGTCTTCGACAAGATCCTCGACGCGGCCAAGAAGTCCGGCGCCGACGCGATCCACCCGGGTTACGGCTTCCTGTCGGAGAACGGCGACTTCGCGCAGGCCGTCATCGACGCCGGGCTGATCTGGATCGGTCCGTCCCCGCAGTCGATCCGCGACCTCGGCGACAAGGTGACCGCGCGCCACATCGCGCTCAAGGCCGACGCACCGATGGCCCCCGGCACCAAGGATCCGGTGAAGGACGCCGACGAGGTCGTCGCCTTCGCCCAGGAGCACGGCGTGCCGGTCGCCATCAAGGCGGCATTCGGCGGCGGTGGACGTGGCATGAAGGTCGCGTACACGATCGAGGAGATCCCGCATCTGTTCGAGTCGGCCACGCGTGAGGCCGTCGCGGCGTTCGGTCGCGGCGAGTGCTTCGTCGAGCGCTACCTCGACAAGGCCCGCCACGTCGAGGCCCAGGTCATCGCCGACCAGCACGGCAACGTCATCGTCGCCGGCACCCGCGACTGCTCGCTGCAGCGTCGATTCCAGAAGCTGGTCGAGGAGGCCCCGGCCCCGTTCCTGACCGACGAGCAGCGCACCAAGATCCACGAGTCCGCCAAGGCCATCTGCCGCGAGGCCGGCTACTACGGCGCCGGCACGGTCGAGTTCCTGGTCGGCAGCGACGGGCTGGTCTCGTTCCTCGAGGTCAACACCCGCCTGCAGGTGGAGCACCCGGTCACCGAGGAGACCGCGGGCATCGACCTGGTGCGTCAGCAGTTCCGCATCGCCAACGGCGAGAAGCTGGAGATCACCGAGGACCCGACCCCGCGCGGTCACGCCTTCGAGTTCCGCATCAACGGTGAGGACGCCGGCCGCAACTTCCTGCCCGCCCCGGGACCGATCTCGGTCTACAAGGAGCCGACCGGCCCCGGCGTCCGCGTCGACTCCGGCGTCGTCGAGGGTGACGTCATCGGCGGCCAGTTCGACTCGATGCTGGCCAAGCTGATCGTCACCGGCGAGACCCGCGAGCAGGCGCTGGAGCGTTCGCGTCGCGCACTCGCCGAGTTCGAGGTCGAGGGCCTGGCGACGGTCATCCCGTTCCACCGGCACATCGTCTCCAACCCCGCCTTCATCGGCGACGGCGAGAAGTTCGACGTCTACACCAAGTGGATCGAGACCGATTGGGAGAACCCGATCGAGCCGTACACCGGCGGCGAGCCCATCGAAGACGACGAGGCCGCCCCGCGGCAGAACGTCGTCGTCGAGGTCGGCGGCCGTCGCGTCGAGGTGTCGCTGCCCGGCGATCTCGCCCTCGGTGGCGGTGGCGGCTCGGCCAACGGCGTCGTCCGCAAGAAGCCGAAGGCACGTTCGCGCAAGAAGGGTGGCGGCGCAGCCGTTTCCGGCGACGCCGTGGCAGCTCCGATGCAGGGCACCGTCGTCAAGGTCGCCGTGGAGGAGGGCCAGGAGGTCGCCGCCGGCGATCTGGTCGTCGTCCTCGAGGCCATGAAGATGGAGAACCCGGTCACCGCCCACAAGGACGGCGTCGTCACCGGCCTCACCATCGAGGCCGGTGCTGCCGTCACCCAGGGCACGGTGCTGCTCGAGCTGAAGTAAGACACACCGCTCCCTCGCTGCCTGAGGTGCGAGCGCCCCTGCTCCCTGAGGTGCGAGGAGCGCAAGCGACGAGCCTCGAAGGGCGGGCGTACAACAAGGCAATGCAACCAGTCGAGATCAACGCCGGGACGTGGTATCTGCGTGCGCTTCGTGCGGACGAGCGGATCACCGACGTCCCGGCGTTGTCTCATCTCGAGGTCGACGACCCCGCCGCGTACGTCGCTGCGGCGCAGCGTGACTGGGAGTCGGAGACACGATTCGTCTGGGCGATCTGCATCCCCACCACCGGTGAGCTCATCGCCCTGATCGGGGTCACGCCGAACGGCTCGTCGGGCCGCCTGTGGGGCGAGGCACGCGACGGCTACGACGAGGCGCTGGACACCGCCGTCGGGCCGGTCTCGAGGTTTGCCGAGGGTGCACTCGGTCTGGTTGTCGGGCAAATGCTGTCGCGCGGGATCGGCTGAGACGCGGAGTCAGCACACGACCATTCGTCGTACCCGGGGCGATCTTCGTCCATTCGGCGATCTGCGCGCCGCTTCAGATGACCCAGGTCTTGCTCACCGCCGAACGTTACGGTCAGCAATCTCCGCAGGTCGTCTTGATCCAGGAAAGGTCGTACCGGGTTTCTCCTCGGTCGCCGCAGAATTCGCATACGGTGCTCGACTCGTCGGTTGTCGCGTCGACCAGGAGCTCGCAAAGGCTCCACGTGAAATCGTCGACCGAGTTTCCGTAATTGAGGTAGCAGCGCAAAACCCCGAACTTCTCTTTGATCTGCGCGTAGGTGAAGTCGTCGGTGACGGCTGAGAGCCGGCGATGGAGGCGAACCAAGAGCGGATACCAGCCGGCGTTCACAGTGCAGCCGACTGCCGGGGACGCCATCGCGGCGGGGAGTCGGACGGGTTCGGGCGCCATCAGGCGACGCCTCGCTCGGCCTCCGCGGGCCCCTCGAAATCCACGCCCGTCAGTGGGCTCATCGAGTCGATCGCAGACGATGAATGGCGGTGTCGATGGGAACGGCACATCTCTCCGGTCTCGCGCACGATGCCCGCGCGAGCGCCGGCCTCGGCCGAATCAATGAATTCTGCGAGGGCTTTCGAGTTCACCATGTCGCCTCCTCTCGGTTCGGCCGAGTTGACCTGTCGGCTTCCGTCACCAGAATGCGACGCGGCACCGACATCCACCACAACGATCG
Organism: Gordonia sp. ALPHA1B1; assembly: GCF_005502615.1. Taxonomy (NCBI): domain Bacteria; kingdom Bacillati; phylum Actinomycetota; class Actinomycetes; order Mycobacteriales; family Gordoniaceae; genus Gordonia; species Gordonia sp. ALPHA1B1. The sequence goes on along the minus strand of NZ_SCOC01000016.1, from coordinate 82,249 downwards.
CCGTCCGATTGCGACGAGTCACCCCACGATTGATGTCACTGGCCCCGAGTAGGTTCTCGGCGTAGGAATGGACGACCGAGACAGAACGTCAGGGAGGAGGTGCCGCGTTGGGCACGTTCACGAACGATCACTGGATCGACTCGTCCGGCGAAGGCTCCGATCGGTTCACTCGGATCATCGCCGAGTTGCAGGAGCAGTCGCTGATCCCACACTCGACATCCGGCGAATCAGCCAGAGCTCTCGCGTGGGAGTTGGTCGACCGGCGCGATCGGATCGCCGCCGAGTTGTGGGACTGCCGGACATCGGGAATCTCTGTGCCGGTTGGGAAGACGGCACTCCGCTTGGCATCCGGAGCGCTCTACGACGCCGAGCAAGCGGTGGTCGACGAACTCGTCTCGCGGATCCCGGCGAGAGCGGTTCATGAGCGGATGAACTCCGCCGCCTACCTGGCAGCGGATATCGACGCTGCGACAGCCGAGGCCGCAGTGCTCGACACACATGAATCCGTCGGTCGGGCAACGCAGCACGAGGCCACCGATACCGAACTGCTCGGCGATCCCGCCGACTACGCCGGAATCGACCCCATCGAGGACGTGGCGATTCCACCCCGGATCGAATGGACCGAAGCCGACCGCAAGGCCGTGCTCGACGAGGCCATCGGAACGTACGGAATCGCTGCCGGCGAGTGGTACTCGGTGGAATGGCCGCCGACGGAGGGCTCCCTGTGGGACCCCGGATACCTCGTCACCTCGGACTGGGAGCCATGCGACGAACACGCCGACGATCCGGACAGTGACGCAGCACTCGACTGTGTCCGATGCGAAGACTCGGTCACCACTGAGGTCGAAGCGATGGCCGTCTGGAAGTTCACGACCAGGTTGACTCACCACCGAATCGGGTTCGACAGCAACGGTTCTCTGATCGTCGATCGGGTGGCGGAGGAGATCGACCCGACATTCGAGGTACGCGAGATCACGCAGGACCCACGCCTGATCCGCATCGGCCTGCCACGCGGACATCGCTGACCTCGATCTGAGGATGACCTGTCGGTGCGTCGTGGTTGCATCATCGGATATTCGAAGGAGAAACAAATACACCCTTGACTCGAACATATATTCGAGTATCGTGGAGGTATGTCATCGGGGGCGGGGGCCGGGTCCACTACATCTGTGGACCCATCACAGGAGTCGGTCGAGCCGCGCTTTCGTCCCGACCATGAACTCTCCGCTGCCGAACTCGTCGAGGTCCTCAACCACTGCGCGGGTTTGGCGGCAGCGTCGGCGCATCGAATGATGGTCGTTGCCAGCCTCATTCACGACGAACGCGAGATGGACTACGCGCAGCGGCGCGCCGAGACGCACAGCGGCGAACTCGACTCCATCGAAGCCTTCGAGCACCTGTCCGCGCGGGTGGCCGCTGGTGAGAATCCCTACGAGCAGTTCGGGCCCAACGGTCTCGAACAGGCCATCGCCGAAGTCGGTGCCACCCTCACCGTGACGCCGGCCGAGGCGAAAGATCTCATCGAAGCCGGCGACGCACTGCGCTACCGACTCTCCTTCACCGGACACGCACTCGCGTGCGGTCGAATCGACAAGCGCCGCTTCCTCATCGCCCTCAAACGCACCGACCTCATCACCGACGACGAAGAGATGCAGACCGTCGACGCCCATCTCGCCGAGGCGATCTTCGCCCGCGCACCGATGTCCACGGCCCGGTTCACCGCCATGGTCGATTCCATCGTCGCCAAGTGGGCACCCGACGCGATCCGCCGACGCAAGGAGCGAGTGAAATCCGACCGCAAGGTGACCGTCACCCCCGACCGGTTCACACCCGGGCAGTCCCGGATCTCCGGCACGCTGCCCACTGCTGATTCCGCCGAGTTCGACGCCCGCCTGACGGCGATGGCCACCGCGGTCCACGCCGGTGACCCTCGAAAGTTGGCCAACCGCCGAGTCGATGCTCTGAAAGCGCTCGCGCGGGGCGAAGCTTCTATCGCGTGCGAATGCGACGACTGCCGACCTGCCGCAATGGACATTGAAGCCAACACCACCGGCGACGTCGACGCAGCGACAGTGGACACCGCCGACCACACGACTGAGGCACCCGCGCGCCACTCCGGGAACGATGACACCGACACCCCGGACAGCGACACGGTTGTCGCCGACCCTCCGGGTCCGGACGCGTCGCCGTCGTCATCGCCGGCGCCGCGCGCGACCTTTCACATCGTGGTCAACCTGTCGACCCTGATCGGTCTAGACAACGACCCCGCATTCCTCGACCGCCACGGCATCCTCGACGCCGACACCGCCCGGCAGCTGCTCGCCGAAGCCCGACGCACCTACATCCATCCCGCACCGAACCCCGCCGCGCCCGACGCGCCACCGGTATCGCCTCCCGAGGCGGACAGTTCGACAACGCGGTACACCCCGTCGAAGAAGCTCCAGGCCCTGGTGCGTGCCGGCGAACTGTGCTGCACCTTCCCCGGCTGCAACGCCCCGGTCTGGCAGATCGACCTCGACCACACCGAACCGTTCGACCACACCGACCCGCGGCGCGGCGGCCCGACCGATGCACGCAACCTCGCTAGTCGCTAACAACACCCCTTCCGGTGGCCGGATCAGGCTGCTTCGTGCCTCTGCTCGCAGTGTCTTCGTCGTCATCGACGGGCTTCACTGGAACTGCGCCGGAGAAACGGCCACCGGCCATGGGCGTATCGAAACGGGTCTGTCTCCGCCGTGAATGACGGATCGTTTGGTCAGGGCAGGGCAACCTATTTCGACGCCGATGGTTCCGGGCGCACCTATATGGCTGGTGTAGGTCCGGGGCGAGACGAAGTCGGAGCCCGGCGCCGGCACCGCGCGCGAGTGCGCCTTGAAAATAAAGTAGAGAATGTCCTCAAAAATATCGTCAGGCATCCTAATACGGTTCACCATCTTGCTAGCCGGACGAGTGCATCCGCGTGATACCAGCATGCGGATCCGTCATCCAGGCGAACAGGGATAGATCCCAAACGGTCGGGTTTGCCGATCACATAGCCAAACGCTGGCACCGCCGCTGCGTGCCGTGCGCGCACGATGACTTTGTCCCCGTAGCGCCAGCCGTCATGTCTCTCCGTGATGTCAGGAACCTCCCCTCAGTCCGTGTGTCGTTCCTGCCCGGTGGGCACTGCGGCAGGAACGACACACGGGGTGGCTACGCGCTGGTCGACAGATATGTCGTGTGGGTTCGCATGCATGCCGCGAGGCCTTCGGGGCCGAGTTCGCGCCCCAAACCGCTCGCTTTGATACCGCCGAATGGCGCAACCGGGTCGAGCATGTAGTAGTTGACACCTACCGTGCCAGATTCGATCTGCTCGGCGATCTGGATACCGTGAGCCTCATCTGCGGTCCACACGGTGCCGGCCAACCCGTATGCCGAATCGTTAGCGATCTGAACCGCCTGACCGACGTCGTCGTATGGCATCAGAGCGAGTACCGGTCCGAACACTTCTTCTTGCGCAAGGGGACTCGACGGATCAACATCCGAGAAGAGGGTGGGTTGTACATACCAACCACGATCGAGGTGGGCCGGCCGACCGCCGCCGGCAACAACGCGAGCGCCGTCGTCCTTGGCTCTTGCGATGTGTGCCTCCACCCGGTTGCGGTGCGCATCAGTGACCAGTGGCCCGACCTGTGTACTCGGATCAAGTGGATCGCCGATGACAGCACCATTCACGAGTCCGGCGAAGACCTCAAGCGACTCGTCGAACCTGTTGCGAGGGACAAGAATTCGGCCATTCAGCACACAGGTCTGACCGTTATTCAGTAACGTCGCCTGAAACAGTCCTTCGATGTTCGCAGTGAGGTCAGCATCGTCGAGGATGATCGCTGCCGACTTTCCCCCGAGCTCGAGGGTCACTGGGCGGAGTAACTCACCACAGGTCTTTGCGATTTGGCGGCCGACGGTGGTCGATCCGGTGAACGTGACCTTGTCGACGTCTCGGTGTGACACGAGGTAGGAGCCAGTGCTCGCCCGCCCGGGAACGATGTTGACGACTCCCGCGGGTATGTTCGCGGCGGCGACCGCTTCTGCGAAAACATAAGAGTCCAAGACTGTTTCCGGGCTGGGCTTCACCACCACGGTGCAGCCAGCGGCCAACGCAGGCGCCACCTTCAAGGCAGTGACCAGGTTTGGATAGTTCCATGGCACGATCGCGGCGACCACACCGACGGGGGACTGCCGAACAATGGCGCGGCCACCGAGTACGCCTGGACGTGTCTGCTCCAGTTCTGTGGTCCGAATGAGGTTGGCGTAATACCGGTACACGGTCGCGGGAAGCCCGGATTCGAGCGTTCCGGCGATGGCAATCGGCATCCCGTTTTGCGACGAGACCAATTCGGTGAGTTGCGGCGCGCGCGCCTCCAACTCGTCGGCAAGCCGCTCGATCGCCGCTGCGCGGTCGTCGGGGCTCCACGCCGACCAACCACGCGGATCGTCGAATGCACGTCGTGCCGCGGCAACCGCGGCGTCGACGTCGTCCTCATCTGCTGCTGGTGCGCGTCCGATGACTTCTTCGGTGGCCGCGGACAATATCTCGATGCGTTCGGGCGCGTGGGCTGGTGACAATGCGCCATCGATGAACAGTGCGTTCTGGTCGATCATGTGTTCCTCCGTGAGTGCTTGCATCTCAGTGGCTGTGCGTGATGATCCCGCGAATGTTCTTGCCATCGAACATGTCTTGATATCCCTGATTGATATCGCCGAGTTGGTACTCGGCGGTGACGGTCTCGTCGAGCTTGAGTTGGCCGTCTCGGTACAGTCGGAGCAGCCGGTGAATGTCGGCTCTCGGGTTAGCTTCGCCGAAAAGACTTCCAGCCAAACGCTTTTGGAAGAGTGTGAACATCATCAACGGGATAGTTGCAGTGTTCTCAGTTGCCGGGGCAATACCGGTGACAACACCCACACCGCCTTTTCGCACCAACTCCAGCGTCTGCCCGATCATTTCGCCGGCGACGACTCCGACTGTGAGAATCGCCGAGTCCGCCATTACACCGCGGGTGAGGTCGGCCACAAGCGCGGTGGCCTCCTCGAAGCTTGTGCAGAAATGCGTTGCCCCGAGTGGCATTACCTGCTGCCTCTTTGATTCGACAATGTCCACCGCGACGATATTCTCGGCGCCCGCTATCCGGGCGCCCTGGATCGCGCTGCCGCCAATGCCGCCGCAGCCGATGACGACGACGGTATCGCCCGGTTGGACCTTTGCGGTGTTCACCGCCGAGCCCCACCCCGTGGTTACTCCGCAACCAAGTAGACACGCTCGCTCAAGTGGTACGTCGTCGTCTACCTTCACCACGGACTCTTGGTGCACCGTGCCGTACTCAGCGAAAGTTCCCAGCAGCGATAGGGCGCCGAGATCCTTTCCGCGGGCGCGGCGACGGTAGCTGCCGTCGAGCATGGTGCCGGCAAGGATGAATGCGCCCATGTCGCAAAGATTCTGCTGTCCAGTCGAGCACCACCGGCACTGTCCGCATGCGGGAAGAAACGAACACACAACCTTGTCACCGGGCCGTAGGTTCTTGACTCCTGGACCGACTTCTTCAATGACACCTGCCCCCTCGTGGCCGCCGACGGTGGGGACGGCGATCGGCATGTCGCCGGTGCGAGCGTGATCGTCGGAGTGGCACAGCCCGCTCGCTTCGTAGCGGATGAGCACTTCGCCTTCCTGGGGCCCGTCGAGCTCGACTTCTTCGACACTCCAATCCTGGCCGGGACCCCAGAGAACTGCGGCTTGCATTTTCATTACTTGCTCCAATCAATGAAAGAATTCGGGCGATCGCCCATCGTGGATAGTGTGCTGCGTCACACACGCGCGAAGCGTGGATCGCAACGCCACGTGCTTGAACAGGAGCGCCATTTGCGGGCGGACCAATTCGTCGCGTTCGGCTAGTGGCTGTTCACCGGTTGCTTGTCATCGACCGGCGCGTCGGGCGCAGATCGCCGCCGCCGTAGTTCCCGCCACACTGTCCAAAGGAGCAGGAAGACTCCAAGGATCGTCAGAATGGTGGGCAACCAGGTGCTCATGATCGTGAGCATGAGTCCGCTCTTGTGTGCGGTCTTGGCCGCGCTCGCCACCGACTGGTCAGTCGTCTTCACGTTCAGTTGCAACACGGGCAATAGTTCGATCTGTTTCCCGCCGAGATCGGCATACGCGGTTACCGTGCGGTCGATCGCGACCGATAGCGGTGCCCCGAGTTGCTTGTCGACCTGCAGGTCATAGTTCGTGGTCGCCATGTAGGACAGCGGTATCGCAGGAGGGATCGGACCTGCCTGCTTTATCGCTTCCTGGCTGGCGGTAGGGAGGCTTGGCATCAACTGTGCGGCAATAGCACTGGGTAGCGCAGGCGGGAGCGTCTTCAGCAGCGACGGGCTCTTCACTGCACCTGTCCCGGTCGAGTTGTACTCATACACGTTGCGGCCATGTACTTTTGCCGCGGCTCGGTAGTTCAATGGGAATGCCTGCTGCGTCGCGTTGTCATTCAAGCGATACGAGCTGCCAGATCCTTTAGGGCCGATCGGCAGCGTGACGGTGTAACCGTCCGTGTGCTCGACCTGCTGTCCGTTCGGCGGATCCGTCGGCAGCATGTTGGTCCGGTTGATCGAATACGTATGGTCGTCAGTCAACGTCTGCGTCGCGACCTGGACCGTCGAATTGTCGGTGACCACAACGGTGTTTCCAGAGGTCTTTACCGCCTTGACTGTTCGATCCATTGTCACCGGAGCGTTGCTGATGAACGCGTGCGCGACATCGCCGCGGCCGAGCGCTTGCGCATCGAGCAAGTTTGCGACACCCGAATAGTGTTGAGTTGTATTAGTTTTCGACGGAAATTTGGTAGCACTCGGCACGACGACAAACCAGATGGCCAGGGCCAGGGCAATGAGCAAGACGCCGACTGCCGACCAGACCTTCGAAGAGAGTTTCATGATTCCTCCTCGATCGGGGGCCTTCCCCAATCAAGTCAGAGTGATCTGCCTCACAGTCGTAGGTGCGTGAACCCTAGTGCCATGCGATTGGACTGCAACGCCGTTGCCCACAACCTCGCCTTCGCGGCCCTCGTCGTCTTGTCGACATAGTGCGCGGTGATCAGTTGGCGACATGCCGAACTGGTGCTTGAAAGTTCGGGTGAAGTGGCTCGAGTCCGAGTACCCCCAGCGCGACGCGATCGCCGTGATCGAATGGTGAGTGCACTCAAGCTCGCGCCGGGCACGCATCAATCGCCGCAATCGCACAACTGAGCCGAGAGTATCCCCGGTTTCGGCAAACATCCGATGGACGGTGCGGACTGAGACCGCGTGTGCCGCTGCCACTGACGCAGGAGTGATCACTGTGTCCGGAAGATGATGGTCGATCCAGTCTTCAATCGCTGGTCGCAAAGCCATCGACGGTGCCGGACCTCCCCCGCCGTCGCTCGGGTGCAGCGAACCGACGAGAAGCTCTAGCGCGGCATTGCGGACGGTGCATACCGCCGTAGAACCCAGATCCTCGCCGGCTACGAGCAGCGATTCCAGGAAATGGTCCAGCAACTCGGTCGCCGGTGATCGTCGCCTAACGATCAGACCAGACTCGACCAATCGGCTGGAGCCCACTGCGGTCAGTAAGCCAGTAGGGACCACCATTAATCGCTTTTCGACGAGATTGCCCACCGTAAATCGGGCGGGTCGCTCGCAGTTCCACAAGAGCAGGTCACCTTTCCGCAGCAGAGTCGTCGAATCGTCCTGTCCGATCAATTCGGTGCCAGAACGGACCAGGAGTGCAGTCATGAGAGCACCATCCGACTCGGCGGCCTGCCGGCTTGTGCGTGCAGCCGACAGAGGGCCACACTGCATATTGACCACCGCCAGCTCGCGATAAGTCCGCTTTTGCATGCCAAGGTCGATACCGCGAGTTGGGTCGGCCGGTGGGACGCGTACCGCGAGGGCAACATTGATGCCGGCCATCGCCTGCTCGAGCTGTGATGCACGGTCCAGAACCGAGACACGGTCCGATACCTGGCCCGCTGCCGGTACTCCGTGGACGGGCCTAGTGGCACTCGATTGCATCGGATTCTCCTGCCTTAGAGGGATCTACTGATGAGTTCCTTCATGATCTCGCTGGTGCCGCCGTAGATCTTCTGGACCCGCGCATCGGCGTACATCCGGGCGATCGGGTATTCCATGATGTAGCCGTAGCCGCCGAAGATCTGCAGGCAGCGATCGGTGACCTCGATCTGCTTCTCGGTGCCCCACAGCTTCGCGATCGACGCGGTCGCCGGGTCGAGCGTCCCGTCGATCGCCCGCCCGATGCAGTGATCGATCAGCGTCTTGCCGGCCAGCACCTCCGCCTTGCATTCGGCCAGAACGTATTTCGTGTTCTGAAAGGACAGCAGCGGTTTACCGAACGCCTCGCGCTGCTTCGCGTAGGCGACCGCCTCGATCACCGCGGCCTCGGCGGCGGCCACCGCGCCCAGCCCGATGGCCAGACGCTCCCGGTGCAGCTGGCTCATCAGCTGGATGAAGCCCTGCCCCTCGACGCCGCCCAGCAGGTTCGCGGCCGGCACCCGCATGTCGGTGAACGACAGCTCCCGGGTGTCCTGACCGTGCTGGCCCATCTTCTGCAGCACCCGGCCCCGCTCGAATCCTTCGAGCCCGTCGACCTCGGCCACCAGCAGCGAGATGCCCTTGGCGCCCTGGGACGGATCGGTCTTGCAGACGATGACGAGCAGATCGCAGTGGGTTCCGTTGGAGATGAACGTCTTCGAGCCGTTGACGACGTAGTGGTCGCCGTCGAGGCGTGCGGTGGTGCGCACCGACTGCAGGTCCGATCCGGTGCCGGGTTCGGTCATCGCGATCGCCAGCACGCTCTCGCCCGTGGCGCAGGTCGGCAGCCACCGCTGCTTCTGCTCCTCGGTCGCGTAGGAGAGCAGATAATGCGCGACGATCGTGGAGTGCACAGCGATCGCCAGCGCGCTGTCGTGGGCGAAGGCCAGCTCCTGCAGCACCACCGCCTCGTGGCCGAAATCGCCTCCGCCGCCACCGTATTCCTCGGGCACATCGGTCAGCAGCAGGCCGGTGGCGCCGGCCTTGGTCCACACGTCTCGATCGACCTGATGCTGCTGCGCGAACCGTTCCTCGTGCGGCGTCAGCTCTTTGGCGAAGAAGTCACGCGCCAGATTGCGCAGCGCGGCGTGCTCGTCGGTCTCCCACGGGGAGCGGTAGTCGGGAAAGAGTGTGCTCATTGCGTTCTACTTTCAGTGAGATGCAAGTACGCTCCCGGCTCCACGTGTGCGTTGCGGACAGTGGTGTGTCCGATAGTGACAGCCAGGACCGGGCAGTCGACGGATGCTGTCACAGCGCCATCACGACCGCGCAGCGTAGACGTCCGCATGATTCACGCGCATAACCTTCTTGTCGAGCTTGCCGACGCTGGTGCGTGGCAACGATTCCAGACGGATAATGACGTCGGGCAGCTGCCATTTGGCGAACTGGCTGTCGAGTAGCGCGTGGATCTCGGCCAGCGGCAGGTCGGCGCCGTCCTTGGTGGCGACCAACACCACGGGCCGTTCCTGCCATTTGGGATGTGGCACGCCGATCACTGCCGCCTCAACGACATTCGGGTGTGCGACGATCGCGTTCTCCATGTCGATCGAGCTGATCCATTCGCCGCCGCTCTTAATGACATCCTTGATGCGGTCAGTAACCTTGAGATAGCCGTACTCGTCGATGGTGCCGACATCGCCGCTACGCCAATAGCCTTCGAAGAACCGCGAGTCGTTGTCGTCGAGGTCGTAATAGCTCTCGACGATCCACGGCCCGCGCACCAGGATCTCGCCGGCGGATGCCCCGTCGTGCGGCAGGTCGACACCGCCAGCGTCGACGATCCGGATATCAACACCGGTCATCGGAAGTCCCTGGTAACGCTTGTGATTCCACTGTTGCTCGTCAGATAGCCCCCTCAGCGATGGCTTGATACCCCGATTGGTGGTGACCAATGGTGTCGTCTCAGTGGCACCGTATCCCTGGACGATGTCCGCCCCGGTCAGGTCGTGGAATCCGCGCATCATCGTCAGTGGCGGCTCAGTGGCGCCAGACAACAGCCGGGTCCTGCCGAAATCGGGTTTCGTGGTCAGGGTTTCGATATATCGGAGCATCGGCTCGAAGATGGCGGGCGCACCGTTGGCAACGGTGACGTCCTCGGCGATCATCGCGTCCACCAAGGTGGATGTCTCCTCCGCGGCGTAGCGACCGGGGAGCACGAACCGCGTGGCCGCGAACACGCCGGCCTGCGGCAGACCCCAGCAGTTGCCATGGAACATCGGGGTGATCAGCATGATCGTGTCGTCGACCGTCAGAGACAATCCCTGCGCCTCCGAGACCGAATGCAGGTAGATCCCGCGGTGAGAGTAGTAGATACCCTTGGGCTTGCCGGTGGTGCCGGTCGTGTAACAGGCGCTGTAGGCGGAGGTTTCGTCGATCATCGGGAAGTCGATGTCCTCGGACGCATCGTCCATCAGCTCCTCGAACGACACCGCATTCGGCAGCGTGGTGGCCACCTCCGACAGCGGCTTGTCGGTCATCACGACCCAGGTCTGCACGCCGACGCCGGCCGCGGCGAGCGCTTCGGCGACCGGGAGCAGTGTCTCGTCCACGAAGATCACCTTGGCGTGACTGTGGTCGGTGACGAACGCGAGATCGTCGGTTGCCAGCCGTAGATTCATCTGCAGCATCACCGATCCCAATGCTGGTATCGCCCAATACAGTTCGAAATGCCGTTTACTGTTCCAGTCGATCACCCCGACGACGTCCGCCGGGCCGACGCCGAGGCCACGCAAGGCGTTGCCCAGCCGGCGCACCCGCCGATAGCAGTCCGCGTAGGTGTAGCGGCCCCAGCCGCCATCGGTGGTGCGGTAGACGATCTCCTGCTCCGGGTAGGTGCGTGCGGCATGCCGGATCAGTGTGTCGGTGTTGAGCTGGTAGTGGTCGCCATGCGTGGACGGCAGGCCATGAACGATGTCGTGCACCGCGCCTCCTACTATGAATGTGATGATCGAACTATACATTCGTACTGTATAGTCTGCAAGAACTCGAAAATGAGTTCACTTGTGTAGTGGTTGATATGGGGAGACGACATGGGCAGTGGTGAACCACTCGAACGTGACCTGACCACAAAGGCGCGGATCCGCAACGCCGCGCTGGAACTCTTTGCTGCCGAGGGGGTTACCGCCATATCAATGCGGGCCGTTGCTGCGCACGCGGGCGTTGCCGTCGGGCTGGTTCAACACCATTTCAAAACCAAAGACGGGCTGCGATCAGCCGTCGAGCAGTACATCGTCGACCGTCATGCCGCCGCCATCGACTCCATACGCGGCGACGGCAATCCCGAGCAAGTGGCAACCGGCCGAAACAACGCAGTACGCCAGATGTACGACGAGCACCCAGCGCTGGTCGACTATATGCGTCGCGCGCTCCTCGATCCCGGCGATGACAATCATCTTCTCGAGCGTCTCACCGAGCTTGCGCGCGAGCAGGTCGTCCAAATGCGAGCATCTGGCAGCGCCTCGACTAACCGAACGATCCCCGACCAGGTCGTCCGCATGATGGTCAGGCAACTGGGGCACCTATTCCTGCAACCAATGATCGACGCCATGTGGGCTCAGCTTGATACGGCAGAAATGCGCAAGCCGCAGCTGGTCGTGCACGCATACGCAGATGACAGGGAATCCCGCGCGCTCAGCACGGACGCTTCCTAGTAGCCGGACGATCTGGCCACATTCCCCGGCTCCTCGGTCGACCGCGAACCTCGCACGACTCTCGCTGGAAATGGAACGACGCCCTTGAACTACATTTCCGCTGTTCACGGGGCATTGTCAACGTGGTGCGCCCGAGAGGATTCGAACTCCTAACCTTCTGATCCGTACTCGTCCGCAGGCCCCATCCGGTCCACATTTGTGCCGAATCGCTTGCGGTAGTTTCGTCCGCCTTGTTCCGAAAATGTCTAAATGCAGTCCGACTCGGTTGGCTCCCATTTTGGCTCCTCGATCACCGATGTCCGTCGATCCGATATCTGGCTGCTTGACTCGCCGGCAGCCGGGGTCAATGGTGGCCGGTGGTCATCCCGCTGGGACGCGAAGCGTCGTTGACGCTGGCTGGCGGCGAATACATGGTGTCGAATCGGGTCGGTCTCCGCTGCGAGTAACGGATCACTTGGTCGGGGCAGGGCAACCTGGTTTCGACGCCGATGGATCCGGACCTATGTGGCTGGTGTCGGCCCGGGGCGAGACGAAGTCGGAGCCCCGGCGCCGGCACCGCGCGCGAAGCGCGCCTTGATAGCAGTAGAGAAAGTTTGAACACGCCGCTGACTTGGTGGTCTCCACGTGGATAGGGGTCGGGGCGGCCGCACGGCGGGCGTAGCGGGAGCGAGTGGCGCGGACGGGAGCGCAGCGGACGGGAGCAGAACGAGCGGAGGCGGAGCCGCTGTTAGGAACTCTGGTTAAGGATGCTGATGATGTGGTCGGAGTTGGACGCTAGGTAGTCGAGCGCGGCGGTTCCTTTGTCCGCGGTTGCTGCCGAGGGGCGCCCGATGACGCCGGAGTTGGAGTAGGCGTGCATGCCGAGGGTTGCGAGGTGGCGCCGGTCGGACACCTCGTGATCATCGTTCTGCCAGCCGTCGCGCAGGTACTGGGGTGTGGTGGCGAGCAGGATGGATGTTTCGAGTTCGCCGGCGTGCATGTCGTCGTGGCTGTTCGTGATCATCTCTGCTGCTGTGCGTGCTTGATCCCAGTCGTCGCGGCTGGGGTAAAGCGCGGTCGTGGGCGCGCTGGTGGTGGCTTGCTGAACGATGTTGGACAGCACGTAGTTGCCGCCGTGTGCATTGACGATCAGCAGGCGGCTGATTCCCTGGGCGTTAAGTGATGCGGTGATGTCGGCGATCACCGCTGTAAGGGTCGCTGCGCTAAGACTGACGGTACCGGGAAACGCGATGTGCTCGTGTGAGCAGGAGAAGGTGATCGGCGGTAACTGAAAGAGGTTGTGGCGCAGGCAGACCGCTTCCGCGATGGCGGTGGCGATGAGAGTGTCGGTGACCAGTGGCAGATGTGGGCCGTGTTGTTCGAGCGCGCCGACCGGGAGCACTGCGATCGCAGCGCGGGCAGCGTCGTCGGTGCTGGTGGTGGTTGGCAAAACGGTCATGTGGCGGCTCCTTCGCTCAAAACGGTGGTGATATGTCGCCGGATGGCTGTGGCGATCGAGGTTTGGCATGAACCAGGCCGGGCGATCGCCGCAGTCGCGAGGACGCCGCGCAGGGAGTTGCGGGCCCGTGCTGATGGCGCACCACTGTAGGCGGCCAGCGTTGTCTCGTATTCAGTGTGGGCACCGGTGTAGTCCCCGGCGAGGCAGAGCGCATGTAGATAGCGTGCCCGGGCGACGGCGTGGTCGCGTGCTTGACCGGGATTGCGCCATTGCGCGACATGGTCGGCCAGCAGTGTCATCGCGGTGGCCGCGTCCCCGAGGAGCAGATGGGCGTATGCCATCTCGCTGTCGATATAGGACCGGTCGACGTAGCCGACCAGCTTGTGTGGTGTCGCGTCGACATAATCATCCGCGCGGGCTTGGTGGTCGGCGACGGCATGCTGATCACCCATGTGTGCGGCAGCGAGCGCTGACTGGCGGGCGAGGATGGCATGTAGACGGGATTCGGCCTCGCGTGCCGCGAGGTCATGGGCCTTCTGTGCGTACATGCCCGCCAGCTGCGGATTGCTTACGGTCAATGTGTTCGACAGACGCATCGTGACCATCGCGTGCAGCGCAGGGTCGCCGGACATTTCGGCGTACATCTTGGCCTGATCGGTCCTCATGACCGCCTCGGTGGTGTGCCCGGATTCCTGCAGGGTCCAACCCTGCAGCTCCATCAGCCGGGCAACCAAATGGATCAACGTTGAACGGTGCTGCTCTGGGGCGATTTTCAGGAAGTCGAGCGCCATCGCCACATCGTCGCTGAGCTGGCGAATGGCCCAGTACGGGCCGAAGGTGTGTTCGGTACGCACCGTCACCGACCGCCGATCCTCCAACAACGCCAGTGTTTCTGGGGTGACACGCGCTTCCAGGATTAGTGGCCGCGGCAGCTGTGAATCGGTGGGGAGGCCGAACAATTCCTCGACGCTAGTTTCGAACACTTCCGCCAGCATCTCTCGTGTCGCCGGCGACGGATTGACAACATCATTCTCCCACCGCGAAATCTGCGATTTGTACGATTCGACGTCGGCGATCAGTCCCCGGTCTTCGCTGACCCTGGCGATATGCCGTGCCAGCGTCTTCTGCGACCACTTACGCCGGGCGCGTGCAGCGCGAATCGCCTGACCCGGCGTCATCGGCTGCAGATTCGGAAGCGGCGCTGTCATCGCTTTCCGATTGTGCCCGATCACCAGCGGTCGATGGTGTCATCGCGTGTCCGAATGTTGACCCCTGCTAACCCCTGTCAATTTTCTGCGGCGCCGGCGACGGCTGTGCTGAACAGGTGGCCGAACACGCGGCCACCAGCACAGAAGGCAGGAACATCATGCGTTTGAAGATCGATACCGCAACCACGCGGCACCTCGTCACCAAAGAGCCGGAGCCGAAGACGAATTTCGACACCGGCGGCGCCAAACTCGACCCGGTCACGGGTCTGGCCCAGTACGGCGTGCAGCTGCTCGCCCTGGACGAGTCCGGCGGCGAGATCATCACCGTGACCGTGGCCGGTGACCCGAAACTGACTGTCACGCAGCAGGTGACCGTCACCGGGCTGGTAGCGATTCCATGGAGTCAGGGCGACCGCTCGGGTGTCGCGTTCCGCGCCGACTCGATCGTCCCTGCCGACACCGCTACCGCGGGGCGGCAGAAGTAACCCGCTCGGCCAGGACGATCCCGCGAGTGATCGCCCTGGCCCGCCGGCCCGCCGAGTCGTTACCGACCGGCCATCAAACTCAGCCATCCCCAAGTTGACACTCTCTTGCACTCCAAAGGATTCCACTCATGAACGACACGCCCTCGCCGACGCCGAACAAAGGCGGCAAACCCGATACCACCGCCGACGAGATCGCCGGATCGATCGCCACCGGGCTATGGCGTCTGGCCCGCTTCATCCTGGTGTGGGCGTGGCGGCTACCCGTCGTATCCGTTCCGGCGATCGGCCTCGGCGTCATCTATTGGCGGACCGGAGCCGTGTGGACCATCATCGCGGCCATCGCCACGGGTGCCGCCGTCATCGCGTGGTCGGTGTACTCGCCGATATCGTTGCGGCGCTACACCATTGACCGCATCCGGTTCCATCATCTGGTGTGGCGGCGCTACCGGTCGTGGACCGCGGTCTGCACCGACTGCGGGCTATCGCGCACCCGCAGTGATCAGGTTCTCGTGCCGAAACTGCTGCGGGTGCAGTTCGCCGCGACCGATGATGTACTCACAGTGCACCCGCTACGCGGCCAAACCGTTACCGACTTCAACAAAGCCGCAGACGCACTCGCTGACGCCTTCGCTGCCGACAGCGTCACAGTGACCCGTCCGGGGCCCGCGGTCATCGAGCTGGCCGTGCGCCGCGCTCAGCCGCTCGCAGAACCCATCACGCCGACCCCGACTGGCTCGGGGTCGGTCAGTCGTGGTGGGTCGCGGCGGTGGACACTGCAACTCGGGCAGCGCGACGACGGGTCTCCGTGGCGGTTGCCGATCCTGGGCACCCATCTGCTGATCGGCGGGGTCACCGGCTCCGGCAAAGGCTCCGTGTTGTGGTCGTTGATCGGTGCCATCGCACCCCTGACCGCTACCGGCGACGTGCAGCTCTGGGTCGCCGACCCGAAGGGCGGCATGGAATTCGGTGCCGGGGCACCGCTGTTCGCGCGGTTCGCCTACACCCCCGACACGATCGCCGACATGCTCGCGGACGCCGCCGCGCTGATGACCGAGCGGGCGGAGCGGCTGCGTGGGGTCACTCGGCTGCACACCCCAACACCGGCAGACCCGCTGATCATCCTCATCATCGATGAGTTGGCGGCGCTGACCGCGTTCACCGACCGCACCACCAAAACCGCCATCGACAAGCACCTCGGGCTGCTGCTCACACAAGGGCGCGCGGTCGGGGTCAGTGTGGTTGCCGCCGTGCAAGATCCGTCTAAGGAGATTGTGCCGATGCGGCAGCTGTTCCCGGCACGGCTGGCGTTGCGGATGGCCGAACCCACCCAAACCACCATGATCCTCGGTCCCGGCGCCATCGACCGTGGGGGTGCCGCCAATCAGATCCCGGATGATCTGCCCGGGGTCGGGTACCTCGCCGTCGACGGCGCGGCCGCACCCATCCTCGTGCGCGCCTTCCACTACACCGACAACGACGTCGCGGCCCTCGTCCGCCGCTACGGCCACCCCGACCACGGCCAGAAGTAGGGAAAGGCCGATATCGTGTCGTCCAACCCGCCACCCACGCTGCTGCCCACACCCGCAGCAGACTTGGATGCCGCCACCGTCCGGGAGATGCTGCGCCGCGCCGGCGGCCAGCACTACCCGCGGTGGGCAGCGAGGGTACGGGCGACCGGTTACTGCCTGCACCCGATCCACCTGCAGCGGCGCCACGGTGTCGTCGCCGCCGACAGGCTCAGCATGCGGTGCGGGAATCGCCGTGCCGCGGTCTGTATCTCCTGCTCGCGGTTGTATGCCGGGGATACCTGGCAGCTGGTGCACGCCGGCATTCTCGGTGGGCACCACAACATCCCCGACACCGTCACGCAGCATCCGCAGGTGTTCCTGACCTTGACTGCGCCGTCGTTCGGGGCGGTGTATCCGACCGCGCACCGCACCCATGCCGGTCAGCCCCGCCGGCCCGACACCTACGACTATCGCGGGCATGTGCTGTTCACCTGGTGGGCGCCCAGCTTGTGGCAGCGGTTCACCATGCGACTGCGACGACTGCTTGCCGCCCAGCTGAAGGCGTTGGGGTTGGCGAAAGATGCTGTGCGGCTGTCATTCCTGAAAGTGCACGAAAACCAGACCCGGCTCATCCCGCACTACCACGCGGTCGTTCGCCTCGACCACCCCGACACCACCGGAAAGCAATGCGGCGCAATCGATTTTCCGGTCAGCAGCAGCGACCTCGCCGCACTCGCCGCCGAAGCCGTCCGCAGCATCGTCCTCCCAGTCCCTGACACATCGATGCCGGATGGTGTGCGGGAGCTACGGTTCGGGCCCCAAATCGATGCCCGCCCCCTCGACGCCTCGATCCCGGAGCGGCAGCGACGCAAGATCGCCGGCTACCTCGCCAAATACGTCACCAAATCCGTCACTGATGCCGGGATCAGTCCGCGGCCGATCAGCCCCGCCGCGATCGATGACCCGACCATCGCTGTCCAGGTCAGCCGTCATGTCCTGCAGATATGGCACACCCTGCGCGACCTCGCTGACCAACAACCCGATGAGTACGCGGCGATGGTCCGTTGGCTCCACACACTGGGCTATCGCGGACACGTCACCACCAAATCCCGCCACTACTCGACCACCCTCGGGCACCTGCGCCAGATCCGCGCCGTCTGGCGCCAGCAACACGGCACCGCTGACAACGCCGACGGTCACGGTGACAACCAGGGTGAGAGTGATTGCGAACCTTGGGAATTCGCCGGCGCAGGACATTTCACCCACGGCGACTATCAACTCACCCTCGCCGCCGCCCATCGCCACATGGAGCAACTCTGGGCAAGGCGCGAACACGCATGGCCAGCGGGTGGTCCGCCATGATCGCAGCGCTGGACCGACCTGTCCACACTCAGTCACACCGACTGGACGAGAGCGTGTTTCGGAAATGGTTGACCGATTCTTGCAAGCAGCAAGGCGTTCCTGTCACCATCACCGACCCCGCCATCGTCAACCAGATCGCCGTACTTCTCAAAACCTGAGGTAACCAACGACCGCAGAGGGCAAGACGATGCTCGCGGCGTCGCGGCAGCACCATGCGCCGCCGACAACCAATCACCGGTACGCGCATCAATATCTGCCACGCGAACACCAAAACGGTTTTGTCCGTGGCGATTTCACCCAACATTCGTCGATCGGCACGAGGATCGGGCAGGGACTGCACAGCGTATACCAGGTTGTCGGATACTCCATCGCACTGGCGAGCTGGCCGAATCAGGCGATCGCCCGGGCGGCCTGTTTGACCGACGAAAACTGGATGGCGGCGATCAGCAGCTGGTGCCACACTGGCTATGTGCCAGAAGAGCTGTCGGCCACTGAGGCCGCACGGTACCGCGCCGCATTCGCCGCCGGCGCGGATATGCGCTCTGCCTATACGGGCGGCGATACGAACGAGCGCCAGGCCGCGGCTGCCGCCCTCTGGCAGTCGCTGACAAAGATCGATCCGGAACACACCGGCGACAAGCTACACATTCCGGACGATGCCGGGCCCTACCGGGAGGCGTTGACGGCGATACTGTGCCGCATCCCCGACGGTTGGGGCCGGTGGATCTCCTGCGACGCGGGCTGGTATCGGCTGATCTGCCAGCTGGACCGCCAACTCGCCGCCATCGACCCCGGCTACGAAGTGCACCAGGTGAAGGAAAAGTTCGGCGCACTGCGATATTACTTCGCCACCTCGCCGGGCCTGCCCGCCACGAATGAGCAGCGGATGGACGACCTCGTCGCAGCCGCCGAAACCGCCAGCTGCAACACATGCGAACGCTGCGGGCACGGCGGGATCCGGCAGCGCAGCACGGGACAAGGGATCAGAACACTCTGCGCGGACTGCGCCGATACCCTCGGCGGATACTCACAAACGGCGTGAACCGGCCGCGCTGACAGACACCAGCAACGAGCAGGCGGCCGCAGATCACCTCCACGGCAACGACCACGCCGATCGTTCGTGTGCGACCTGACTGCGGCTCCGCATCAACGTATTCATCCCGGACGACGCGGAAGCGACTGGCGGCGCCTGCACGTCGCCGCAGAGCAGAGTTGTCGGTGGCACCTGCGACGATCGGCGGACACCCCAGAAAGCGGACACCCCGGAAAATTGTGAGGAGCACCGATGACTGTCTATGGCCGATTCATGGCGATCTTCTGCATCACTCTCATTGCGGTCATCCCGTTGGACGCGCTCATCTGGTCAGTCGAAGGCCCGCTCAGGCAGGTCGACCGCAGTGGAGCGCTGGCCCTGGTCGCCGCGTTCATTGCGGTGATGGGCACCGCTACTTGGCTGCGGCCCCGGTGGCGGCCGACGATCGCGACCTATGTCGGATGGATTCTCGCCGGAGCAGCATGGTTCACCGCGGTGGCGACCGACTTTTCCAGCCACGACGCTAGCAGCGAATCCACGTCACTGCTTCTCGCCGTGATGGTCCTCGCATTGAGCTATGCGGCAGGATTCAAACCGTGCGGAGACGAACAACGCCAACATGCCGATGATCAGCGGCTGCGCCTGCTGATCCGCGAGGAAATCACCGCCGCCGTCCGCGACACGCAGCGCATCTGACCGGCCACCGCCGAATGGCCCAATTGATCGGTCATACCCGCCACTGCGGCTGGACACGGTTGATGTCCAGTGTTCGGGCGCCTTTGGTGCCCGGCGCGATGACCGCGTGATCGAGGACCGTTTTGATGATGGCGTGTTGCCGGTCTATCGACAGGATCTCCCAACCCTCCCGGAGTGACTGTCCAGTCCCGGCAAGCTCATACAACGCACCGTCGGACGATATAGCCGCAATGTCCTTCTGCACGCGACGAATTCGCTCCTCGATCGGGTTGCGAGCTGCCATCCACTCACGTGCGGTGATCGCCCCATCCGCATACAGCCCGGCCAACTCATCAAGCTTGGCCGTGTCGGCCGTGGCCTGCGCAGTCAACTGTGCGGTGTCCGGGCTCTGGGCAGCCTTGCCGGCCAACGCTTTCCGCAGCCCCGGCGAATCGAGCCGGGTCAGCACCGCGTCCACCAACAACTCCTCGACCGGAACCGCAACGACCGTCAGCCGACCGCAGCCACCGAAATCCGGACCGGAATTGCACACATACCGGCGTACTCGCTTCTCGGCTTTCGTCTCAATGCGCGCTACCGAGTACAGCATGTGCCCGCAGCGGCCGCACCGCAGCATCCCCGAGAACACATAACGGCGCGGCACCCGCTTGTTCGCCCGCGCTTTCGCCGCGAACACCGCCAACACCTGATCCCGCTCGGCAGGAGTGATGATCGGCTCCCACACCCCCGGCGCGATCACCTCACCATGCAACTCACGCAAACCTGCGATTCGACCCGAACGCACCAACGTCCGCAGTGTCGAGGTAACCCACGGCTTGCCACTGACGGTCGGGATCTGCTGATCATTGAGCCACTGCGCCAGCGACCGCATCGACTCCCCGGCGATCGTCCGGGCCACCAGATCCCGTACCACCGCCGCTTCGGACTCACGCAGCACCAGATTTCCCTGCTCGTACCCGAATGCGCGCTGCGCCGTTCCGTGCGGTAGTCCCGCCTCCGCATTCGCCAGTGCCTTGCGCTTGATCCGGGCAGACCGGCGACCCGATTCCTTCGCCGCAAACGCAGCGAAGATCCGCGCCATGAACAAGCCATCGTCATTGCCAAGATCGATGTCGGCGGTCACCGTCGCAACCTCGCGCACCCCGACCTGTTCACACAATGTGACGAACTCTTCGAGCTCGACCGGCCGGCGATGGAGCCGATCCAAGTTGTAAACGATCACCGCATCGCGCGACCCATTCGCCAGATCGTCAACCATCTGCCGGTAGGCCGGCCGCATTTTCCCCGAGTACGCGGACACGTCGTTGTCGACGTATTCACGACCAATAGTCCAGCCACGTCCTGCCGCCAACTTCCGACAGTCTTCCAATTGTCGTTGTACGCCAAGGCCTTTCCCCTCCTGATCGGCCGAGACTCGGGCGTACACTGCCGCTGACTGGACCCGAGTTTTCGAACTCCTCACAGAGGTTAGTTTAGCGACTAGCTAGCAACCTCAAACCGCTGTGCCGGTTCCATCACCGCATCAAGACCTTCACCAGCTGGCAGGACCACCAAGACGAGTCCCGCACCGCCTGGTTCACCACACCCACCGGGCACATGTTCGTCGGCAACGCCTTCAGCGGACGCGACCTGTTCAACAAGCTCTTCCCCAGACGGTCACCCGATCATCCCGCCCGCGACAGACTCGACACGCAGCGCGACAACGACTTCCGGCGCCACCAACGCGCCGAGAAGCGCTGGAACGACGCCAACCCGCCACCGTTCTAGAGATTCCGCTCCGGACGGAGCAGCTCCCCATATCGCCGGTCAGGACCACTCTGACACGGTGGCAAATGTCATGCGACGGATGTCGACTCTCGCGACGCGGCCGTCGACCACAACAACATCGATGACGGCGAGCGGGTGACCGCCCGGTGCGATCACATGAACCATCCGACCTCCCAGCCACATCGGCGTGCTTGCCCGGATACGGTCGGCGAAGAATCGGGTCTCCTCCGCGACCGCCCGGGCGCCCCGGACCACGGTCGGTGTGTCCGGCGGTACCAGTGACCGGTCGGCGACACGGATGCAATCCTCGGCCAACAGCGCGACCATCGCATCAAGACTGCCGCCGCGCGCCGCGGCCAGAAAGGCGTCGACGACCAGGGACGCATCACCCGACGGCAGTTCAGGGTCCAGCTCGGAGTTCAACCGCGAAGACGCGATCCGGCCGCGTGCCCGGCTCGCATGCTTCTTCGCACCGTCCACACTGGTGTCGAGGATCGTTGCGACCTCGCCGAACGGCACCGCAAAGAGGTCATGCAGCACATAGGCCACGCGTTGCGAAGGCGTCAACCGATCGAGGACCACCATCAGCGCGCGCGACACGTTCTCGCGTTGCAGGTAGAGCTCGTCGGCCGCGACAGCCTCCGCGGGGAGAGCGTCGGCGAACAGCGGATCTTCCTGTCGTCTGCCGCGGGCGCGCAACTGATCGAGACACACCCGGGTGAGTGTTGTCGTCAACCATGCGGCAGGGTTGCGGATCTCGGTGCCGTCGACACGCAGCGAGTTGAGCCACGTGCTCTGCACGGCGTCCTCGGCGTCGTGGATCGAGCCGAGCATCCGGAACGCCATGGTTGTCAGCTGCGGTCGTAGATCTTCGAACTCTGAGGTCGGTACCACCGGGTGTCACCTTCTCGTGGGGCAGGACGTCGGTACGGATGAGAGCACCACACTCACATCGTCCATCCGACAACCCACCTCAGAGGAGGACACATGTCGACCGTACCGACCCGGCCACCGCGCGGCGGAACCCGACCAGCGAAGGGCCCCCGGCGATGACCATTCCCCTGTTCGTCGCCACGATCATATGCATCGTGGCCAATGCCGGTATCGCCATCGCCGACTTCGCCCGGGCCGAGTTCGTGCTGGACAATTCGGCCGAGGTCCACGTCCCACCTCGGTTCCTGCCCCACCTCGCGACACTCAAGGCCGCCGGAGCAGCAGGGCTCGTCCTCGGGTTGACGATCGAACCCTGGATCGGCGTCGCCGCCGGAACCGGGCTCACTCTGTTCTTCGTCGGCGCGGTCATCGCCCATGTGCGGGCCCGCATCTTCTACAACATCGCGTTCCCGGGCGCCTTCCTGCTCCTCGGCGTGGCGGCAACGGTCTACATGATCCGACTGACCACAGGCGCGTGACCCGTCACCGGCGTCGAACGCCTCAGCCCATCAACACCGACGCCGAGGGGTAGCTCTCGGCGAATCCGTCGGGAAGCGGGGCGATGAAGACGTTCTCGGTGCGGGTGCGGGTGATCCGCCACCGGCCCTCATCCCTCCGGAAGGCGTTGTTCAGCCGGCTCGACCGCAGCAGGGCCGAGCCGTCGCCGAAGAGCCACGGCTGCATGTGAATCCACTGTCCCTCGGCGTCATCGCCGTCGACATGGATCTGCTCCGACGTCAGGTAGTGCGCGTTGAGCACCAGTGCCGGGTCCCGCTTCTCACTCCAGAAGCGCTGGAAGTGTTCGCGGATCGCCTGCTTGCCCTCGGCACGCCCGAACTGTCCGTCGTAGTACTCGCCGACGCCCTCCCACACCGCGTCGTCGGTGTAGAGGTCAAGGATGCGCTCGATGCGCTCGGCGTCATCCGCGAGACCGGGTTCGGGACACGGGGTGTCGCAGAGGAACATGTATCGAGCCTGGATTCGCCGGATCTCGGCTTCGGCCTCCAGGGTCTCGACCCGCGCGACGAGCGCCGAGATCCTGGCATCGTCGTCGCTCATCGGCCAAGCACCTCGACCACCGCACGCGCCTCCGAGATCCAGGCCTCGACCTCAGAGCCGTTCACGCCCAGCGGCAACTGCGACAACCGGAGCGTCATCGAGTATCCGCCGCGTGCGTCCCGGATCGGCAGGACGACGGAACCGACGTCGTAGGTCTGATCGGGTCGCACCTCGCGGAGGCGATAGTCGACGGCCGACTTCCCGATGGACTCGCAGATCTCGCGTTCCTGCGAAGGCGTCAACCGCCCTCGCTCATAGGATTTCGTCGCCTCTCGCATCTCCTCGTACGCAGTCGACGAGGCATCGGGCAGAAAGGACACCAGGTAACCGTGCCGCCGCACGAAGTCGAGACGGTCGCGATGTACCTGTCGCACATCATCGTCGGCATGCCGGAGCTTCGCCAGCCACCGCTCCCGGGTCTCGTCGTCCTGGTCGAACACGTACGTGTCCCCGATGGGCGGCACCATCGGGATGCGGTACGCGAGGCCTTCCTCACGGTCGACGCCCGGCGCGGTGGCCGACAACACGACGGCCATCTCGTCGCGGCTGACCGCGGTGAGGACCGACACCTCGCAGCCGACGGACGTCGCCAATGCCTCCACCTGCGGGCGCGCCGCGTGCGCGGCGTGGATCGTCGGCAGGATCTCGTGGTCCATTCGGGCCATCAGCGACGTCGACACGAAGCTGCCGTAGCCACCCTGGAAGAAGATCAGCGGCGACACCGGGTTGGTCACGGCCAGATCCCGCACCTCACAGAGCGTTATCCAGTGATCGCCCGCTTCGACGACGTTGCTGATGCGGGTGTCGATCCAGGCCACCGAATCCGCGAGAACCGGATCGCCCGACGGCGAAGGGAACCAGTCGATGCCCGCGAGCTTGTCCTTCCAACGCTGCGCGATGGTGAGGACGACGTCCTCCTGTTCACCGCCGAGGATGTTGATGCACAACGACTCGCAGGCCCGCATCTTCTCGAAGGTGCGCGAGGTCTTCATCGGCATGAAGGACACCAACGGCGGGTCCATCGACACCGAACTGAAAGTCCCGACGACCATGGCCAGCACGGAGCCGTCGTCACCTCGTCCCGTCACCACGACCACGCCGGTGGGATAGTGCCCCATCACATTTCGGAAGATGCCTGGGTCGATGGCACTGATCACGTTGTCGGACATGTCTTCTCCTGGGATCGAATCGTCGCGGTGGTCGGGCACTCAGGCGGTCCGGGCCTCGACCGGCTCCTTGACGTAACGCTTCTGCAGAATGGCACCGAGTCGCTCCGGCCGGAGGAAGGCGATGCACAGTGCGCCGCCGATCAGCAGGACGATGCCGGTGATCGTGAACGCCTGGTGCACGCCGGCCGCCATGTTGTCGGCCATCTCCGCGCTGGGCTTCTCACCCTTCGGCGGCGACACATACCCCGCGTCGGTCATGAGCCAGCCGACCAGGATCGGCGAGATGACCGCGCCGAACGACGCCACGCCTCCGAGGGTGGCCATGAGGATCGGTCGCTGCCGAGCGCCGACCGCGTAACCGATCGCGGTGGCGGTCATCGGGAACGCCAGGCTGCATCCACCGGCGAGGCACAGCAGTGCAACCGCAGTGATCCCGGACGACGCCTGGATGGCGATGAAGCACAACCCGGCCAGGACCGCGGCGCAGCCGAACGGGACGGCGATCGCCCGATGTGCCGAACTCCCCCGGTGCAGCATCCGGTGCCCGAGCGCACCCAGTCCGAGCAGGACGAGCGCGCCGACCACCCACGGCACGGTGGTCACCGCACCGACCTCACCGAGCGACAGCCCGACCACGGTGCCCAGGTACTGGGGCAGCCAGGTCGTCAGGAAGCCCTGCACCCAGAAGTTCGACGCCCCGCCGATCACGGCGGAGATGAACGCCAGGCTCAGCAGCGCACGCCAGATCTTGACCGGCTTCTGCTCGTCGACCGCGGAGGTCGCGACCTCCTTCGCATCGGCAACCGTCTCGTCGGTGTCGAGTGCCGGCTCGTCCGGCGACGAGGCCTTCTTGGGACGGTAGGGACCGTCCGCGCCGATCGCCCACCAGGCGATCACCCACACCAGGCCGATGATGCCCAGAACACCGAACGCCCAGCGCCAACCCCATACGGCGATGACCCAGGCCAGCAGCGGCGCCGCGAAGACAGGACCCAGCGTGGAGCCGGCGGCGATCAGGTTCGACGGCAGCGCACGACGTGTGGGCGAGAACCAGGTGTGCGCGGAGGTGAGCGACATGGCCGTCGCGGGACCCTCGGCGCCGCCGAGGATGATCCGCGTCACCAGCAGGATGGCGGCGCCGCCGCCGAGCAGCATCGGGAATTGCAGCACCGCCCAGGTGACGCCCATCGCGAACAGGATCCACTTCACCGAGATCTTCGACGCCAGGAACCCGGTGACGACCGAGACGATCGCGTACAGGAAGAAGAAGGCACTGCCGATGAATCCGAATTCGGTTGCGGTCAAGCCGAGTTCGGGCATCGCGTCGGCCGAGACCAGGCCGAGCACCGCCTTGTCGGCGAAGGCGATGATCTGGAACAGCACGAGCATGCCGGTGACGATCCAGGCCCGTCTCGACATGCGGCCGAAGTCGATTCGTCGATCGGGGGCGGTCGGCGACGACGGCGTCGTCACCGCGGGTTCTCTGAGGCTCATTGGGTTTCCTTGGACTGGCAGGGTGCGAAGACGCCGGGCTGTCGGGGGCTGGCAACGACGTTATGGCCACCCGTCCCTACGGGGATACGAGGGAAATCTTTACTGTCGCCGCGATGCGCGACAGGGCAGACTGGTCCCATCACATGAAGGAGGAACGGTGAGCTCGGCCTACTGGAAACAGCCCATCAGTGAGCAGGCGACCGCGGTCCACGAGAAGGTGGTGTCGGCGGAGATTCTCGCGGAACAGGTCCGTGAGGAGATCGTCGGCACCGACACCGATCTGCGCGCGTGGGTCGAGCTGTCCCCGGGCGTCGTCGACGAGGCACGACGGCAGGATGGGATACCGGGTCGCCGGCCCCTGCGAGGCGTCTCGCTCGGGGTCAAGGACCTCATCGACGTCGAGGGTCTGCCGACCCGTGCCGGTTCACCCGTCACGTCGTCGTCGCCGGCGGCGTCGGATGCGCCCTGTGTCAGTCGTTTTCGCGATCTGGGCGCGGTGATCCAGGGCAAGACGGTCACGACCGAGTTCGGCTACTTCTCGCCCGGGCCGACGCGCAATCCGCACCACCCCGGGCACACGCCGGGCGGGTCGTCGAGCGGTTCGGCCGCCGCCGTCGGGGCTGGCGTCATCCCGGTGGCGCTGGGTACGCAGACCGCCGGCTCGTTGACCCGGCCGGCCGCCTACTGCGGCGCCGCGGGCATGGTCCTCGCGCACGGCTCGACGGATCTGTCCGGCGTCACCGGACTCTCGGAGTCGCTGGACTCGCTGGGCATCCTCACCCGCGACATCGCCGACCTGCAGTACGTGTACACCGCCTTCACCGGCCGCTCGCCGATCGTTCCCGGTCGCTCCACCGTCCGGACCGTGGTGGTGTGGGGCGGCAGCGACCTGCACCCGATCGACCCGGCAATGGCAGACCTGGTCGACCGGCTGCCGGACCTGCTCGAGCGAGCCGACGTCGAGACCCGCGCACTCGAATTCGACGATCATGTCCGCACCCTGGCCGACGACCACGTGACCGTCATGTCCCATGAGGCGGCCGAGACCCTGGACGAGGTCGTCCGGGACCATGCGGCCGCGCTCAGCCCCGCGCTGCTCGACCTCGTCGACGCCGGCCGCGCGGTCCGGCCCGCGGACCACGCGGCCGCCCTCATCCGCCGCGACCGCTCGCGGGATCTGCTGGCCGAGACGCTCGGCGATCACACGGTGATCGTCGGTCCCGCCGCACCCGGCCCCGCACCGAGCGGCCTCGACGCGACCGGGTCGCCGGTCCTGAGCCGACCGTGGCAGCTGCTCGGCTGCCCGGTCGTCGTCGTCCCGGGGGCGACCACGGACTCCGGGATGCCCCTCGGACTACAGGTGATCGGCTTGCCGGGGCGGGAGTCGGCCCTGTTCGAGGTCGCCGCGGTGCTCGAGAACGAGCTCCGGTCCCATCCGGTCGTCCCGGTCTGATCCGGTTGCGAGAGAGAAGATCTGCATGACAGTCAAACCCCGTCCCGAGACGCACCACCGGATGTTCCTCACGTGTTACGAGGACACCTTCAACTACGGCTGGCACCATGTCGACCTGTTCGTGCACGACGAGTACGGCCGGGAGGTCAACTGGGTGCACTGGACCGTCGAGGCCGACGGCCCGGAGGCGGCCGACGAGTCGGTCCGGCGCGAGGAACCCTGGCTCAACCGGACCTCGGAGTGGCGCCACCAGGTGAGTGCCGTCGGGATGAACTACTGGACGGCCGACGCGGCGTGGACGTGACCGCATCGGATGCGACCGCGACGGTGTACGTCGTCGACGACGACCCGGAACTCTGCGAATCGGTCGACTGGCTGCTCGGCAGCATCGGGATCTCGCCGCGGATCTGCCACAGTGCCGACGACTTCCTCGCGCAGTACTCCGGGGACACCCCCGCGTGCATCGTGCTCGACGTCCGCATGCCGACGATGAGCGGCCCGCGGCTCCAGGAGAAGCTCAACGAGTTCGCACCGCACGTCGCCATCATCTTCGTCTCCGCGCACGGCGACATCCGGATGTCGGTGTCCACCCTGCAGGCCGGCGCGATGGACTTCCTGGAGAAGCCCTACGACCCGCAGCGGCTGCTCGACGCCGTCCAGGCGGGGATGGAGAAGGCGGTCGAACGCTTCCGCACCCACGCAGAGAAGCGGTGGGTGGAATCGAAGGTCGCGCTGCTGACCCCGCGGGAACGCGAGATCCTCGCGCTGGTCGTCGAAGGTCTACCCAGCCAGAACATCGCCCGCCGCCTCGACATGAGCGTCAAGACGGTGGACGTGCACCGTGCCCGGATCAAGAGCAAGACCGACGCCGACAGCATCAGCACGCTGGTCCGGGACATCCTGCGGTTCGACGTCGAGGTGCCGACCAACCCCTAGGGCAACGGCATAGGGGTGGCCGGCGCGCTCGGGTCAGTAATAATCGAGCACGATCTTCTCGCCGGTGGTCCGCGAGACGCAGACCGCCATCACCTCTCCGGACTCTCGCTCGGCCTTGGTCAGCACGTTGTCGCGGTGCTCGGGCTCACCGGAGAGGACCTGCATGATGCACGTACCGCAGATGCCCTCCTGACACGAGGTGTCGACGTCGCAGCCGTTCTCCTCGAGGACCTCGACGATGCTCCGGTCGGCCGGGACGTGATAGGTCTCGCCGTCGAGTTCGACGTCGAAGGACGTGTTCTCCGACGCATCCGGCTGATCGGTGGCGTGGAAGTTCTCGAAGTGGACCGCGTCGGCCGGGATGAACTGTTCCGCCAGTTCGCGGACCTTGGTCATGAACCCGTCCGGGCCGCAGACATAGACATGCGAGCCCTGCGGCGCCGATTCCAGCGCGGCGGTCAGGATCGGTCCGTGGGCCTCACGACCGACGCCGACATGCGCGTGCAGCTTGTCCGGGCAACGCTCCCGCAGCAGCGGCAGGAACGCCGCGTCATCGACCGTCCGGGCGAAGTAGTGCAGTTCGAAGCTGATCCCGTGCACGTCCATGTAGCGCGCCATGCTGAGCATCGGGGTGATCCCGATGCCGGCCGCCACCAGGACGTGATGCGTTGCCGTGGAATCGATCCCGAGCAGGTTCCGTGGCTCGCTGATCTGCAGCCGGTCGCCGACGCGCAGTTCGTGCAGTGCGGCCGAACCACCTCGGGACTGATCCTCGCGCTTGACGGCCACGGCGAAGGACTCCCGCCCGTCGGGCCGGCTGCACAGCGAGTACTGGCGGGTGATGGCGGTCGGCCCGACGACATCGATGTGCGCTCCGGGCGTGTACTCCCCCATCGTCGAGCCGTCGGGCCTCGACAGGTAGAAGGTCTTGATGCTCGGGGTCTCCTGGACGATCGCGGAGACGATGACGTCGGTGAGGGCCATGGCGGTGCTCCTGGTGGTGGCGAATGGTTCTCGAGGTGCGATCAGCGGGCGAAGAGCCCGCCGTTGACGTCCCAGCACGCACCCGTGACGAAGAAGGCGTTCTCGGCGGTCAACAGGCCGACCATGTCCCCGATGAACTCGGGGCTGCCCAGCTTGCCGACGGGGATGCCGGCGATCACGGCGTCGAGTTTCGCCGGCGGCACGGTCGCCTTCACGACGGGCAGGTCGTGGGGCCCGGGCGCGATCGCGTTGACCGTGACACCCTTGGCCGCAAGCTCTTTGGCGAAGATCTTGGTGACCGTCAGGATCGCACCCTTGGACGTGGCATAGTGCGCGCCGGTGGCGGTGCCGCCGTTCTGACCGGCCAGCGACGCCATGTTGACGATGCGTCCGTACCCCTCGTCGGCCATCGCGGCCCCGAAGACCTGACAGCCGAAGAAGATGCTGTTGACGTTCGTGTTCAGCACGCGGGTGAAGTCCGGCTCGTCGAGCGTCATGAGATCGGCCGCCTGGGTCAGTGCCGCGTTGTTCACGACGATCGTCGGTGTGCCCCAGACGGATTGCACATGCGCCAGCGCGTCGACGAAACCCTGCCGGTGCGCGACGTCGAGGACGGCCGCCCGTGCGGTCGACCCGTCGGGCGAGAGTTCGTCGGCGATGCGCTGGGCCGGATCGAGGGCGATGTCGGTGAGCAGGACGCGATGACCGTCCCGGTGCAGCCGGCGGGCGATGTGCGAACCCATGCCGCCGGCGGCACCGGTGACGACCGCGATCCCCTTGTTCGTCGAAGTCATGTCCAGGTCCGTCCTCACACCAGGTAACCGGAGGCGCTGACCGCGTCCTCGCTGTCGATGAGACGGGCCACCTTCAGGCTGATCCGGTCGTTCCCGTCGGAACCGAGGCTGATGGTGTGGGTGAGCTCGGCGCCGATCGTCGAGAAGGCGTCGCGCTTGAACGCGTTGAGTATCTGCGCGGACCGCAGGATGACGGTGTCGTCGCTGACGTCGGACACGGTGAACCGCGAGATGACCCGGACCGTGCGGGCAGCGGCGACCGCCGACGGTGCGTAACCCTGCATCATCCGTTCGACGCGCAGGCGCCGCATCCGCTGGTCGTCGTACACCATGTTCAGCGACGAGTCGAAATCGTCGGTGTCGGGATCGATCGGGATGACGTAGTGCGCGTCATCGGTGTAGAGGGCCTCCCACGCCGGGTAGTCCTTGGCGTCGAGGAGTTCGGCTTCCTTCCACACGAGCGCGATCGCGCGCAGGACGCGCGGGTCGTTGAAACTGTGCAGTTCAGTCATCGCTCATCATCTTCTTCCACATGGCGTAGGACTCGCGCATCCCCGTCTCGTCGGTGACATGCGATGTGGGCCAACCCTCTTCGGTCGTGTACTCGCGGTTCTCTCCGCGGTTGACCAGGATCGGCATGTTCGGGTTGCCACCGGCGCCGATCTGGACGCGATCCCATCCCTCGGCGTCGTCTGGGCTGCCGAAGCCGAAGGGGCCCTGGAAGTGCTCGTGGATCCGCAGGCGCTCGCGGTTGATGCTCTCCGGCCCACCGTCCATGCCGATCGCCATGTGCCACACCTCGGTCACGTCCACGCTGATCGGGATGAGAACCCGGAAGAACGACGACGACATGGCGATGTTCGGGAACATGTTGAGGTTGAACCCGCAGCCGTGCATCGAGCGCATGTAGCGACGGATGCGTTCGGGACTCTCCCCCGCCTCGGCGAGTTCGTCGACGAGATGCTGGAACCGCGGCTGGACCTCCTCGGAGCCGTCGTCGATGTCGAGGTCCGCGTGCGCGGCCGCCATGATCGCGACGCTGTGACCGTTGCCGAGCGCATGTGTCTCGGCGGCCGGATCGTCCATGAACGACATCATGTTGGCGGTCTCGGCGTCGACGGAGGCCATCCACGACTTGTGCACCATCGGGAAGTGGTAACCATCGGTGGTGTTCTCGAGCTGGATCTTCCAGTTGCCCTTGAACCGGAACTTGTGGCTGCCGAGGACCTTGGTGGGGAATCCGTTGGACTGCTTGAGGAATCGCTCCATCCAGATCTTCGCATCACCCAGGTGGTCTTCGAGCGGTTCGATCTCGGTGTTGAACGTCGCGAAGATCATGCCGAGATAGCTCTCGGTGCGCAGCTTCTGCAGGGGGAAGTCGTTCTTCTCGACGACGCCCTCGTATCCGTCCGGGTACGGGATGCCGCGCAGTCGACCGTCCAGGGTGTAGGACCAGTTGTGGTACGGGCAGGTGAACCCGTTGGCCTTGCCGCTGCGCTGATCGCACACCGTCGCGCCGCGATGCCGGCACCGGTTGAGCAGGGTGTTGAAGTTGCCCTTCCGATCCCGGGTCACGATGACCGGTTGATCCCCGACCTGGGTGGTCTTGAACGAGCCCGCCTCGGGGACCTCGCTCTCGTGCGCGACCCACACCCAGGTGCGGTAGAAGATCTTGCGCATCTCCTCGGCGAAGATCTCGGGATCGGTGTACAGCTGACCGGCGACGCGGTCCTTCTCGGCGAGGTCCGCGAAGCCGCGGGTCGGCCGCTCGATGGTGGTCATCGATGTTCCTTCGTGTGTCGACCGCGCCGGGGCGCGGAGAGGGGCTGTCGGTGCGCGAGAGTTCAGGAGGCGGTGCTCATGAGGGGACGTCGTCGCGGATCGTGAGGGCTCGGCCCATCCGCGCCTCGACCTTGAAGTACTTCCAGAGCGCATGTTCGCCGACCATGATGGTGCGCAACAGATTGCAGGCCGCCCGGACGGTCGGCTGGTCGCGAACGTCGGCGAGGACGTAGAACGTCCACGGCCAGCCGTCGGACGGGCCGACCATGTGGGCGTCGTCGTCGAAGGTCCCGATGATCTCGACACCGTCGAGGTTCTTCAGACTCGTGAGGAACTCCATCGTGGCCTCCCACACCGGACCGATGTCGGCCTTGGGCAGGTCGAAGAAGTTCTGGTTGTTCCCGACACAGAACAGCGTGCGCAACGGTTCGTCGGACATGGGTGATGGTCTCCTCGCGGTCGTGACGTCTGGGCTGGATGACGGGTGGGTCAGGGAAAGCTGGGGATTCCGGCCTCGAGGCCGAGAAGCAGAGCACCGGCGGCCTCGTAGGTGTTGGTCTGCAACATCGCGTGCTGCGCGGGCACCAACGCGTCCTGCAGGAACCGCTGCAGCGGATGGGTCTCGTAGATGGCCCCGGTGCCGGCGAGGTCGAACACCTGCAGCACGACGCTGCGCCCGACGTGTGCGGCGTGGGTGGCACTCAACCGCAACAGGGCCTGATCGTCGGTCGAGATGTGCTGTCCCGCGACGGCCTTGGCCCACACCCGGTCGGTGCTGTCGTAGAAGAACGCACGCGCCGAACGCAATTCGGCCTCGGCGACCGCCAGGCCGCTCTTGTACGCCGGCCGGTTGCCCTTGCTGGCACCCCCGGTGATCGAGGTCCGCGCCGCACCGACCTCGATCGCGTAGTCGAGCGCGCCCCGGGCCGCGCCGAGGGTCACCACCGCCAGCACCTGCGCGGCGTAGGCCAGCGCCGGGTACCGGGTCAGCGGTTCGTCGATCTGCGGTGCGCCGCCCCGCACGAAGGTCATCTCCTCGGGCACGAACACGCGGTCGGCGCGGATGGCATGGGAACCGGTCGCCTTCATCCCGGCGACATCCCAGTTGTCGACGATCTCCACCTCGGCCGGATCGACCAGCGCCGTCAGCGGTTTGCCGCCGGTCTCGGGTCCGCCGGCCAGACCGATCCCGAGGAGGTCGGCGCCGCGACATCCGCTGGCGAACTGCCAGACCCCCGAGCACAGGTAGCCGCCGTCGACCCGCTGTGCCTCCTGCATGGGGAACAGCCCGCCCGCGTAGGCGACATCGGGACCGTGGGCGTAGATCTTCTGCTGGGTCTCGGCCGGCAGCGCGGCGAAGTAGACCAGCGACGATCCGAAACTGGACACCCACCCGGTGGCGGGGTCGACGGCGGAGATGCGTTCGACCAGCGACATGAAATCCGACGGTGCCATCGGCTCGCCTCCGAACGCCGCCGGCGTCGAGGCCCGGTACATGCCGGCACGCTTCAGCAACGCGATGAAGTCGGCGGGCACGTAGCGCTGCGAGTTGAACTCGTCCCGACGATCCCGGAGCACGTCGAGCGCGTGGTCGAACGCGGCGTCGCGCGCCGCCCCCGCCGGTTCCGCACACACCCGTTCGGTCAGGCTCTCCGCGGTCATCATTGTCTCCGTTCGGAATCGACTCTCGATCTCGAGTCCGACACTATGGACGCGGGACCCGACGCGGTATCGGGATTTCCCGCGCCGCGGGTAAGCAATTCCTTACTTGCGTGTCCTCACCTGCATGGCATCGTGGCGGGGGCGAAGATGAGAACTCGGCGAAGGTGAGGTGATGGCGATGTTCCCCGCGCGTCGGGACTTCGAGCAGATGATCCTGCACACCGGCACCGGCATCCTCATCCACGAGGCGAGTTCGAAGAACATCCTGTGGGCCAACCCGGCCGCGTGCCGGATCTTCGGGTTCACCCTGGAGGAACTCAAGCCCCTCAAGGCACACCACATGAGCGCCCAGGAGCGTCAGTACCGCCGCGAGGTCGGCGTGGCATGGCTCCAGTCCGCGGTGGTGCACGGGTCGAGCCGCAAACAGTGGAAGTACCGCGCCAAGGACGGCACCGAGTTCCTCACCGATGCCCGCGCGACCCTGGTGCGCTGCGAGGACGGGCCGGTCGTGATGGTCGAGTTCCGCAACATCTCCGACGAGGTCGAGTTGCAGGAAGAACTGACCTGGGTGTCGGAGTCGTTGCAGCGCATCATGACCCACACGTCGGCCGGGATCGTCGTGCTCGACGACGACAACTGCATCGACGACATCTCCCCACTGGCCGCCAAGCTGTTCGGCCGCACCCCCGCGGAGCTGTCGGGCGTCCATCTGGAAGACCTCGGCCGGTGTGAGCCCCGGCTGACCAGTGACCCCGTCGTCGAGCGGCTGACGGACGGTGCGGGTTCGGTCGAGATCCAGCAGGAGATCATCAAGGACGACGGCAGCACCGTGTGGCTGGCCGGCGAACTCGAGATCGTCGCCCATGACGGCATCTCCTCGCGGGTCCTGACCGTGCGCGACGTGACCGACCGCGTCGAATGGGAACGCCGCAACGCCTACCAGGAGGCCAATCTCCAGTATCTGAGCCGTTACCACGCGATGGGTGACATGGCGATGATCCTGGCCCACGAGCTCGGGCAGCCGCTCGCGGCGTCGACGAACTACCTGAGCGGACTCAAGGCCCGTGTCTCCGCCGAGACCGTCGACGCCCGCAGCCTCGCCTACGGCATCGACCAGATCGAGAAGCAACTCCACCGCGCCGCCGACATCGTGGCCTCCGTCCGCCGCTACGTACGACGCATCGAGAGCACCTCGACGCTCATGGATCTCAACGAGACCGTCGAGGAGAGCCTGTACTTCGTGCGACTACGCGCGGCCGAGCAGGGCGTACGCGTGTACGCCGAGATCCCCGACCGCGACCTGCCGATCCAGGGCGAGAACGTGCTCATCGGACAGGTCATCATCAACCTGTGCGTCAACGCACTCGACGAGATCGTCCGTCCGACAACCGAGGTGAAGGAACTGACGATCCAGACCGGCGAGTCCGACGGACTGGCCTCGGTGTGGATCCGTGACCAGGGACGCGGCATGACGGGCGTGCCCACCGATCGCCTCGCCTCCGGCGCGTTCTCGTCCAAGCAGGACGGTTCCGGAATCGGGCTCATCATCTCCGAGCACATCGTCGAGCGCCACGGCGGGACGATCCGGTACCTGCCGAACGAACCGTCGGGCACCACCGTCCAGGTGACTCTCCCCCTCGCGACGATCGCCGAGGACGGCGCCGGCCACTCCCCGGCTCCCGCGTCGCCGTTTCCGTCCCGCTGATTGAATCCAATCAGCGGGACGGAAACGAGGCCGCGCGAATTAGCCCCGGCTAGGCGTTCGCGTTGGCGAACGAGTCCAGGCTGCTCGTGGCGTCGATGTACTCGGTCACCCACCGCTCGATCACCGCAGAGGTCTTCTCGACCTTGCGGAACTGCCCGACCACCTGCCCGACCGGGTTGAAGGCGACGTCGATGCTCTCGTCGGGGTACTTGTGCGTCGCGGCCACCGCCATCCCGGAGACCATGTACTGCAACGGCATCCCCAGCGGATCGGGATTCTTCGGATCCTCCCAGGCCTCGGTCCAGTCGTTGCGCAGCATGCGGCACGGCTTGCCGGTGAACGATCGGCTCCGTACGGTGTCCCGGCTGGAGGCGTCGATGTAGGTCTGCTGCTGGACCGGGGTGTTCTCAGCCTCCTCGACCATCAGCCACTGCGATCCGGTCCACGCGCCCTGCGCCCCGAGGGCCAGCGCCGCCGCGATCTGCTCACCGCTGCCGATGCCACCGGCGGCCAGAACCGGAACCGGCGCAACCTCTTTGACGACCTGCGGCCAGAGCACGATGGAGCCGACCTCGCCGCAGTGACCGCCGCCCTCGCCGCCCTGGGCGATGATGATGTCGACACCCGCATCGGCGTGCTTGCGGGCCTGCTTCGGCGATCCGCACAGCGCGGCGACCTTGCGGCCGGCGGACTGGATCTTCTCGATCATGTCGGCGGGTGGCGTCCCGAGGGCGTTCGCGATCAGGGTGACCTTGGGGTGCTGGAGCGCGATCTCGACCTGCGGCGTGGCAGTGGCCTCGGTCCAACCGAGAAGCTGCAGGGAGTTGTCACTGTCCTCGTTGAGCGGCACGCCGTGGTCACGCAGGAGCTTGCGTCCGAAGTCGAGGGTCTCCGCCGGCACCATCGACTGCAACATCTTGGTGAGTTCCTCGCCCGACATGTTCGAGTCCATGCCCTCGTACTTGTTCGGGATGACGATGTCGACGCCGTAGGGACGGTCGCCGATGTGCTCGTCGATCCAGTTGAGCTCGATCTCGAGCTCCTCGGGGGTGAAGCCAACCGCGCCGAGCACTCCGAAACCGCCCGCCTTGCTCACCGCGACCACCACGTCCCGGCAGTGGGTGAACGCGAAGATCGGGAACTCGATACCGAGCTCGTCGCAGATCGGGGTGTGCATGGAGGACTCCTCGCCCGTCAGAAGAACAACCAGAATTAGAACGTGTTCTACTCTGAGTACCAGGCGAGGCGGTCACGGACAAGCGATCGGGGAGAACTCGGGTCCCGGCGCCGGGAGCGAAGCGAGCGGGCCGAATCGACCCGGCGCCGGGAGCGAAGCGAGCGGGCCGAATCTACCCGGTCACTGCCCGTAGGGCTGCCTCGCCGTCTCGGGGCTGCCGTAGGTGATGGCGCGCTCCCGCCGGGTGTCGGTGAGCAGCGTTGCGCCCCACGTCATGACGGTCCCCATCCGGTTGCGGACACCCGCCAGGAAGGCGATGTGGATGACGCCCCAGGCCACCCAGCCGAGGAACCCCGACAGCTGGAGCGGGCCGGACTGGACGATCGCGTGGCGGCGGGCGATGTAGGCCGCGGTACCCAGATCGCGGTATCTGAACGGAGTTCTTTCCTGTTGCCCTGCAACGGTTTCCGCGATCACCACCCCGGCGTGCCGGCCGCCCTGCATCGCCACCTCGGCGACCCCGGGCAGGTCTCGGTAGGAACTCATGTCGCCGCAGACGAAGATGTCGGGATGGCCCGGGACCGAGAGATCGTCCTCGACCGGTATCCGCCCGCCGCGGTCCTGTTCGACACCCAGCGACCGGGCAAGTGTGGTGGCGAAGGGGACGGCCTCGACGCCCGTCGTCCACAGCGTCGTGCGCGCCGGGTAGACGTTCTTGGTCCCGTCGGCCTTGCGGGTCGTCTCGACGTGGTCCTCTCCGACCCCGGTGACGTGCACGCCGAGGTGGGTCTCGACGCCGAGGTTGTCGAGCGTGCGCTGGGCGCTGGCCGAGAGCCGCGTCGAGAACGACGGCAGCACGCGGTCGCCGCCGTGGAGCAGCAGCACCCGCGCCTGCGCCGGATCGATCGCGTCGAACTCGCGCTCGAGCGCCAGGGTCGCGACCTCCCGGATCTGTCCGGCGAGCTCGACGCCGGTCGGGCCGCCGCCCGCCACCGCGAAGGTGAGCCAGGACCGCTGCTCCTCCGGGTCGGTGATCGTCTCGGCCATCTCGAACGCGGCCATGATCTTGCGGCGGATCGACAGCGCGTCATCGAGCGTCTTCATCCCGGGCGCGAACTCCGCGAACGCCTCGTTGCCGCGGTAGGCGGTGCGCATGCCGGCGCCGACCACGAGGTAGTCGTAGCCGAGACGGAACGACGACCCGTCGATGCGGTCGACCGTCACCTGGTGACCCTCGACGTCGATGCCCGACGCCTCGCCGAGGACGACGTCGAGGTTCTTGTGCCGACGGGTCAGATGCCGAACCGGGCTGGAGATCGCGCCCTCGGACAACAGACCGGTGGCGCACTGGTACAGCAGCGGCTGGAACAGGTGGCTGGTCCCGCGGTCGACGATGGTGACGTCGACCGGCTCGTTCTTGAGCCTGCGGGCGCAGTGCATACCCGCGAATCCGGCACCGATCACAACAACTCTGGGTCTCGAGGGGGCCATTCGACCGATTGTTCCAGACATTTCGCGGTTCTCGGCGGGTGTTTACCGCCTCTACGGACGGGTATGCCTCGCGACGTGGAAGCCAAAGTCTCCTTGACCGTGAACGGTGCCGAACACGACGTCGTCGTGGACACGCGAACAACACTGCTCGACGGTCTGCGTGACCGGCTGGGCATCTTCTCGCCCAAGAAGGGATGCGATCACGGCCAGTGCGGTTCGTGCACCGTGCTGGTCGACGGCAGGCGCATCGTCAGTTGCCTGTCCTTTGCCGTCTCCTACGAAGGCAGCGACATCGTCACCGCCGAGGGCCTGGGCGACGGTGACGAGCTACACGACATGCAGCAGGCGTTCATCGACGAGGACGCCCTCCAGTGCGGCTACTGCACCCCCGGCCAGCTGTGCTCGGCCATCGGGATGCTCGACGAGGCGAAACAGGGGTATCCCAGCCACGTCACCGAGGACCTCGACCCGTCGTCGAGCGGCGACGCGAGTCCGCTGGCCGACGACGAGATCCGGGAACGGATGAGCGGCAACCTCTGCCGATGCGCGGCGTACCCGAACATCCTCGCGGCGATCCGACAGGCGGCCGATCGATGATCCCGTTCACCTACGAGCGTGCGACCGACGTCCCCGCCGCCGTGGACTTCCTGCGGGATCACGACGGCGCGAAGCTGATCGCCGGCGGCACCAACCTGGTCGACCACATGAAGCTGGGCGTCGCCGACCCGCCGGCGCTGCTCGACATCTCCCGCCTGCCGCTCGACGACATCACCGAACGCCCCGACGGCTCGCTCCGGCTCGGCGCCACCGCCCGCAACGCCGACACCGCCGCCCATCCCCTCGTCCGGCGCCGCTACCCCGTCCTGGCCCGCGCCCTGCTCTCGGGCGCCTCGCCGCAGTTGCGCAACCTCGCGACCAATGCGGGAAACCTGTTGCAGCGCACCAGATGCGTCTACTTCCAGGACGTCACGACCCCGTGCAACAAGCGGACGCCGGGCTCGGGCTGCTCGGCCGTCGGCGGATACACGCGGTATCACGCCATCCTGGGTGCATCCGAGACCTGCGTCGCGACCCACCCCTCCGACATGGCGGTGGCCCTCACCGCCCTCGACGCGCGCATCGTCGTGCAAGGCCCCGACGGCGAGCGCGTGGTGGACATCGGTGACTTCTACCGGCTCCCGGGTGAGCATCCCGAGCGCGACACGGTGCTCGAGCCGCACGATGTCATCGTGGCCATCGACGTGCCACCGCCCCTGCCGGACTCGTCGTCGACCTACCGCAAGGTGCGCGACCGTGCGTCGTACGCCTTCGCGCTCGTGTCCGTCGGGGCCGAGGTGAGCATGGACGGTGACGCCATCGGCGAAACGCGGATCGCGTTCGGCGGTGTCGCGCACAAGCCCTGGCGGGCCGCGCGGGCCGAAGAGGTGCTGCGTGGTCAGCGACCGTCGACCGAATTGTTCGCCGCGGCAGCCGATGCCGAACTCGGCGAGGCCCGTGCACTCGAGGGCAACGAGTTCAAGGTGCCCCTCGCCCGCCGCACCCTGATCGCCACCCTGCGGGAGCTGAGCACTCGATGACCGCGATCGGTACCTCCCACGCCCGCATCGACGGCGCCGACAAGGTGCGCGGCACTGCGCCGTATGCCTACGAGCACCTCACCGAGGCCGCGTACCTGTGGCCGATCACCGCGACCATCGCGCGCGGACGCATCACCGGATTCGACACGGCCGCAGCCGAATCGACGCCCGGTGTGCTGTACGTACTCACACCCGAGAATGCACCGGAACTGGCCGACACCTCCAGCGGCGACCTCACGATCCTGCAGTCGCCCGAAATCGCCTACCGCGGGCAGCTGATCGGCGCCGTCGTCGCGGAGAGTCCCGAGACGGCACGCGAAGCCGCCTCGGCGGTGACCGTCACCTACGACGAGGACGCCCACGACACCGAGTTCCGCGTCGATCACCCCGAAAGCTACCGGCCCGAACAGGTCAACGGCGGGTTCGAGCCCACCTCACAGGACGGCGACCCCGATCGAATCCTGGACGAAGCGGCCAGTACCACCGGCGGGGACACGGTCACGGTCGACCAGTGGTACTCCACCCCGGAGGAGCACAACAACCCGATGGAGCCGCACACCGTGGTGGCCACCTGGGATGCGGATGCCGCTGTCCTCACGCTCTACGACTCGACCCAGTCGACCCAGGGCGTGGTGTCCTCGCTGGCGCCGGTGCTGGGTCTCGAACCCGAGCGGATGAGGGTGATGGCGCCGCACGTCGGCGGTGGATTCGGGTCGAAGGGCTCGCCGCACTCGCACGACGTGCTCGCGGCCATGGCGGCCATGCGCCTGCCCGGTCGTCCGGTGAAGTTCGCGGTGACCCGGCAGCACATGTTCGTCTTCGTCGGACACCGCGCGCCCACCCGATCCCGTCTGCGGCTGGCCGCCGATCGGGACGGCCACATCACCGCGATGGTGCACGAGGCATTCACCCACAGCGCACATGCCGGGGAGTTCGCCGAGCAGGCCGCGGTCACCTCACGATCGATGTACTCGGCCGACCATCGGCGGACCGACCACCACGTCGTCCCCCTCGATGTCCCGGTCCCGTTCTGGATGCGTGCGCCCGGCGAGGCTCCGGGGATGTTCGCCGGCGAGGTCGCCATGGACGAACTTGCACATGCCCTCGACCTCGATCCGATCGAGTTGCGTGTGCGCAACGAACCGCCCGAGGACCCCGAGACGGGCAACCCGTGGTCGTCGCGGCGGCTGCTCGACTGTCTCCGCGAGGGGGCCGGACGATTCGGCTGGGAGCGGCGTGTGGCGGAGCCGGCGGCCCGCCGGAACGGTCGGCAGCTGGTCGGCCTGGGGGTCGCGTCGTCGACCTATCCCCACATGGTGCAGCCGGGCAACTCGGCGTCGATCACCCATCGCGACGGCCGGTACACGGTCCGGATCGCCGCCACCGACATCGGCACCGGTGCGTGGACGACCCTGAAGATCATCGCCGCCGACGCGCTCGACGTACCCACCGACGTCGTCGACATCGAGATCGGCGACAGCGCGCTGCCCAGCGCGACCGTCGCCGGCGGTTCGTCGGGTACCTCGTCCTGGGGATCGGCCATCGTCACCGCCGCGCATCAGTTCCGTGCACGTTTCGGCGACGATTCGCCTCCGGACGCCGAACTCAGCGCGGAGGCGGCGGACAACCCCGATCTCGAGAAGTTCACCGTGGCCTCGTTCGGCGCGCACTTCGTCGAGGTCGGCGTCGACATCGACACCGGGGAGATCCGCATCCCGCGCATGCTCGGGGTGTTCTCCATCGGCCGCGCCATCAACCCGCGCACCGTCCGTTCGCAACTCATCGGCGGCATGACCTTCGGTATCTCGATGGCGTTGCACGAGGAGAGCGTCCGCGATCACCGGTTCGGCCACGTGGTCACGCAGGATCTCGCCGAGTACCACATCCCCGTGCACGCCGACATCGCCGACGTCGACGCGATCTGCCTCGACGACCGCGACGAACACGCCACCCCGATGGGTTCGCGCGGAGCGGGCGAGATCGGGATCGTCGGCAGTGCCGCCGCGGTGGTCAACGCGATCTACAACGCCACCGGGGTACGGGTCCGGGACCTGCCGGCGCACCTCGACGATCTGCTCGGCGGACTGCCTGACCAGTAGTCGCCGCCCTGCGGTGCGGAGTCAGGCCGCGCCCGGGTAGCTCGACCACCCCGGTACCGGCTGCTGGGCCGGCCACGGCTCGGTGTCGGCCATCGGCAGCCAATGCGGCATACCGTCCGGAGTCATTGCGGCGCATGCCTTCTGATCCGGGGTCGGCGTCGGATACAGGGCCGCGAAGTCGTAGCGGGAGGTGTACCAGCCGCCGAACACGTCGGCGCCGGGGGTCCGCTCGCCCCCGCGTGGTGCGGCCGCGGGATCGGTTCCCACGCGGCGGATGTCGATCTCCACCGGCCGCGGGGTGTCGTATCCGACGGTCCACTCGCCGTTCTGCTGCACCGACCGATACCCGTGACGGCACATCACGATTCGCGCCCAACCGTTGTCGTCGACGCGGCGCAAACCCTGATAGAAGGCGGTGCCGACCTCGCGGCCCGAGGTCGACTGGATCGGGGGGTACGCCGTCACCATCTGGTCGATGTTCGACGGCGCGGCGTCGGCGAAACCGGGGTAGCCCCACCGCGCCGACCGTCCGGCGTTGGCGAGTTCGAAGGACTCGGTGAAGGCTCGGACGAAGGTGCCCTCGGCGGACTGCGGATCGAGGACACCGGTCGCGGTCCAGCGGAAGGTGGTGTCGAATCCGGGCGGCAGATGCGCGTCCTGCGCGGCGCGGGCCGGCGGTGTCCGCTCCGGTACGTCGGGCCCGGTGGCGCATGCCGCGAGGCCGGCTCCCACGACGAGCGCGACGAGCATCGCGGTGAGGCGTCGACGACGATCGTGCGCCACGGTGATCACCCGCTTCGACGAGAGTGCGGTCCGTTACCCGGCTATGTCTGCACCCTAGACATGGACGCTTGTCCCACGTGGGATCACCGTGCACCGGAACGGCGTCGAGAAGGTCTCGAAATGGGCACGCTGATCCCAGGTCAGGGCCGCTCGTCGATGTCCACACCGGGCGCCAGATCCCCGCACTCGACGCGGGTCACCGCCCGGGACCGGAGATACACCTGAGCACCCACGTCACCATCGACCACACGCAGAGCCGGCCCGAGATGGTCGGCACCGATGTACACCGGGTGCCCCGGACTGCCGTCGAAGACCGCTCGCGCGAGGAGCGCGCGGTCACCCGATGCCGCGCCCAGGACGCGAGCGACGACGTCGGCGCGCGTGCCCGGGGTGTCGACCACGTGCACCGTCAGCCCCGCCGCGTCCGGTCGTGCCATCGCCCACCGCAGGGCCGCGGCCACCGTGGCGCCGACGCCGTCGGCCCAGTTCTCGACGATCAGCGTCTCGGCGCCGGCCGGTGGTTCGACGACCGCGGCGCCCATGGCGACCGTCACCTCGGAGCAACCGCCGTCGCGCAACGCCGCGACCGCCCGCTCGAGCCACCGGCCGTCGTGCGCGAGGATCTTCGGCATCCCGTACCTGGTCCCGGCTCCGGCGGCGAGTACCACACCGAGCACCCGTCCCGCGGAGTCGTCCGGGGACGCTGTCCCGGTGACGTCGTCCATCGCTCCATCTTCCACGCGCCGTCTGCGCCCACGCCTCCTAGGCTGGTCATCATGCGGCTCAACGAGATGGACGACGACGAAGCCCGTGCGGCGCTGCGCAGCTGTTGCGCATCGACGGCCTGGATCGAGCGCATGATGCTCGCGCGGCCCTTCGGCGATGTACCCGCTGTGCTCGATGCCGCCGATCGAACACTGACCGAGATCAGCGAGGACGACCTCGACGAGGCGCTCGCCGGGCATCCGCGGATCGGCGACCGGCCCGACAACGCCTCGTCGGCGCGCGAACAGTCCGGGGTGGCGGGCT
Organism: Gordonia sp. ALPHA1B1; assembly: GCF_005502615.1. Classification (NCBI taxonomy): domain Bacteria; kingdom Bacillati; phylum Actinomycetota; class Actinomycetes; order Mycobacteriales; family Gordoniaceae; genus Gordonia; species Gordonia sp. ALPHA1B1. The sequence goes on along the minus strand of NZ_SCOC01000016.1, from coordinate 38,863 downwards.
CGTCGGCCTCGGTGCTCGCCGAGCTGAGAGACGCCAATGTCGCCTACGAGGCGCGGTTCGGGCACGTCTACCTGGTCTTCGCGAACGGGCGGCCCGCCGACGAGCTGCTCGCCATCCTCCGGACGCGGATGACCAACGACGCCTCCACCGAACGCCGGGTACTGCGTGCGGAACTGGCGAAGATCAACCGCGCCCGCCTGCTCCGTATGCTGTCGACCGAGCACGCCGCCGACGAAGGGATTTTGAGATGACCGGTCTGTCCACGCACGTCCTCGACGCGGTGTCGGGTTCACCCGCCGTCGGCCTCGAGGTGTCCCTCCAGGATGCGTCGGGGACCGAATTGTTCAGCGGCAGCACCGATTCCGACGGTCGCATCACCTCAGTGAACACCGAGGCGCTCGTCCCCGGGATCTACCACCTCGTCTTCGACACCGGGAACTGGTTCGCCGACAACGACATCAAGGGTTTCTATCCCGAGATCGACGTCTGTTTCGAGATCGACGATCCCGGGCGGCATCACCATGTACCGATCCTGTTGAGCCCCTTCGCCTACTCGACGTACCGGGGTAGCTGAACCGGCGGCGGGGCGAGGCGCCCCGCCGCCGATCTGCTCAGCGGATCTCGATCAGCAGATCCCCCGGGGCGACCTGCGTCACCTGTCCGATGGCGAGTCGGGTCACGGTGCCCGCGACCGGGGCGGTGATCGCCGCCTCCATCTTCATCGCCTCGATGGTGCCGATCGTCGCGCCTGCGGCGACCTCGTCGCCGACGTCGACCGACAGCGACACGACGCCCGCGAACGGGGCACCGATGTGGTGCGGGTTGGAGCGGTCCGCCTTCTCCGCCGACGCGACAGCCGAGTCGACGGAGTGGTCGCGCACCGCGATCGGACGCAGCTGACCGTTCAGGACGCACATGACGGTCCGCATGCCCTGCTCGTCCGGTTCGCTGACCGCCTCCAGCCCGATGAGCAGATCGACACCGGGTTCGAGTTCGACGCGGTGTTCCTCGCCGTAGCGCAGTCCGTAGAAGAACTGGTTGGCCGAGAGCCTCGACGTGTCACCGTAGGCCTCGTAGTGCTCCTCGAATTCCTTTGCCGGACCGGGGAAGAGCAGGTGGTTGAGCCGGACCTGACGGTCACGACCCGGCTTGTCGAGGATGGCCTCGTCGTCGGCGGACAGTGGGGTGACCTCGGGGGCCGGCGCGCGGCCCTGCAGCGCGAGGGTGCGCAGCGGTTCGGGCCAGCCACCGGGCGGGTCGCCCAGCTCGCCGCGCAGGAAGCCGATCACCGAGTCCGGGATGTCGTAGGAGGCCGGGTCGGCCGCGAAGTCCGAGGCGGTGATGCCGCGGCCGACCAGCGCGAGCGCGAGGTCGCCGACGACCTTCGACGACGGGGTCACCTTGACCAGTCGGCCGAGCATCGAATCAGCGGCGGCGTACGCCTGCTCGACTGCCTCGAACCTGTTGCCCAGCCCGAGGGAGATTGCCTGCTGCCGCAGGTTCGACAGCTGCCCGCCCGGGATCTCGTGGGAGTAGACCCGCCCGGTCGGCGCCGGGAGACCGGACTCGAACGGCGAGTAGACCTTTCGCAGCGCCTCCCAGTACGGCTCGAGGTCGCACACCCGCGCGAGGTCGATGCCGCTGTCCCGCTCGGTGTGGGCGGTCGCGGCGACGATCGCCGACAGCGGCGGCTGGCTCGTGGTGCCCGCCAGCGCGGCACTGGCGCCGTCGACCGCGTCGGCCCCCGCCTGCCACGCGGCCATGTAGGTCGCCAGCTGTCCGCCCGGGGTGTCGTGGGTGTGCACGTGGATCGGCAGATCGAACTCACGCCGCAGCGCCGACACCAGGGTGGTCGCCGCGGGAGCGCGCAGCAGACCCGCCATGTCCTTGATCGCCAGGACGTGCGCGCCCGCCTCCACGATCTGTTCGGCCAGGCGCAGGTAGTAGTCGAGCGTGTAGAGGTCCTCGCCCGGGTCGGACAGATCGCCGGTGTAGCTCATCGCCACCTCGGCCACCGCCGTGCCGGTCTCGCGGACCGCGTCGATCGCCGGTCGCATCGCGTCGATGTTGTTGAGGGCGTCGAAAATCCGGAAGATGTCGATGCCGACGTCGGTCGCCTCGGACACGAACGCGGTCGTCACCTTCGTCGGATACGGGGTGTAGCCGACCGTGTTGGCGCCGCGCAACAGCATCTGCAGACAGATGTTGGGGATCGCCTCCCGCAACTGCGCCAGCCGATCCCACGGGTCTTCCTTCAGGAAGCGAAGCGCCACATCGTAGGTCGCCCCGCCCCAGCACTCGACGGACAGCAGTTCGGGGGTCAGCGCGGCCACGTACGGCGCCACGTTGAGCAGCCCGTTGGTGCGCACGCGAGTCGCGAGCAGCGATTGGTGCGCATCGCGGAACGTCGTGTCGGTGATGCCCAGCCGCGGGTTCTCGCGCAGGTCGCGCGCGAACCCCTCGGGTCCGAGCTCCAACAGACGCTGCCGCGAGCCGTTCGGCGGCGAGGCGAGCACCGAACGCTCGACGGTGGGCAGCTTGTCGCGCGGGTACACCGTGGTGGGCCGCTCACCGTGCGGCTTGTTCACGGTGACGTCGGCCAGGTACGACAGGATCTTGGTACCGCGGTCGGCCGACGAACGCGAGGTCAGCAGACCGGGACGCTCGTCGATGAACGAGGTCGTGACGCGCCCGGCGCGGAAATCCGGATCGTCGAGCACCGCCTGCAGGAACGGGATGTTGGTCGCCACGCCACGGATTCGGAACTCGGCCACCGCACGACGCGCACGCCGCACCGCGGTCGGGAAATCCCGTCCGCGACAAGTCAGTTTGACGAGCATCGAGTCGAAGTGGCCACTCACCTCGGCGCCGAGGTTCGCACCGCCGTCGAGCCGGACGCCGGCACCGCCGGGGCTACGGTAGGCGGTGATGCGCCCGACATCGGGCCGGAAGCCGTTGGCGGGGTCCTCGGTGGTGATCCGGCACTGCAGCGCGGCACCGCGGATGCGGATCGTGTCCTGGGTCAGTCCGAGATCCGCCAGCGACTCCCCCGATGCGATGCGCAGCTGCGCGCTGACGAGGTCGACGTCGGTGATCTCCTCGGTCACCGTGTGCTCGACCTGGATACGCGGGTTCATCTCGATGAACACGTGGCGACCCTGTTCGTCGAGCAGGAACTCCACCGTGCCCGCGCACGAGTAGCCGATCGATCGCGCGAAAGCCACTGCGTCCGAGCAGATCTGCTCGCGCAACTCGTCGGAGAGGTTCGGTGCGGGCGCGAGCTCGATCACCTTCTGATGGCGGCGCTGCAGGCTGCAGTCGCGCTCGTAGAGGTGGATGACGTTGCCGTAGGTGTCGGCGAGGATCTGCACCTCGATGTGCCGCGGGTTGACCACGGCCTGCTCCAGGAACACCGTCGCGTCGCCGAACGCGGCCTCGGCCTCGCGCGACGCGGCCGCGATGGCCTCGGCGAGGTCGGCACGCTCGTCGACGCGGCGCATCCCCCGCCCGCCGCCACCCGCGACCGCCTTGACGAAGACCGGGAACTGCATGTCCTCCGCCGCGGCGAGCAACTCGTCGAGATCCGACGACGGCTCCGAGCTCGCGAGCACGGGGATCCCCGCCGCCTTCGCCGCGGCCACCGCGGTCGCCTTGTTGCCGGTCATCTCCAGGATGTCGGCGCTCGGGCCCACGAAGGTGATGCCCGCCTCCGCACACGCGGCGGCGAGACCCTGGTTCTCCGACAGGAATCCGTAACCGGGGTAGATAGCATCGGCGCCACACCGGACCGCCGCGCCGACGACCTCGTCGACCGACAGGTAGGCCCGAACCGGATGCCCCGGCACCCCGATCTGGTAGGACTCGTCGGCCTTCAGCCGGTGCACCGAGTTGCGATCCTCGTACGGGAAGATCGCGACCGTGCGCGCACCCAGTTCGTAGGCGGCGCGGAATGCGCGGATGGCGATCTCGCCGCGGTTGGCGACCAGAACCTTGTCGAACATCGTGGTGTTCTCTTTCTCTCACGCCTGCGCCGGTCCGGCGCGTGCTCAGCGACTCGCACAATCGCGGTGGAGATCGCGCGAACAAACTCCCGGCGGGCACGGATCGACGCGAATGTCCCGACGACGCCGACCCGTTTCCACGGGCAGTTCACGTCGTGATCCTACTCACCGAGACCGGCCGTTCGGCCACCCCCTCACACCGCCTTCGACCCCCTCGGAAACCGTGCTCCCCGACGCCGTCCACCGCGTCGGAAAGGCGGCGGCACGGCACTGTGACGCCTCCGGAAAGGTGATCGAAAACAATTGCCGCGCAATGTACGTGGCACTCATTGCCGCAGTGTTGAGAAATACTCTCCAGCAGGATTCGACAATGAGAGATCCGCAGCGTCGGGAATTCGCGAATGCCGATCGATCGCTCCATCGGAATGCCGACCGATCGCTCTGTCACGGGCTCGCTTTGTCGGCCGACGGCGCACGGGATTAGCGTCGTCGGAACCACTCCGATCCGACCGGAAGGCGTTGCCGTGGGCTTCACCCGTTACGTCGCCTTGGGCGACTCGTTCACCGAGGGAGTCGGCGATCCGGACCCGGCCCGACCCAACGGGGTACGCGGGTGGGCCGACCGTGTCGCCGAACAACTCGCCGCCGCGGCGTCCGCCGAGGGCGGGGCGGGCTTCGGCTATGCGAACCTGGCCATCCGCGGCCGGTTGCTCGACGAGGTGCTCGCCCAGCAGATCGGCCCGGCGATCGCCCTGGAGCCCGACCTGGTCACCATCTACGCCGGCGGCAACGATCTCATGCGCCCGTCCCTCGACCTCGACGCGATGATCGCGCGGTACGACGCGGCCCTGCGCGACCTGACCGCGACGGGCGCCACCGTCGTCGTCTTCACCGCCTACGACACCGGATGGGCTCCGGTGTTCCGGATGCTGCGTGGACGGGTCGCCATCTACAACGAGCTCGTCCGGGCGGTCGCCGAGAAGCACGGTGCACTGATCTGCGACTTCTGGCGGATGGCCGGTTACGACGACTACCGCATGTGGGACGCCGATCGCCTGCACATGTCGCCGCTCGGTCACGCAGAGATGGCCGGCCGGGTCCTCGACCTGCTCGGCGTCGACCACCACATCACGCCCGAGACGCTGGCCGCCGCCGCGGTCGCCACCCGCCGGGAGCAGCGGCGACAGAACGCGGAGTGGGCCCGCACCTTTCTCGGCCCCTGGGTGGTGCGCCGCATCCGCGGCGTCTCGTCGGGCGACGGACTCACCCCGCGCTGGCCCCGTCCCGTCGGCCTCGCCGACCTCGCGTAGCCCGGACGCCGGGGCTTCCCGCCGGGTGCGAACGTCTGCACCCGCGACCCGCCGGATATCTTGGTCGTTCGGAGGTGTGCACAATCGATGAGCGGAACCAGCGGGATGACGGCGTGACCAGCCGCACCGACGCCGACGGAACGACGGACAGCGCTCCGGACCTCCCGCCCCCCGATCCCACCGCCGAGAAGCCCCACCCGCGGCTCGCGGTGGCCGTGCTCTGCCTCGCCGGCATCGTCGTCGCGTTGATGCAGACGATCATCGTGCCGCTCATCCCTCAGCTCCCCGCGCTGCTGCACGCCGATGCCTCCGACACCACGTGGGCGATCACGATCACGCTGCTGCTCGGCGCGGTCGCCACCCCCATCGGCGGGCGGATCGGCGACATGTACGGCAAACGCCTCGCCATCCTGGTCAGTCTCGGCTTCGTCGCAGCGGGTTCCGTGGCCTGCGCGGTCGCGACGTCGCTCCCGCTGTTCATCATCGGCCGCGGTCTCCAGGGGCTGGGTTTCGGCATCGTCGCGCTCGGCATCAGCGTCATGCGCGACATCGTCCCGCCCCGCCACCTCGGCTCGTCGGTGGGAACGATGAGCGCCTCACTCGGCATCGGCGGTGCGCTCGGGCTCCCGGTCGCCGCCCTCATCGCCCAACACGTGAGCTGGCACGCCCTGTTCTGGTCGTGTGCGGGTGCCGCGACGCTGGCCGGTGTCGGCGTGGCCCTCACGGTCCGCTCCACCGCCAAGCCCTCCGGCGGCCGGTTCGACGCGCTCGGCGCCCTCGGACTGACGGTGCTCCTCGTCTGTCTGCTGCTGCCGTTGTCCAAGGGCGCCGAGTGGGGATGGTCCGCTCCGTTGACGCTCGGCCTGTTCGCCGGCTTCCTCATGTCGCTGGGCGTGTGGGTCCTCGTCGAACTCCGTCGCGACAGTCCGTTGATCGATCTCCGCATCCTGGGCAAGCGCCCGCTGCTGTTGACGAATCTGGCCTCGATCGCGACCGGTTTCGCCTTCTACGCGATGCAACTCATCCCGATCCAGTTGCTGATGGCCCCGACGAACAGCCCGGACGGCTTCGGGTACGACATGGTGCACGCGAGTCTCATCCTCGCGCCCAGCGGCCTGGTCATGTTCGTGTTCTCGCACATCAGCGGTCGCATCAACGCCGTCTTCGGCGCCCGCATCTCCCTCGCCCTGGGCGCGGTCATCATCGGCATCGGCTACGTGATCTTCATCGTCGGGATCGCCGGCCCGTGGGACCTCACCTGGGTCCACATGATGGTCATCGCCTGCTGCATCGGCGCCGGCCTCGGCATCGCCTACTCCGCGATGCCGGCGCTCATCATGCAATCGGTGAGCGTCGAGCAGACCGGCGAGTCCAACGGCGTCAACGCCCTCATGCGGATCATCGGCACCTCGACGGCCGCCGCCGCGGTCGGCATGCTGCTGACGTGGTCGATGATCTCGGTTTCCGTCGCCGACGGCACCGCGATCGAGGTGCCGACCGCCGAGGGCTACCTGTGGGCGTCGGCCATCGCCCTCGTCATGAGTGCGATCGCCGCCGTGGTCGCCTTCGCGATTCCCGCTCACGGCCGCAGCACCGAGACCCCGGTCTGACGACCCGGTCACCTGCGGGCCGGGTCGCCGGCCCACGAGATGCGGACCGTACCGGATGCACGTAGCGTGACGCCGTGCTTCTCTCGATGTCGATCTCCGCGATCCGCTCCGACGGGGGCATCGGCCTCGTACGGTGGGAGCCACCCACCGCCGCATCCCGCCTCCTCGACAGGGCACGCTGATGGACCTCACCGCCGTCTCCCACTACCGGTTCGCCCGCACGCGGGATGAGGCGTTCCCTGCCCCCGGCGAACAGATCGTCGCCGGTGGCACCTGGGTGTTCTCCGAGCCGCAGCCGGCGACCACGGGACTCGTCGACCTCAGTGAGATGGGTTGGGCACCTGTCGAAGACCTGCCGGGAGGTGGTCTCCGGATCGCGGCCACCTGCACTATCGCCGAACTCGTCGCACTCCCCCCACGCCCCGGCTTCGTGGCCCACCCGATGTTCGCCCAGTGCGCGAACGCACTGCTGGCGTCGTTCAAGATCTGGCACATGGCGACCGTCGGCGGCAACATCTGCCGGTCGTACGCCGCGGCGTCGATGGTCTCGCTGGCGGTCGGGCTCGACGCGACCGCCCACGTGTGGAGTCCCGACGGCACCGACCGCGATCTACCCGTCGCCGAGCTGGTCATCGGCAACGGCATCAACCTCCTCGCACCGGGAGAAGTCCTGCGCGCCATCGACTTCCCCGCCCACGCGTTACGCGCCCGCACCTCCGTGCGCAAGATCGCCCTCGCCGAGCTCGGTCGCTCGGGGGCCGTGGTGACCGGCCGGGTCGACGACGACGGCGCCGCCACCTTCGGGATCACCGCGGCCACCGAATGGCCGACCGTGCTGCGCTACAACGGGTTACCGACCCGCGACGCGCTGCACGACGACATCGTCGCGGCAAGTGGCTATTACACCGACGCGCTGGGCTCGGCCGACTGGCGCCGCGGCGTCTCGGCGGTGCTGGGCGAGGAGATCCGCACGGAGTTGTCGTCGGCGACGAACGGGACCAACGACATGGGATTCGGAGCCGGCGCATGAGATTCGAGGTCAACGGAGAGTCGCTCGACGCCGAACCCGCTGCGGGACAGTGCCTTCGGATGCTTCTTCGCGAACACGCGCACTACGAGGTCAAGAAGGGCTGCGACGCCGGCGACTGCGGGGCGTGCTCGGTGCTCGTCGACGGACAACCCGTGCACTCCTGCATCTATCCCGCTCACCGCGCCGCCGGGAAGTCGGTGACGACGGTGGCCGGGCTCGGTACCCCCGACGACCTGCACCCCGTCCAGCAGTCATTCGTCGACAACTTCGGATTCCAGTGCGGTTTCTGCACCGCCGGAATGATCGTGACCGCCTCCACCGTCACCGCCGAGCATCTCCCCGACCTGCCGCGGCGGATGAAGGGAAACCTGTGCCGCTGCACCGGTTACCGCTCCATCCGGGACGCGATCACCGCAGCCGCCACCGGCACCGCGTCCCCCGTTGCGCCCGCGGAGCCCGCGCAACGGCCACTCGTGGGCGAATCGGTCGCTCCGCTCGCCGCCCGGCGCGTGGTGACCGGAACCGAGCCGTACACCTTCGACGTCCCCACGCCCGGGACGTTGCACATCCGCGTACTCGGTTCGCCGCACGCGCACGCACGGATCACCGCCATCGACACCACCGACGCCGCCGCGCTACCCGGCGTCGAGCTGATCCTCACCCACGAAAACGTCTCCACTCCGCAGTTTTCCACGGGACGCCACGAGAGCCGCCTCGAGGATCCCGACGACACACTCGTCTTCGACCCGGTGGTGCGATTCGTCGGTCAGCGGGTCGCCGCGGTGGTCGCGTCGTCCCCAGCGGTCGCCGACCAGGCCCTGGCGCTCATCGACGTCACCTACGAAGTGCTCCCCGCGGTCTTCGACCCGGAAGAGGCCAGAAGCCCCGGAGCCCCACTGCTGCATCCCGATCGCACTCCCGCCGACCGGGTCGCCGAGGCCCATCGGAACGTCATCGCCACCTTTCACGAGGGGTTCGGCGGTGACGTCGACGCCGCACTCGCCGCATCGTCGGCGACGGTGCACGGCACCTGGTCCAGTGGGCGGGTCTCGCACGCCCAGTTGGAGACCCACGGGTCGATCGGGTGGTTCGACGAACACGGGCGCCTCGTCATCCGGACCAGCACCCAGGTCCCGTTCCTGGTCCGCAACGAGCTCGCGCTCCTCTTCGATCTGCCGCCGGAGCGTATCCGGGTCTTCAGTGCCCGGGTGGGCGGTGGATTCGGCGGCAAGCAGGAGATGCTGACCGAGGACCTCGTCGCCCTGGCCGTGCTCCGCACCGGCAAACCCTGCGCCTACGAGATGACCCGCACCGACGAACTGACCCGGACCACATACCGGCACCCGATGCGGGTCACCGTCGACGTCGGAGCCGATGCGGACGGCAAGCTCACCGGCCTGCGCGTGAGTTTGTTGTCGGACACCGGCGCCTACGGCAACCACGCGATCGGCGTGATGTTCCACGCGTGCGCGGAATCGGTGTCGGTGTACAACTGCCCGGTGAAGCGCCTCGACGCGGAGGTCGTCTACACCAACAACCCGCCGTCCGGCGCGTTCCGGGGTTACGGCCTCGGCCAGGTGGTCTTCGCCGTGGAGAGCGCCATGGACGAACTCGCGATCGAACTCGGCATCGACCCGTTCGAGTTCCGACGCCGCAACGCCGTCGCCGACGGCGATCCCCTCCTCATCGCACGCGCCGAACCCGAGGTCGACCTGGTCTACGGCAGCTACGGACTCGACCAGTGTCTCGATCTGGCCGAGCATGCATTGCACGCCGGCAACGGGGTCGAAGCACCGTCGGGAGACCGCTGGCGCGTCGGCGAGGGCATGGCCATCGCCGCGATCGCCACCATGGCCCCGCGCGGGCACTTCGCCGACGTCACCGTTGCGGTCGACGCCGCCGGCACCTACCACGTGGGCGTGGGCACCGCCGAGTTCGGCAACGGCACGACCACGGTCCACGCCCAGATCGTCGCCACCGCGCTGTCGACCGGACTGGACCGGGTCTCGCTGTGGCACGGCGACACCGATGCCGTCGTGCACGACACCGGGGCGTTCGCCTCGGCGGGCACGACCGTGGCCGGGAAAGCGCTGCACTCAGCATGTCTCGCGTTGCGTGACGCCCTGGTCGACGCCGCGGCGCGGCTCACCGGAACGGACCCGGTACAGGTCGGCCTCGGGGCGGAGGGCGCGCTGGTCGACGGCCGGATCGTCGGGTTCGTCGATCTCATCGGCGCGGTCGACCCGTCGAACCGGGTCGACCACCCGGCCGGACCGCGCGCCGTCGCCGCGGGCGCCGAACGCGGGGAGATGCGCTCCATCGCGTTCAACGTGCAGGCCTTCCGCGTCGCGGTCGACACCTTGACCGGGACCGTCCGCATCCTGCAATCGGTGCACGCGGCCGACGCGGGCACCGTGATGAACCCCGAGCAATGTCGCGGCCAGGTGGAAGGCGGTGTCGCGCAAGGCATCGGCACCGCGCTCTACGAGGAGATCATGATCGACGAGGCCGGACGGCCGATCACGAACGTCTTCCGGGTGTACCGCGTCCCGCAGATGGCCGACATCCCCGTCACGGAGGTCTACTTCGCCGAGACCAGCGACGAACTCGGCCCGTTCGGCGCCAAATCGATGAGCGAGTCACCGTACAACCCGGTCGCGCCGGCGCTCGCGAACGCCATCCGTCGCGCACTCGGGAGCCGGCCCGTTGAGACGCCGATGTCACGCGACCGCATCTGGCGACTCGCTCGGCAAGAGACCTGACCCTTTTTCGTTAGCAATGCGCATCGGTTGCGCGGCAACGGCATCGAGTTCCGGCCCATGGTCACAATTCTGGGCCCGCTCTCGCCGAAACGGTTGCGGGGCGGCATGACTCGGAGGACACTCCCCCTGTACGTGTAGTCCACAGTCAAGGTTGTCCAGAGAAGGGCGTCGTCATGACTCACACCGCACCCACCCACGAGAACAACCGTCCGTCCACCTCACAGAACATCGCCGCGGGGACCTCCATCGGCGCCGCGATCATCCTCATCGTCCTCGGTGTCATCCAACTCTTCCAGGGCATCGCCGCGGTCGCCGAGGACGAGGTCTTCGTCCGCGGCGTCGAGTATGTCTACAAGCTCGACTTCACCACATGGGGCTGGATTCACATCGCCCTCGGGGTCGTGATGGCCGGCGTCGGCATCGCACTCGTCACCGGCGCGACCTGGGCACGGTTCACCGCGATCGTGATCGCCGGTCTGTCGATCATCGCCAACTTCCTGTGGTTGCCCTACTACCCCTGGTGGTCGATCCTCATCATCGCTCTCGACATCGTGGTCATCTGGGCCGTCTCGACCTGGCAGCCGAAGGCCGAATACCGCTAGATCCCGACCCACGCTCCACCGTCGAGGCACCCCTCGGCGGTGGAGCGCGTTCTGTCAGCACCGGAACCCCAGACGATCAGCGGCCGGAAGGGCGGCGTCGAGATGACCACGGACACCAACGGACAGAGCGCGGAGCCGAGCGTCGGCATCACCGACTCCGAGCGCGCCGAACTCGAACGACTACGAGCCGAGGTCGCGCGCCTGCGCGACGCGGCCGGCACCGGGCCGGCCACCAAGACCCCCGACCCGACCCGGCGGAACCGGTGGCGCTGGTTCGCCGTCGCGGTCCTGTGCATCCTCGTCGCCGTACTCGCCATCACCTCGGTGACATCGCGGTTCGTCCGCGGCGAGATCCTCGACACCGACCGCTACGTCAGCACCGTCGCTCCGCTCGCCTCGGATCCCGCAGTGCAAGCCGAGATCTCGAACACGATCACCGATGAGATCTTCAGTCGCATCGACGTCGAGGGACTCACCGCGGCGGCGCTGACGACCCTGACCGACGCGGTTCCGGCCACCGAGAACGCACCACGCGTCGACCGGGCGGTCGAGGGCCTCGCTCCCGTCCTGGCCGGCCAGGCCCGCGGCTTCGTGCAACAGACCGTGTCGTCGTTCGTCGCCAGCGATCAGTTCGAATCCCTGTGGCTGCAGGCGAATCGGGCCGCACACACCGCCCTTGTCGCGGTCGTGACCGGTGACGTCGGACCGTCGTCGGTGACCGTGGACGACTCCGGCACCGTCAGCATCTCGCTCGGTACCGTGATCGACAACGTCAAGGCACGCCTCCTCGACCGCGGCTTCACCTTCGCCGAGAAGATCCCCGCCGTCGACAAGCAGTTCGTCCTGTTCCGCTCACCCGAACTGGTCCGCGCCCAGCGTGCCGTCTCGGCACTCGACACCGCCGCCGACGTCCTGCCCTGGCTGACGATCGCGCTCGCCTTCGCCGCCGTGGCCGTTGCACCCCGCGGTCGGCGTCTGCGGGCCCTCTCGCTCGCCGGACTGTCACTCGTCCTCGCCATGCTCGTCCTCGCCATCGCGTTGCTGATCGGCCGAGCGCTCTATCTCGACGCGATGCCGCCCGACATCCTCGCCCCGGATGCCGCGGCCGCCACCATCGACACGGTGCTCGATCCGCTGCGGTTGGCGCTGCGTGCCGTGGCGGTCCTCGGGCTCGTGGTCGCCGTCGGGGCCTACCTGCTGGGCGGGTCCGCCTCGGCCACGGCCGTCCGGCGCGGATTCGGCCACGGACTCGACTCGGTGCAGCGGATACGACGCTCGCGGCCGCCGAATGCCTTCGAGGAGAGCCTGTTCCGCGCGCGAATCGCGTTGCGCAGCGCGATCATCGGCATCGCGGCGCTGCTGCTCGTCTTCTGGAGCTATCCGACCGGTCTGGTGGTCCTCCTCATCGCCGTCTTCGGACTCCTCGCACTCCTGATCCTCGAACTCGTGATCAGGCCGGCGAAGGACTGGGCCGCCAAGGATCGGAACGAGGAGTCCGATCCACCGGATCAGGAGACGCCCGGCGCGGCGACGCCGGCCGTCGAGACGGTATGAGTCAGGCGTCGGTCGCCGCCGAGGTCGCGCCGCCCACGACACGCAGATGGTGGGCGCGCGCGGCCATGGCGCTGGCCGTCGCCGCGATCCTGCTGCCGGTGGCCGCCGCCGGCCTCCTCCGCCTGCTGGGCCTCCTGGCGATCTGTGGTGTCTGTGCCGTCGTCATCGTCGCCGCGGTGTACTGGTTCCTCATCAGCCGTGGTGTCCTCCGCATCGTCTCGGCCGCTCTCGCGGTCCTGCCGGTGGCGGTTCTCGTGGTGTTCCTCCTTCGCGAGCGACAGCTCTGGGTCGTGATCGCCGCCGCGCTGCTGGCGGCCGCCGCGGTCGGATGCGGTCGGCGCGCGCTGCGGCCGTCGCGCATCGACTCCCTGATGCCCGAACACCCGGCGCCGGACGTCCACCGCCCGTTCATCATCATGAACCCGCGTTCGGGTGGCGGGAAGGTCGTCCGATTCGATCTGCAGCGCAAGGCCGAATCCCTCGGCGCCGAAGTCGTATTGCTGGACGGGCCGGTGGAGATCGACGTGGAGCAATTGGCACGGGACGCGGTGGCGCGCGGGGCCGACCTGCTCGGTGTCGCGGGAGGTGACGGCACCCAGGCCCTCGTCGCCGGAGTCGCGGCCGAGGCGGGCGTACCCTTCCTGGTCATCAGTGCCGGCACCCGAAACCATTTCGCTCTCGATCTCGGGCTCGACCGTCAGGACCCCGCCCGGTGTCTCGACGCGCTGCGCGACGGCGTCGAGTTCCATGTCGACCTCTGTCACATCAACGGTCGGCCGTTCGTCAACAACGCGTCGTTCGGCATCTACGCCGAGGTGGTCCAGAGTTCGCAGTATCGAGATGACAAGACACGCACGGTGTTACGCATGCTTCCCGACCTCCTGGGCAGAGGGACGAGGTCGGGTCTGCGGGCCGTCGTCGGCAGCGAGACCATCGCCGATCCCCAGGCCGTCCTCGTCAGCAACGGCCCCTATGCCACCAACGACGTGGCCGGGCTCGGTCGCCGCACCCGCATCGACGAGGGACGGCTCGGGGTCGTCACCGTCTCGGTGTCCGACACCCGGCAGGCCGTCGGCCTCCTGCGGCGCACCCACGACCGCGGACTCGTCCAGCGCATCGCCACCGAGGTGACCGTCGACGCCGACGCCGAGGTCATCCCGGTCGGGGTCGACGGTGAATCGTTGCAGCTCACGACGCCGGTGCGGTGCACCATCACGCCCGGGGCGCTCCGCGTACGGGTCCCCCGGCACCGGCCCGAGACCCGGGTCGCGCCACCACAACTGGACTGGCTGCAGTTGTGGTACCTGGCGTGGAACCCACACCGGGCCTCGTAGCCGCCCGTTCGGTCAGCGAAGAGCTCGCCGGGGTGCCACCGCTTCCACGGCCGAGATCGCGGACACCGCCGGACTCCGGCGACGTCGCACCCACTTCTCCGCCTCCACCACGACGGGGATGATCAGCGACCATCCGATGCAGGCGAGCCACTGGCCGCCGGTCAGCGAGGTCGTCTGCAGCAGGTCTTGCAGAAATCCGAGCTCCACCGCGAGCACGGTGACGATGATCGGGATCGACAGGATCTTCACGGCGTTGACGATCGGCGGTGTGAGGCCCGACTCCGGATCGCGCCGCATCACCAACCCGGCGAACACCGAACCCAGGGACAGCACCACGAAGCCCATGGTCATCGGGACGTTCGGTTCGGTCGGGCTCATCGGACCGGGCGCCACCATCATCGCGACGAAGGTCACCGCGAACTGCAGGACCCCGTAGGCGAACCACTGCACGAACGACGCGCGATTCGTGATCGGCTGTTTCGGGTCCCGTGGTGGTTTGGCCATCAGATCCGGTGCCGGCGGGTCCTGCATGATCACGATCACCGGGAACAGGGTGATGAAAAAGTGCTGGAAGACCACCATCAGCGGCGCCAGCGCGACGCCCTCGTTGATGTCGAAGATGCTCGCGACCAGGAACAGGAGCACCAGTGAGAACAGCTTGGACATCTGGTAGCGGATGTAGGCGACGATCTTGTCGTAGACGCTGCGCCCCAACCGGATCGCGGTGATCAACGTCCCGAAGTTGTCGTCGGTGAGGATCAGCTTGCCGGCCTGCTTGGTGACCTCGCTGCCCGAGCCCATCGCCACCCCGATGTCGGCCTTCTTCAGCGCGGCCGCGTCGTTGACCGCGTCGCCGGTCATCGCGACGACCGCGCCCTGGCGCTGCATCACGTCGGCGAGCCGGAGTTTGTCCGACGGCGTGACACGCCCGAACACATGCAACCGCGGAAGCGCCTCGGCGAGTTCCTCGTCGGACATCGCGGCGAGTTCGGTACCGCTGATGGCCCCGGGACCGAGTCCCAGCTGCGCACCGATCGCCGACGCGGTTCCCGTGTGGTCCCCCGTGATCATCCGCACATCGATCCCCGCGGCGTGCGCCGTGCGGACGGCGTCGACGGCCTCGGCACGCAACGGGTCGATGATCCCGACCATCCCGACGAAGACGAGATCGTCCACGAACGCCATCGGGTCGGCGGTCACCTCGTCCTCCCGGCCGTCGAGCACGCGCGCGGCGAAGGCCAGCACACGTAGGCCCTCGGCCGACATCTGCTCGTTGGCCGCCTCGATCTCGGCCCGGACCTCCGCCAGCTCCACCCTCTCCCGTCCGGGGCGGAACGCCCAGCGGCAGCGGTTCAGCACGACATCCGGACCGCCCTTGACCATCTCGACGAGACGGACGGTGCCGTCCACCGGCAGCCGGTGGAACGTCGCCATGAACTTGTAGGCCGAGTCGAATGGAACCTCGGCGAGACGGGGATAGGTCTGGCGGGTGAGCGGCGCGTCGACCCCCATCTTGGCTGCCAGCACGATCAGCGCCGCCTCGGTCGGATCGCCGATGACGGCGCCGGCGTCCGACACGGTGGCGTCGCTGTCGAGGCACAGTCCGTACGCGAGCATGGTGAAATCGGGAACCGGCTCGCCCGCCGCCTGGGTGATGCTCCCGGTCTTGCCGTAGCCCTCACCGTCGACGGCGAACCACTGACCGTGGAAGTACAACGAGCGCACCATCATCTGGTTCATGGTGAGTGTCCCGGTCTTGTCCGAGTTGATCAGACTCGTCGCGCCGAGCGTCTCCACGTCGGTGAGGTTCTTGACGACCGCCTTGGCATCCGCGAGCTGCCGGGCCCCGAAGGCGAGCATCGCCTGGACGAAAGTGGGCAGACCGGAGGGTATCGCCGAGATGCCCATCGAGATACCGAGCAGCATCACCGTCGCCAGGTCTTGTCCGCGCACCAGCCCGATCACCACGATGATCGCCACGGCGGTCCAGGCGATCACGCCCAGGATCTTGGTGAGTGAATCCAGCTCGCGCTGCAGGGGTGACCGCTGTGGAGCGATCGCCGACAGCATCGACGCGATCTGTCCCATCTGCGTCCGCATCCCGGTCTCGGTGACGACCATCGTCGCCGTGCCGCGGGTGACCGAGGTGTTCTGGAAGAGCATGTTGCTGCGGTCACCCAGGGCCAGCTCGACATCGGTGAGCGCGGCGGGGTCCTTCGGGATCGGCGCGCTCTCGCCGGTCAGCGCGGCCTCCTGCGTCTCCAGCGTGGCGGCCCGCACCAGACGTCCGTCGGCCGGCACCAAGTCGCCGGCTTCGAGCTGCACGATGTCCCCGGGAACGAGTTGCGCCGCGGGAACTTCCACCAGGACTCCACCCCGGACCACGCGGGCCTGCGGAACCTGAATCCGCGCCAGGGCGTCCACGCTGGCCCGGGCCTTCAGCTCCTGCCGAGTGCCCAGCACCAGGTTGAGCACCACCAGGGCGGCGACCACCAGCGCGGTCGAGACCTCCGCGATCACCAGGCTGACGATCACCACGGCGATCAGCATCAGGTTCATCGGATCCTTGAGCTGCAGCAGCACCAGTGCAGCCACCGACGGGGCCGGTTCCGCGGCGATCACGTTGTCGCCGAACCGCGTCCGTCGGTCGTCGATCTCGGCCGACGACAGTCCACCGGTGCTGTCGGACTCGAGCGCCGACACGACGGATTCGACGTCCTGGACGTGCCAGGCCGGTGCGGGGGCGTCGTCCTCCCGACGTTCCGGTGACGACGGCGGGCGTGCGATGGCCATACAACTCTCCTGCCTCGGGCTCGGGCGGTGTCGTGACTACTCGACTGCGGTTCGGTTTCGGGTCGTCAATACGGGGTCGGGATCCAGTGCAGGGCCTGCTCGGGTGGCCGATAGTCCTTGGCCTTCTGCCGCTTCGGCAGTTCGATCCGGGGACGTTCGAGCGGCGTGTAGGGAACCTGACCGAGAAGGTGCTCGATCACATTCAACCGACCCCGTTTCTTGTCGTCGGTGGAGACGACATACCAGGGCGCCCAGCCCGTGTCGGTGAACCGGAACATCTCGTCGCGGGCCCGCGAATAGTCGTACCAGCGGCTGTAGGACGCGAGGTCCATGTCGGAGAGCTTCCAGATCTTCCGCGGATCGTCGATCCGGCTCTGCAGGCGAAGGGTCTGCTGTTCCTCGCTGATCTCGAGCCAGTACTTGAGCAGGATGATCCCCGACTCGACCATCGACCGTTCCACCGTGGGCACCTGTTCCAGGAACTGGTGTGCCTGCTTCTCCGTGCAGAATCCGAGCACTCGTTCGATGCCGGCCCGGTTGTACCAACTGCGGTCGAAGATGACGACCTCGCCGGCCGCGGGCAGATGCGGAATGTACCGCTGGAGGTACATCTGCGACTTCTCCCGTTCGGTGGGAGCGGGCAGCGCGACCACGCGGAAGACCCGCGGGCTCACCCTGGCCGTGATCGCCTTGATGACTCCGCCTTTGCCCGCCGTGTCCCGGCCCTCGAAGACGATGCAGACCTTCGCCCCGGTCGCACGGACCCATTCCTGCATGGCGACCAACTCGGCGTGCAGCGGTTCGAGATGCTTGCGGTACTTCTTGCCCGACATCGGGCCCGCCGGGCCGCCGTGATCCGGGCCTCGGAGTTCACCCGAGGACGATGAGTAATCTGGCATGGCCGTACGCTCCCGTGGCTGGACCGAATGACTAACTGGTCATTCTGTGCCACGTCCGAGGCATCCGCGCGGTAACCGACGAAGAGGACGCGCAATTGTCGTGGCAGGTACGGAGCACACCGTCGCATGCTCGATCGTGACCAGTCGTTTCCCCGATGAGCCTGCAGCCGCAAAGGTTTTCCCGCAGAATGTCCCAATGGCTCGGGTTGAGGAGATGCTCGAAGTCGAACAGGTGATTCGTCGCCTGATCGCACGGTTTCCGGTTATGGCTGTCGACGACATCGACGCACGTGTGCACGCCGTCTACGGACGATTCGCCGACTGCAAGGTCAGGATCTTCGTGCCGTTGCTGATCGAGAAGGCGGCTCGACGCGACATCGAGGACTTCCTGGCACAGCCGGACCACCTGACGCTCGTGTCGCCGACGCCCGGCACCACGCCGCAGACGGTCGAGGTCCGGGCCGGCGAGGTCGCCTGAACCCGGCCCGATCGTGTCGGCGTTCTCCCACACGACCGGGCCTGTTCGTCAGCCCCGCAGCAGCCCCTTGGCGACGTGGGTCACCTGGATCTCGTTGCTGCCGGCGTAGATCATCAGCGACTTGGCGTCGCGCGCAAGCTGCTCCACGCGATACTCGGCCATGTAACCGTTGCCGCCGAACAACTGCACCGCCTCCATCGCGACGTCGGTGGCCGCCTTCGACGAGTAGAGCTTCATCGCCGACGCCTCGGACAAGCTCAGCGGCTTGCCCGCCTTGCCCCGCTCGAGGGCACTGAAGAGCATGTTCTGGACGTTGATGCGCGCGACCTCCATCTCGGCCAGCTTGAGCTGGATGAGCTGGAACTGTGCGATCTCCTGGCCCCACAGCTTGCGGTTCTTCGCGTAGTCGATCGAAAGCCGTTGCGCCTCGTTGATGATGCCCAGCGACAGGGCCGCGATCCCGACCCGCTCCGCGGTGAAACCGGCCTTGGCGCCTTCGGATCCGCGCGCGTCCGAACCGGTGTCCTCGGTCTCGCCGAGCAGGCGGTCCTTGCCGACGCGCACGTTGTCGAAGAACAGCTCGCCCGTCGGCGAACTCATCATGCCCATCTTCTTGAACGGCTTGCCCTGGGTCAGTCCCGGCATCCCCTTGTCGAGGACGAACGACAGGACCTTACGGTCCCGCATCGGGGTGCCGCTGCCGTCGTCGAGCTTGGCGAACACGACGATGGTGTCGGCGTAGGGGCCATTGGTGATGAAGGTCTTCTGCCCGTTGAGGATGTAGTCGTCACCATCGCGACGGACCGTTGTCTTCATACCGCCCAGCGCGTCCGATCCGGAGTCGGGTTCGGTGATCGCCCAGGCGCCGACCTTCTCCATCGTGACCAGTTCGGGCAGCCACCGCTTCTTCTGGGCGAGCGTGCCCTTGCCGCGGATGGTCGAGGCGGTCAGGCCCATGCTCACGCCCAGGGATGCGACGAGACCGAGACAGACCCCCGCCAGTTCGATGTTGACCATCATGAACATCGAGCCGCCCATACCGCCGCCGTCGCCCGAGGGCTTCTTCTTCTCCCCGTTGGCCTCGGCCTCGAGTTCCTTCTCGAGAGCGTCCTTGGCCATCGCGTCGACACCGAAGCTCGACAGCAGTTTGCGAGTGATGTCGTAGGGCGGCAGCGTGCCGGATTCGAGTTCGTCGAGATGTGGCCGGATCTCCTTGTCGATGAACGCCCGCAGGGCGTCCCGAACCATCAGATCTTCTTCGGACCACTCGAACATCGTCACACTCCCAGACCGGTGTCCGCGCAGGGGCGAACACGTTTCAGTTTTGTCGTCCCCAACTGTGTCAGGAGTCACTGCCGATGTCTAGGTACGTCGTCGCAGATCTGTTCCTACCGAGCATCGGTGCAGGTGTAGAGGGTGGCCGGACGCACCTCCCGCGCGAAGAACCCGTCCGCATCGACGCACAGCAGGGCCTGCGCCACCGGCATCGCGACCACCACGTAGCCATCGCCGTGCTCGGCCTGCCCGGCACGCCAGGCATGGACTCGGTCGACGAACTGCGCGACACTCTCACCCCCGTGCGGGCGGGCCTCCGGGTCGGTGAACCACCCGCCGAGGTCGACGGGGTCGATCTCCTCCGGGGACAGGCCCGACCACGCACCGACATCGAGCGTCCGCAGCGCGTCGTCGACGATGAGGCCGCCTGTCGCGCCGAGTATCTCGGCGGTGGCGCGGGTCGCCGCCTCCGGGCCGCAGATGTCGATCGGGCGGGTGAGCGACGCGCTCAGAGCGAGCACGTCGCGTCGACCACGCTGATCGAGAACCGGGTCACCGCCGAACCGCACCGACCGGTTGGGGCCGGTGCGACCGGCGGTGATGATCTGCATGCCGGGCAGTGATCGCCTCAGTTCGGCACGGAGACCGCGCGAGCGCGGTCAGTCGCCTGCGACCGGGCCATCGCCCCCACGATCAGAGCGAACGAGACGGTGAGAACCGTCCACAGAATGACCTGGTTGGCGATCGCATACACCCGGAAATCCCCGATCACGTCACCGGGGAAGCCCGGGAACACGACCTGTCCGGCGCCGTCGCGGACCGGGCCGGGGACCTCGCTGAACGACGGCAGGAAGGCGAGCACGAGAGCGATGCCGGCCAGATAGGCGACCGTGGCGGCGACCGCCGAGACCAACCCACCGATGCGCGGGCGCAACCACGACGCCAGGACCACCGCCGCGATGGCGAGGATCACCGACGACACGGTGATGGCGAGGAAGGCACCGGTTCGTTCGCCGATGGTGTCGTCGTCGCCGACGGCAGGTGGATTCGCCGGGTAGGCGAAGAACGGGACGGCGAAGACGGCGACGAAACCGATGCCGCCGAGCACGCCCGCGACCGCACGGGGATCCGTGGCCGGGTGACGGCTGCCGACGTGGCTCCACAAGACCGTGAACGCCACCGCGAAGAACGCACCCATGCAGACCGCGAACACGACGTTGCCGATCCCCGCGCCGAGGTTCTCCTGCATCGCGCGGGTGAACAACTCTCCGCCCTCACCATGGGTGTGACCACCCGGTTCGGCGGCATGGGCCAGGGCCTCCTCGGCCGCCGAGCGGGCGCTCTCGTAGTCGATGGCCTTGCCCACGACGGGTTCGAGGTAGAACCGCGCGAACACGAACGAGACGATGCCGGCGATCAGACCTGCTAGCAGGCCGGCGCCGATGAACTTCTTCTCCATGTCGACTCAGTGGCAGGGGAAGCCGAGGAAATGGCGGGCGTCGTGCACGAACTCGTGCACGTGGGTGTCGGAACCGAAGACCGACACGACTCCCTGGTCGTAACCGAGGAAGTAGTACGCCAGCCCGGCGAGCAGCACGGTCAGGCTGAGCCAGAGCGCCGCGCTCGCGACGGAGATGTTCGAAACGGGCAGGGCACGGGCCGGGGCGACCGGTGATGCCGCCTGGGTACGGGGAGCTGTCATGGTGGGTCCTTTCGCCGATCTCGCGTCGGAGAGTTCACGGGTGGTGCACGCCGGCACGGCATCCTGACTCACGCATGCCCCGTCACGTCGACCGTGTCGATCTGGGCTGCGTTCACAGTGGCGCGACCGTTCCGGACTCTCACCGGATTCCCCGTACAGGCGTGAGGAGACTGTATACCGCGTTCTGTCGTACGCGTGCGACATAGTGGAGAGATGCCCCGCCCCTCGGTGCTCGACCGCTTCACCGCCCCCACCCGGCGGTGGTTCTCGGGTGCGTTCACCGCGCCCACCGCTGCGCAGAAGGGCGCCTGGACCTCCATCGCCGACGGCGCGAACACCTTGGTCATCGCACCGACCGGGTCCGGGAAGACCCTCGCCGCGTTCCTCTGGGCCCTCGATCGGCTCGCCGCCGACGCCGGCAACCGTCCCGCCGGCACCAAGGTCGTCTACATCTCGCCGTTGAAGGCGCTGGCCGTCGACGTCGAGCGCAACCTGCGCGCACCGCTGACCGGCATCACCCGGGCGGCCCAGGAGCTGAACCTTCCGGAGCCCAACATCACCGTGGGCGTGCGGTCGGGCGACACCTCCGCCGCCGATCGGCGTGCGCTGGTCAAAACCCCACCCGACATCCTCATCACCACCCCCGAGTCGCTGTACCTGATGCTCACCTCGGCCGCGCGGGAGAGTCTCACCGGCGTGGAGGCGATCATCGTCGACGAGGTCCACGCGGTCGCCGCGACCAAACGAGGTACCCATCTCGCGCTGACCCTCGAGCGCCTCGACGAACTGCTGGACAAACCCGCCCAGCGGATCGGCCTCTCGGCGACGGTCCGCCCGCCCGAGGTGGTCGCGGGGTTCCTGTCCGGCGCCGCGCCGTGCCAGGTGGTCAAACCCAAGGCCGACAAGACATTCGACCTGCGCGTCGACGTCCCCGTCGAGGACATGGCCAACATCCCGCCGCCGGTGTCCGATGCCGACCCCGCGGCGCTGGACGACGCGTTCTCGCCGACTGCCGGCTCGTTGTGGCCGTACGTCGAGGCCTCGATCGTCGACCAGATCGAGGCGAACCGCGCCACGATCGTCTTCGCCAACTCCCGACGCCTCGCCGAGAAGCTCACCGCTCGGCTCAACGAGATCCACGCCGAGCGCCACGGCGAGCCTGCCGAACCGACCGGCAATCCGTCGGTCGCGGGCGGCGCCCCGGCGTTCGTGATGGGCAGCGGCGCGAGCTCCGGTGCCGAGCCGGTTCTCGCCCGCGCCCATCACGGCTCGGTCAGCAAGGAGCAGCGCGCCCAGATCGAGGACGACCTGAAGGCAGGCCGGCTCTCGTGTGTGGTGGCCACCAGCTCACTCGAACTCGGCATCGACATGGGTGCGGTCGATCTCGTCATCCAGGTGGAGTCCCCGCCGTCGGTGGCGAGTGGACTGCAGCGGATCGGCCGCGCCGGGCACCAGGTCGGCGAGATCAGCCAGGGCATCCTCTACCCCAAGCACCGCACCGATCTGCTGCACTGCACGGTGACGGTGGGCCGGATGCTCGACGGCGCGATCGAAGAGATCAAGGTCCCGCAGAATCCGCTCGACATCCTCGCCCAGCAGACCATCGCGGCGGCCGCGGTCGACGACCTCGAGGTCGATCACTGGTACGAGGTCGTCCGGCGCGCGGCGCCCTACCGCGAACTGGGCCGGGGCGTCTTCGACGCGACCCTCGACCTGATCGCGGGCCGCTTCCCGTCCGACGAGTTCGCCGAACTGCGCCCCCGGGTGAACTGGGACCGCGACGCCGGAGTCATCACCGGCCGGCGCGGCGCCCAGCGGCTCGCCGTCACCTCGGGCGGTTCCATACCCGACCGCGGACTCTTCGGCGTGTTCATGGTCGGCGAGAAGGCCACTCGCGTAGGCGAGCTCGACGAGGAGATGGTCTATGAGTCCCGAGTCGGCGATGTGTTCGCGCTGGGCGCCACCAGTTGGCGGATCGAGGACATCACCCACGACCGCGTACTCGTCTCCCCCGCGTTCGGTCAACCGGGCCGGTTGCCGTTCTGGATCGGTGACGCGATCGGACGCCCCGCCGAACTGGGCGCCGCGATCGGTGCCTTCACCCAGTCGGTCGCCGATCCCGGGAAGCTCGACGACCAGGCAGACCGGCTCGGGCTCACCGACAACGCCCGCAGCAACCTCGCGACACTCATCGCCGAGCAGCGCGAGGCGACCGGACACCTGCCCACCGATCGCACGCTGGTCGTCGAGAGGTTCCGCGACGAACTCGGCGACTGGCGGGTGATCCTGCACTCCCCCTACGGCTTACGTGTACACGCCCCCTGGGCCAGTGCCATCTCGCAGCGCCTGCTGGAGACCCTCGGCATCGAGGGCGCCACCACCGCCTCCGACGACGGCATCATCCTGCGGATGCCCGACACCGACGACGCCCCTCCCGGTGCCGACGTGTTCCTCCTCGACCCGGACGAGGTCGAGCAGCTCGTGACCGACGGTCTGGCCGACTCGTCGATGTTCGCCTCCCGGTTCCGCGAATGCGCCGCTCGCGCACTGTTGTTGCCGCGACGCGACCCCGGACGGCGTGCCCCACTGTGGCAGCAGCGCCAGCGCAGCGCCCAACTGCTGTCCGTCGCCTCCAAGTTCCCCGACTTCCCGATCGTGCTCGAAGCCGTCCGCGAATGCCTGCAGGACGTCTACGACCTCCCCGCCCTGCTCGATCTGCTGAACCGCATCCGCACGCGCCGGATCCGGGTGGTGGAGACCGAGACCCAAAGCCCCTCTCCCTTCGCCGCGTCGCTGCTGTTCGGGTACGTGGGAGCCTTCATGTACGCCGACGACGCGCCGCTCGCCGAGCGCCGCGCGGCCGCCCTCTCCCTCGACACCAGCCTGCTGGCCCAGTTGCTCGGGCGCGTCGACCTGCGCGAGCTCCTCGATCCGGCGGTCATCGCCGACGTGATCGCCCGGCTCCAACGCCTGTCCCCCGAGCGTCAGGCGCGCGACGCCGAGGACATCGTCGACCTCCTGCGATGGCTGGGCCCGCTCACCACCGAGGAGGTCGCGGCCCGGTATCGCGGCGACGAGCCGGCCGCCGACCTGCTCACCGAGCTGCACCGGGTCGGGCAGATCATCTCGGTCAACCACAACGCACGTGCGCTGTGGGCGGCCATCGACGACACCGCCCGCCTCCGTGACGCTCTCGGGGTGCCCGCACCTCTCGGCATCCCGGCGGCCTATCTCGAGGAGGTGCCCGACCCAGTCGGAGACCTCATCGGCCGGTACGCCCGCACCCATGGCCCGTTCACCGTGCCCGAGGCCTCCGCTGCTCTGGGTATCGCGACCGGGGTCGTGCGCGACACCCTCAACCGTCTCGCATCGGAGCGACGCGTCGTCGAGGGTGACTTCCTGCCCGATGCCGGTACCGGCCCCCGGGACGGGCAATGGTGTCACGCCGACGTGCTGGGTCAGATCCGACGCGGTTCCCTGGCGGCGAGCCGCGCCGAGGTGGCTCCCGTCGGTACCGACGTCCTCACCCGGTTCCTCCTCGACTGGCAGCACGCGTCGTCGGGCACCCAGCTCCGGGGTGTCGACGGGGTGGCGACGGTCATCGACCAGCTGGCCGGGTTCCCGCTGCCGGCGTCCGCGTGGGAGTCCCTCGTACTGCCGGCCCGGGTGTCCGATTACGCAGCGCCGATGCTCGACGAACTGCTCAGCGCCGGTGAGGTCATCTGGTCCGGACACGGCCGCATCGGGAACTCCGACGGCTGGGTGGCGCTGCATCCCGCGGACGTCGCCGTCCTGACGCTGCCCGACGCCGACGAGATCGACACCACCCCGGTCCACGACGGGGTCACCGCCGCACTCGAACCCGGTGGTGCCCTGCGGTTCCCACAGATCGCCGCCGACATCAGCACCGGCACCACCACGCCGGCCGCCGACATCGAGAGTGCCCTGTGGGACCTCGTGTGGGCGGGCCGGGTCAGCAACGACAGCTTCGCGCCCGTCCGCGCCCTGCTGCAACCGCGGCGCAGCCCGTCCGCACCGCGCTCGGCGCCCGCGCATCGGGCACGCGGGCGCGCACCCCGGCTCCGGGCCGGCCGCCTGTCGGCCCGGTACCTCACCGAACACTCCGTCGCTCCCCCGGTGTCGCCGACGGCGAGTGGCCGCTGGTTCGCCCTCGACCACCCGTCCACCGAGCCGACCATCGCCACGCAGGGCCTCTGCGATCAGTTGCTGACCCGATACGGCGTGATCACGCGCGGCAGCGTGGTCTCGGAGGAGGTGACCGGCGGCTTCGCGCGGGTCTACAAGGCGCTCACCGTCTTCGAGGACAACGGACATGTTCGTCGCGGCTACTACGTCGACGGCCTCGGCGGGGCGCAGTTCGCCTCGCCGGCCACGGTCGACGAATTGCGCCGGCATGCGCTGCCCGATCGCAAAGCGCCCCGCGAGGCAACCGTGCTGGCCGCGACGGACCCGGCCAATCCCTACGGGGCGGCGCTCGAGTGGCCGGCGTCTCGCGACGCCGAGGCCGGTCACCGCCCGGGCCGCAAACCGGGGGCGCTCGTGGTGATCGTCGACGGTGACGTGGTGTGTTTCGTCGAACGCGGCGGCAAGACGCTGCTGACGTTCAGCGACTCGATCCCGCGGCTGGAGTCGGCCGCGGGCGCGCTGGTCGCACTGGTCCGGCGGGGCCGGATCGCGCGTCTGACGATCGACCACATCGACTCGGAACCCGTGCGCGCCACCGACTTCGGCAAGGTGCTCGTCGAAGCGGGATTCTCGACGACCCCGCGCGGCATCCGGCTGCGTTTCGGTGATCATGCCTGAGGTGGACCATGCCTGAGGGCGACACCGTCTACGCGGCCGCCGCACGACTGCGGGCGGGGCTCGCGGGACGGGTGCTCGAGTCGTCGGACTTCCGCATCCCGTCGCTGGCCACCGCGGACCTCTCCGGACGCGAGGTCCTCGCGGTGCGATCGGTGGGCAAGCACCTGCTGATCGACGTCGCCGAGAGCGGTCCGGGTGTCGGCGACACCCTCAGCATCCACTCGCATCTGAAGATGGAGGGCGCCTGGCACGTGCACCCGCGGGGGCAACGGTGGCGCCGCCCGGCCTACCAGGCCCGCGCCGTCCTGCGCACCGCCGACCATGAGGCGGTCGGTTTCGACCTCGGCGTACTGGAACTGCTCGCCGACCCCGACGCCGCGCTCGCCTACCTCGGCCCCGACCTGCTCGCCGACGACTTCGATCGCGAGGAGGCGATCCGACGTCTCGGTTCCGACCTGGACGCGACGATCGGTGCGGCCTTGCTCGACCAGCGGCTGATCGCGGGAATCGGCAACGTCTTCCGCAGCGAGATCTGCTTCCTGCGGCGGGTCCTGCCGACCCGCCCGGTCGGCGAGGTCGACCTCGGGCCGGTCGTGGACCTCAGCCGACGCCTGCTGTGGGCGAACCGCTTGCGATCGGCCCGCACCACCACGGGCAACACATCGCCCAATGCGCGGATGTGGGTGTACGGACGCCACGGGCGGCTGTGCCGGCGCTGCGCCACCCCGGTGAAGCGGGGCGAACTCGAATCCCCGGGCGGCGAACGATCCGTCTATTGGTGTCCCCGGTGCCAGGTGTGATCCGGCCGAGGCCCCTCACACGGGGTAGCGCTCGGGCTCGGGCCCGAACTCGAAGCGGCGGGCGGTGATCGAGTCGACCGTGATCTCCACGTAGTTGTATTTCATCGTCGCGATCCACGGGCGCAGCGGCAGCTGGTCGGCCGCCTCGATCTCCCGGAGCGACACCAGTATGCGTGCCGTCCCCTTGGCGACCACACTCCACCCGTCGGCGTCGGTGTGTCCGTCGGCCTCGAACGCCACTCGCGAATTCACCGCCAGCTCCGACAGTTTCGTGCCCTCGCCGGACCGCAGCATGATGCGGCCGTCGGTCGCATGGAAGTTCACCGGAAAGATGTCGGGCTGGCCGTCGACGCTCAGTGCGATCCGACCGAGCTCGGCTACTCCCAACAGATCCCAGGCCTGGTCGGGGGTGAGCACCCGAACCGATTCGTCGACCATGATCTCGTCTCCTTCTTCCCCCACCCCGATCGTGCCGCGGCATCAGGGGGCAGAGACAGAGGCCAACGTCCCGACTCGACCGGAGCCACCGTCATTTCGGAACGGGCACCGGCTCCAGGATCTCGGCCCGGGCCTCGGGGGCCGCGGCGCGCAGGGCGTCGGCGGAGTCGTCGTCGGGTTGCTGCTGCGAGGCCACCTCGGCCTCCACGCGCGCGACGTAGGTCGCCACCTCGAAGTCGCGTTGCTCGGTGGTCCAGCCGAGGAGGGGCGCCAGCAGGTCGGCGACCTCGTCGGCGCAGTCGACGCCACGATGGGAGTACTCGATGGCGATGCGGGTCCGCCGGGCGAGGACGTCCTCGAGGTGCAGCGCCGCCTCGTCGACCGCGGCGTACACCACCTCCACGCGCAGATACTGCGGCGCCGCGGCCAGCGGTTGCAGCAGGCTCTTGTCGCCGTCGGCGTAGTACAGCACGTCGTCGATCAGCGAGCCGTAGCGGTTCAGCAACCGGCGAATCCGGTACGGGTGCAACCCGAATCGGCGTCCGAGGTGCTCGCACTGGTTGATGAGCGCGAAGTAACCGTCCGCCCCGAGCAGCGGGACGCGTTCGGTGATCGACGGCGCCACCCGGGTGGGGATGAAGTCGTCGCACGCGTCGACGGCGTCGGCGGCCATCACACGGTAGGTGGTGTACTTGCCGCCGGCGATCGACACGAGTCCGGGCGCGACGGTCGCGACCGCGTGTTCCCGGGACAGCTTCGAGGTCTCGTCGTCCTCCCCGGCCAACAGCGGCCGGAGGCCGGCGTAGACGCCTTCGATGTCGTCGTGGTTGAGCTTGGTGACCAGGACCTCGTTGACGCGTTCGAGGATGTAGTCGATGTCGGCGCGGGTGGCGGCCGGATGCGCGAGGTCGAGGTTCCAGTCGGTGTCGGTGGTGCCGATGATCCAGTGCGTCTCCCACGGGATGACGAACAGCACCGAGTTGGCGGTGCGCAGGATGATCGCGGTCTCGCTGACGATCCGGTCGCGCGGCACCACGATGTGCACGCCCTTGGAGGCCCGGACCTTGAAGTGCCCGCGCTGCTTGGACAGTGCCTGCACCTCGTCGGTCCACACGCCCGCGGCGTTGATCACGCAGTGGGCACGGATCTCGGTCACATCGCCGTTCTCGGTGTCGCGCACCCGGACTCCGAGCACCCGGTCGGATTCGCGCAGAAATCCGGTGACCTGGGTCGAGGTCCGGATGACCGCACCGTAATTGGCCGCTGTGCGGGCGACCGTGAGGCTGTGCCGCGCGTCGTCGACGACGGTGTCGTAGTACCGGATCCCGCCGATGAGCGAGCTGCGCTTGAGTGCCGGGGCCACGCGCAGGGCACCCGATCGGGTGACATGACGCTGTCCGGGAACGGACTTGGCGCCGCCCATCCGGTCGTAGAGGAAGATGCCGGCTCCGACATACGGCCGCTCCCACACCCGTTGCGTGAGCGGATACAGGAACGGCAACGGCTTGACCAGATGTGGCGCGAGGAACCGGAGCGACAACTCGCGTTCGCGTAGAGCCTCACGCACGAGGCCGAATTCGAGCTGCTCGAGATAGCGGAGGCCGCCGTGGAACATCTTCGACGACCGGCTCGATGTGCCCGAGGCGATGTCGCGTGCCTCGACCAGCGCGACGCGCAGACCGCGTGTCGCGGCGTCGAGTGCGGCACCGACACCCACCACGCCGCCACCGATGACCACCACGTCGAACTGTTCCTCCCCGAACCTCCGCCATGCCTCGGCGCGGTAGAGGGGCCCCATGTCGGCGGGCCGGTCCGGGTTGAACTCGGTGTTCATGGTTGCTGAGCCTAATTGATCTCTGTGGCCTCGACAGCGTGCGACACTGTCCGGCGTGGGTAGGTCAGGCAAATACGTGGCGGCAATCGACCAGGGCACCACCTCGACCCGGGCGATGATCTTCGATCACGAGGGTCGCGTCGTCGGCGCCGAACAGCTCGAACACGAACAGATCTTCCCGCGCGCGGGCTGGGTGGAACACGACGCCGCCGAGATCTGGCGTAACACCCGCCGCGTCGGCGCCGCTGCCCTCGCGTCGGCCGAACTGACCGCGAAGGACATCGTCGCCTGCGGCCTCACCAATCAGCGCGAGACCACCGTGATCTGGGAGCGCGACACCGGCAAGCCGGTGCACAACGCCATCGTGTGGCAGGACACGCGAACCGATGATCTGTGCACCGAGCTGGCCGGAGATGTCGGCATGGACCGGTTCCGCGATCGCTCCGGCCTGCCGTTGTCGACCTACTTCGCCGGCCCCAAGGCCCGCTGGCTGCTCGACTCCGTGGACGGCCTCCGCGAACGCGCCGAGAACGGAGAATTGTGTTTCGGCACAATGGATTCCTGGATGGCGTGGAACATGACCGGCGGCGTGGACGGGGGTCAGCACGTCACCGACGTCACGAATGCCTCCCGGACGATGCTGATGGACCTGCGCACCCTGCAGTGGGATGCCGAGATCTGCGCCGACATGGGCATACCGATGGCCATGCTGCCCGAGATCCGAAGCTCCTCGGGCGACTTCGGGGCGCTCCGCGGCAACGGCCCGCTGCCCGGCGTGCCCCTGGCGGGCATCCTCGGCGACCAGCAGGCGGCGACGTTCGGCCAGGCCTGTCTGGAGCCCGGTGAGGCGAAGAACACCTACGGCACCGGGAACTTCCTGCTCCTCAACACCGGCACGGAACCGGTGTTCAGTGAGCACGGCCTGCTCACCACCGTCTGCTACCGCATCGGCGACCAGCCCGCGCGATATGCCCTCGAGGGCTCGATCGCGGTGACCGGTTCGCTCATCCAGTGGTTGCGGGACAACCTCGGACTGATCCCGCAGGCGTCCGACGTCGAGAAACTGGCCGGCGGGGTCGACGACAACGGCGGCGTCTACTTCGTCCCGGCGTTCTCCGGACTCTTCGCACCGCGCTGGCGCTCCGACGCCCGTGGCGTCATCGTGGGTCTGACCCGGTTCGCCGACAAGGGCCACATCGCGCGGGCGGCGCTGGAGGCCAGCGCTTTCCAGACGCGTGAGGTCATCGAGGCGATGCAGGCCGACTCCGGGGTGGAACTGTCGACGCTGAAGGTCGACGGCGGGATGGTGGTGAACGAACTGCTCATGCAGTTCCAGGCCGACATCCTGGACGTCCCGGTCGTACGCCCGGTCGTCAACGAGACGACCGCCCTCGGCGCAGCCTACGCGGCCGGGCTGGCAGTGGGTTTCTGGGAGAGCGAGGACGACATCCGCGCCAACTGGGCCGAAGACCGCCGGTGGGAGCCCGGGATGGCCGCAGACGACCGCGACCGCCTCTACGCGGGGTGGAACCGGGCGGTCGAGCACAGCTTCGGCCTGACCTGACCGGCGCGACGGCGCCGCCGCCTCACATCACGTGGTCGGCGAGGATGGCGACCACACCGGCGGTGCCGCCGAGCGCCGCGGCGGCCTCATAGGCTGATTCGCGGAGCGCATCGCGCAGCGACTCACCAGCGGCGGGCGTCGACATCGCGGCCACCAGGCAGTCGACGGCGCGGGCGCGGCGGAAGCTGTCGCGCTGAGCGTCCACGTCGCCACGACGCTGATGCGCGAAGGCGTCGAAGTCGTGCTGTGCGGCGACGAGCCGCAGACGTGCGATGCCGGCCGTCGACGCACCGCCCTGCCGCCGCCACTGGCTGATCGCCTCCCGGATCTCGGGCGTCGAGACCGCCGTGACGTCCAGGACGGTCGCGACGATCAGGTGCAGACACGCCGTGAGGTCCTCGTCGGGCACCGAGTCGACGAGGCGGGCGACGCCGCCCGGTAACCGGTCGACACGCTTCAGCCCGGCGTTCACACGGTCTCCGGTTTCGACGTGGCCGAACCGCCCGACGGTGCATCGGTGTCGTCCGAGACCTCCTGCGCCGCACCGTCGACGGGGGTCCGGGAGACGGCGTCACCGGGTGCCGCGGGCCGCAGGGACAAGGCCTGATCCGGCCCGGCCGGCGCGGCATCGTCGACCGCCGGGGTGGCCTGCCGGATCCAGTCGCCGATGACGGGCGGACCGACGAGCGGCATGTCGCCGACGAGCTGCGCGCCGTGTTCCCGAGTGTGCAGGTACGGCGCGGCTCGGTGGCTGTCGTCGTCGGCGCCGGGCCGCCGTCCGCCGCCCGGTGCCCCGGCGAGCGGCGTCCCCGTCGGGCGCTGGGCAACCGGCCCGGCGGGGTTCGCCGGCGTCGGTGAGCCGCCGGCACCCGGGGTCGGCGTCGGCGCCGTTGCGGGTGGGAGCAGGCCGGGAGCGGGCATCGCGACCGGGACCCCGGGGCCTCCACTCGCCGGCGCACCGGCACCGGAACCGGAACCGGATCCGCTGTTCTCACCGATCCCGTCGGCGCCTCCCGACCGGTGCGTTCCCGGAGCCGCGGCGCCGCGGGTCGTCGACTCGGGCGTCGCCCGACCACCACGCACCAACCCGTCGGGGCCGTCTGTGTTGCCACGACCGGATGGTCCGCCGCCCGGACCCGCAGGCCCTGGCGGCGTCGACGACGCACCGGGTCCGCCGCCACCGGGTGGTGGACCGCCCGCAGCGACCGGCACCGGCCCGGCAGTCGGAGTGGCACGCCCGAAGTCGCCGGCGTCGACGGTGTTGGCGGCCTGACCGCGGGGAGCGTCCGGCCCGGAGCCCGCGGCCCCGGAACCGCCTGCGGTCGGCCCGCCGCCGAGTCCTGCGGTCACCCCGTTCGCCCCGGACGGGTCGTTCGGCAGGGAGCGCTGCAGCCCGATCATCGGCGAGGAGTAGGCGCCCGTCATCGCCCGGTCGACCTCGTGCCGGACCGCCGGCGCGTCCTCGGGATTGTCACGGATGTGCTGCTGCAGCTCACGCAACCGTCCCTCCTGCCCGCGAGCCGACCCGAGGATGCCCGTCGCGCCGGCCAGCGCATCCCCGATCTGACCGGCGGTCTCCGAGGTCGTCGCCAGATCGGCCGACAGCGACCGGCCCGCCTCCAGCGCCGCGTCGGAAGCCTGACCGAGCATGCCGTCGCCGAACATCGCGTGCATCCGTTCGGCCGCGCGGCGGACGGACTCGATCGCCTGCAGGATCGTGTTGACGTCACCGCCGGCACGACCGGGTTCCATCGTGCTCAGGACGTCGAGGATCTCATCGATGCTCATGCCCGCCCACTGCGTGCGACCGCGAGCGAACGCGCGGTCGTTGCGACTGCCGTAGGTGTTGTAGGACTGCTGCGGCGAGCTCACGACACCCCCTTGGTCGCCGGCCGGGACGAACGAATTCGTCCGACCCTACCGTGACGACGCAGCCGGCGGCGCACACCGGCACCGGCTGTGCACAGTGGGCGGGCGGCGCTCAGTCCAGGTCGTCGTGCCGAACCAGCTGCCGCGCCGCCTCGGTGATGGACCCGGTCAGCGACGGGTACACCGAGAACGTCTGGGCCAGGTCGCCGACGGTGAGCTTGTTCTGCACCGCGAGGGCGATGGGCAGGATCAGTTCGGAGGCGTTCGGTGCGACCACGACGCCGCCGATGACCACACCGGTGGCCGGCCGGCAGAAGATCTTCACGAAGCCCCGGCGCAGACCGCTCATCTTGGCGCGCGGGTTGGTGGCCAACGGCAGCATCACGGTGCGCGCCGGGTACTCACCGGTGTCGATGGCGTTCTGCGACACCCCCACCGTGGCGATCTCCGGACGCGTGAAGATGGCGGACGCAACGGTTTTCAGCTTGATCGGGCTCACGCCCTCGCCGAGTGCGTGGTACATCGCGATGCGGCCCTGCATGGCGGCCACCGATGCCAGCGGGAACAGCCCGGTGCAGTCGCCGGCCGCATAGATCCCCGCGACCGACGTGCGGGACACCCGGTCGACCTCGATGTAACCGCCCTTGCCGACCGCGACCCCGGCACGATCGAGTCCGAGATCGGTGGTGTTGGGGACCGAACCGACGGTCATCAGCACGTGGCTGCCGGTCACGGTCGAGCCGTCGGCCAGATGCGCGGTGACCGAATCGCCGTGCCGCTCGACCTTGTCGGCGCGGGCGTGCTTGACCAGTTCGACGCCGCGTTCGGCGAGTGCGTCCTCGAGCACCAGCGCGGCGTCCTCGTCCTCGTGCGGGAGGACCCGGTCGCGGCTCGACACGAGCGTCACCTTGACGCCCAGTTCGGTGTAGGCGTGGACGAACTCGGCGCCGGTGACGCCGGAACCGATGACGACGAGGTGTTCGGGCAGCTCCTCGAGGTCGTAGAGCTGACGCCAGGTGAGGATGCGCTCGCCGTCGGGTTCGGCGTCGGGCAGCACGCGGGGCGAGGCGCCGGTCGCCAGCAGGACCACATCGCCGTCGTAGCGTTCGGTGGTTCCGTCGGCGAGGGTCGCGACGACGGTGTGCGTCGAGACGCCGACCTGCCGCTCGTCGAGAACCGCGGTACCGGAGACGAGTGTCACGCCTTCGCTGATGAGTCGTGAGCGGATGTCCGCGGACTGGGCGAACGCGAGGTCGCGGACCCGCTGGTGGATCTGCGGCAATGTGACGGAGGTGTCGTCGGTCTTGATGTTGATGCCCAGATCGACGGCGCGACGGACCTCGGTGCGGATGCCGGTGGACGCGATGAACGTCTTTGACGGGACGCAGTCCCACAACACGCAGGCACCGCCGATCCCGTCCGAATCGATCACCGTGATGTCGGCCCCGTAGGCGGCCGCCGCGAGCGCCGCCTCGTAACCCGCGGGTCCGCCGCCGATGATGACGATCCTGGTCACTGTGACTCCTGTTCTCCACGCCGGCTCGCCGCGTCCTTCGTGGGGAAGCTGCGCCCGGCTGTATGTCGTGGCTCGACGGGAACGCGGGGTGACACGCTCCTCGGGTCGCGCGAGACGGTCGACCCCGTTCGCGCCGCCTACCAAACTAGTCGGGCGGGTCCGTCGTTGTGAACGTGGTCGCAAACCGGAGCCGGGCCACGGTGTCGCCTTCCGGACTCGGCGGGGACCATCTAGGCTCCATCCGTGCCCATCTATGCTGCCTATGGATCCAACATGCATCCCGAGCAGATGGCCGAGCGCGCGCCGCACTCCCCGATGTCGGGCACCGGATGGCTCCGCGGCTGGCGTCTGACGTTCGGCGGCGGCGACATCGGGTGGGAGGGGTCCCTGGCCACGGTCACCGAGGACCGCGACGACCCCGACGCCCGGGTGTTCGTGGTTCTCTACGACGTCACCACCGAGGACGAGGATCTGCTCGACCGGTGGGAGGGTTCCGAGCTCGGCATCCACCGCAAGATCCGCGCCCGCGTCGACACCGCCGACGGCCCGGTGCTGGCCTGGTTGTACGTCCTCGACGCCTTCGAGGGCGGGTTGCCCTCGGCGCGCTATCTCGGCGTCATGGCCGAGGCCGCGGAGATCGCCGGCGCACCCGCGGAGTATGTGCAGGACCTCCGGTTGCGCGAGTCGCGCAATGTCGGACCCGGGCCGGGGCCCGCGGAATAGACCGAGTGTCCTAGCCGGCGGCGCTGGTCGCGTTCAGCACGATCCCGGCGAGCGCGCGCACACCGATCGCGAGGGCACGTTCGTCGAGATCGAAGTTGGGCGCGTGCAGATCGACCTGCGGTCCGAATCCGTCCCACACGCCGAGGCGGGCCATCGCTCCCGGGACGTGTTCGAGATACCAGGAGAAGTCCTCGCCGCCGGGTGACTGCGGGGTGTCCGCGATCGCCTTGGACCCGATCGCGGCGACGGACCGTTCGAACATCCCGACCGCGACCTCGTCGTTGACGACCGGCGGCACCCCGCGGAAGTACGAGAGGTCGTACCGGACGCCGAGCGGTGCCAGCAGCTCGCCGACGACGCTGCGGACCAGCGGCTCGAGCTGGGCCCAGGTGGCGTGATCGCCGGTGCGGACCGTGCCGCGCATGCGACCTTCCTGCGGGATGGCGTTGGCGGCGCTGCCGGCGTTCGCCGCGCCCCACACCATCACCGTGCCCGAACGCGGGTCGATCCGTCGCGACAGCACCCCGGGCAGGCCGGTGATCACCGTGCCCATCGCGTAGATGAGATCCCCGGTGAGGTGCGGCCGCGACGTGTGCCCGCCGGCCGAGTGCAGTTGCAGATCGATGTGGTCGGCCGCGGACGTCAACGGGCCGGACCGCAGGCCGACCGTGCCGACCGGCAGGCGAGGGTCGCAGTGCAAGGCGAAGATGCGGCCGAGACCGGTGGTGACGCCCGCCTCGATGGCGTCGAGGGCTCCGCCGGGCATGACCTCCTCGGCGGCCTGGAAGATCAGACGCACGCCGACCGGAAGTGGTTCGGCCGCGGCGAGGAGCTTCGCGACGCCGATCAGGATGGCCGTGTGCGCGTCGTGACCGCACGAGTGCGACGCGCCCTCCACCGCCGAGGTGAACGGCAGGCCGGTGTGTTCGGTCACCGGCAGGGCATCCATGTCCGCGCGCAGCGCGATACGGGGCTCACCGGCAGGACCGAGGTCGCACACCACTCCGGTGCCCAGCGGCAGCCGGCGCGGGGTGAGTCCGGCAGCGGTGAGCTCGCTCATCACCAGCTCGGTGGTGCGGACCTCCTGCCGGGACAGTTCCGGATGCGCATGGATCTGCCGGCGCCACGCGATGAGATCGCCGCCGTGCTCGGCGAGCCAGGCGTCGATGGGATCGTCCGCCGCGGCGAAATCCGCTCCCGCGACCGACATCAGAAGACTCCGGGCGGGGTCTGACGTGCGAGGTCGTCGAGCAGGGGGCCACGGAGTCCGCGCTTGATCAGCGCCAGGTTGGGTCCGGCGGTCGCGGAGCGGGCGGCCGCGATCTCGATGGCCCGCTTCACGAGGAGTTCGGCGTCCACGGCCTCGTCGACGATTCCCGCACGCACCGCGTCGTCGGCGCCGTACCGCCGGCTGGTGTACATCGCCTCGGTGGCGGTGCGATCGGTCAGTCGGGTGCGCAGCAACGTCGCCATCCCACGGGTGAACGGCATGGTGAGAGCGGCCTCGGGCAGCGACCAGAAACCGCGTTCGGTGCGCATCAGGACGTGGTCGGTACACAACGCGAGCATCGCTCCGGCGCCGAAGGCGTGTCCGTTGACGGCGCTGACCGTCGGAACGGGCAGGGTGAGCACCTTCGCGTACAGGGCGTGCACGCGGTCGAGGTAACCGGGCAGCTGGTCGGGAGCGGCGAAGATGTGGTCGGTGTCCAGGCCGTTGGAGAAGAACTTCCCGGTGGCGGTGATCACCAGCGGTCGTGTGCGGTCGACGACCACCTGGTCCAGCAGTGCATCGACCTCGTCCAACCAGTCGGCCCGGAAGCGGTTCTCCGGATTGGACTCGCTGATCTCCTCACCGCGCGCTCCGAGATGGAGCTCGACGACCTCCCCGTCACCGTTCAGAAATGGCATGTCCCGACCTTATCGCTCCCGGTCTCGTCGCCACCGACCCGATCGGTCGGCGCGCTGCGACGCGCGGCCGTGTGGGCCTGGGAACGGTTTAGGGTTGGCGCATGGAGCCCACCGCCGACCCCGATGCCGCGGCCATCGTCGCCGCGGCCACGATCGCTGCCGAGACCGACGCCGCTACACACGATGTGGCCGTCATCCTCGGGTCGGGATGGTCACCTGCCGCCGACGCCTTCGGGCGGCCCATCCGCTCGTTGCCGATGGCGTCGATCCCGGGATTCGTCCCGCCCAAGGCCGCCGGCCACGGCGGCGTGGTCCACTCCGTCCGGATCGGTGATCGACGAGTCCTGTTGATGCTGGGACGTATTCACGCCTACGAGGGCCACGACCTCGCTCGCGTGGTCCACCCGGTCCGCACCGCAGCCGCGGCCGGTGTCCACACCGTCGTGCTCACCAACGCGGCGGGCGGTCTGCGCGAGGACATGTCGGTCGGGCAACCCGTGCTCATCTCGGATCATCTGAATCTCACGGCCCGCTCCCCGTTGGTCGGCGCCCAGTTCGTCGACCTGGTCGATGCCTATTCACCGCGGCTGCGACAGATCGCGCGCGGCATCGACCCGGGCCTCGCCGAGGGGGTCTACGCCGGGCTCCCCGGCCCGCACTACGAGACCCCCGCCGAGATCCGGATGCTGCGGACGATGGGTGCGGACCTGGTCGGGATGTCGACCGTGCACGAGACCATCGCGGCGCGCGCCGCCGGACTCGATGTGCTCGGCATCTCCCTGGTCACCAACCTCGCGGCCGGCATGACCGGCGAACACCTGAGCCACGCAGAGGTCCTGGAGGTCGGCCGCGCGTCGGCAACCCGGATGGGCGAGCTGTTGGCCCGGATCATCGGCGAACTGTAGGACCGAACGGAACCGGCGGCCGGCCGAACCGAAGGAGCGAGATGACCTATCCACCGAGCGGTCCAGGCGGCTATCCCCAGGGTGGCTATCCGTCGGGCGGTTACCCGCAGGGCCCGGTGCCACCTGGCCCGCCGCGGTCCCCGTGGTCGTCGCCGGCGGTGCTGGTGGCGATCGGCGCGGGCGTGCTGCTGGTGGTGGTGGGCGTCCTCGCGGCGCTGCTCCTGATCCCCGCGGA
The DNA here is from genome assembly GCF_005502615.1 of Gordonia sp. ALPHA1B1. Taxonomy (NCBI): domain Bacteria; kingdom Bacillati; phylum Actinomycetota; class Actinomycetes; order Mycobacteriales; family Gordoniaceae; genus Gordonia; species Gordonia sp. ALPHA1B1. The sequence continues at coordinate 897 of NZ_SCOC01000016.1, read as the reverse complement.
CGACGAGTCCGCGGACCGCGACAGCGCGGACGGCGGACAACCGTCGGCGTCGACCTTCACGAGTACCGTCACCCGCCCCGCGGAGACGACGACCCCCACCACCGCGACCACCACCACGACGACGCCGCCGCCCCCGGTCCGGCCGACCCCCACCGTCGCCGGCGCCGACTGGCAGGGATTCACCAACGGTCCCCGCTGCAACGCCGCCGACGACCCCGCCGTGGCCGTCGGACAGACCGCCCGGTCGCGCGTGGTGATCTGCCAGGTGGGCACCCAGACGGGCCGCTTGTACTACAAGGGCGCCGCACCCGAGGGCGGGATCGAACTCCAGTTCCCGACCCGCACCGGTAACACATTCGAGGCGCGCAACGGCTCGGTGCGTTACCTCGTCTCGCCGACAAGTCTCACCATCGTCGACGGCGGCGCCGTGCTCACCGAGGAGCCGATGCTCGCGTACTGGTCGCTGCCCGGCTGAGACCCGCCGAACCTCGCTGACCGCGGTTCGGCGTAGCCCGGTCACAGTAATGCGAAGCGTGCGTGACGGGATGACCGTTGCCACGCCGACGTTGCCGCCCCCGCTTGGACGTGCCGCCAGTTCGCCTGAGGCACAGACGACCACCGTCCCCGGCAGTTTGGAACACCCGGCAGCACTGGCCCAGGTCCGGGCCCTCATTCGGCGCTCGGCAGTCGCCTTCCACCCACGACGACGAGACGTTCCGGTCTCGTACGGGCGGTTGCCGCTGGGGTGACACTGTTGAGTTGTCAAGGGACAGGGTCGGTCCCGGGTGAATCACCCTAGGTTTTGTGCCGCCTCCAATGTGGGCTGGTCCTCGGGTCCGAGGCCAGCGTAGTGGAGCGTTTCGAACTCGGTCGGGGGAATCTGGCCGATACTCGAGT